>NZ_JAMKBZ010000041.1:0-35140 GCF_053772255.1 Rhodopseudomonas parapalustris | reverse complement strand
TGCTCTTCCGTGAACCTTGCTCGCTTCATCAGTCCGTCCTCGTCAGGGCCGGACTCTAACTCCAACTGGAGGAAAAATTCAGGGGCAGGTCACCTCGTCGCAAAAATGATGAGCCGCGCCTGGAAACATTTCCATCGGCAGCGGAATCTCGGCATTTGGGTTGTGATAGACGTTCAGCCCTTCGATCCAGCTCTCTTCATACCCGGCCGAATTGACAATCACCCAAAAGTTCTTCGGTTTGAGCGCATCGGGATTGTGATCAAGCATCAGGCCTTCGCGTATGATAAGCACTTGTTTCGACCCGAATTTGCCGAGAACGCCCATGCGATTGAATTTGGCAATCGTTCCGCCATTGCTGGATATCACCGCACTCACATGCGCAGCTTCCGACAGCCGGAAGAAGCCCGAAGGGATTGGTTTCTTATCCCCCCATTGATGCGTTTCGATCCGAATCGGCGAGATCACCAATTTGCCTTGATCATTGAGCGCCCCAATATGCTCATAGCCGAACAGGTAGCGCTCCAACGCCGGCTGCGAATGGACCATAGACATCGGCGCCGAGAAGTCAGCAATCGCGAAAACGAACGGCTTTCCAGTTACGTGAGGCTGTTCCCAGTACTGCTTTCTTAGCTTGGAGAAGAGGGCGCTGCCGAACTTGATCGGCATATACTCCTTCACGTAAGGATCCAGATCTTCCGGTGTACTGATCGGCGGGGGCGGCATGATCTTCCCGTGCTTGACGGCTGGCCCGACCGTGACGGCCTCGACGTAAAGTTCGCCGAAGATCCCTCTACAGCAGAAGTCTGGCACCGCATGCGCACGCGACAGCGAAAAATTCGCTTCAATGAGCGTAGCGAACAGATAAAGCTCCCAAATCCGTTGGTCGAAGCCAGTGCTCTGGAACTGCTCTATGAAATTGCCATCGGCGTCTTCATACCAGCGCATCATTGGCTCGATGATCTGTCGCGCCGGCGAGTATCCTTCATTAGTTGTTAGTTGCACAAACGACGAATTGAGGCGACTTTCCTGGTGTAGGTGGGTAAAGAAATCGACTGGAGCTCCGTTCTCGTCCCACTGATGATGCGCCTCCGCCTTTGCCTGGGCAGCTATAACCATCCCCGCAAACAGTGCTTCAAGCGCCTCCTCCGCGGTCGCGCAAAACTTGGTGACATCGACACTCCGGAAGCGCAGCTTGCTGTCTCGAGCCAGCACGATGCCGCCGAAATCCTGATCCGCGATGTCAAGGGTCGCGATACCCAAGACGTCGCCGCTTTGGATCTCAAAGTATCCAAGCTCATCGAAAAACATGACTGTTCTCGGATCGCGCGCGTATCCGCCTAAGGCGTTGAAGCGGGTCTCTGAAATTGGCGTTATCGCGAAGTCGTCCATCGCCCCCTCGTTATTTCGCTTTGACCAGCACTGCCCTTTCCCACACATCTCGCGCGTGAGGGGATGAATTGGCAGGCGCGCCGCGCGATGGAACTTCAACAAGCGAAGCAGCACCGCGGCATGACGTGTGGCTACAGCTCGGCGGCCAAACGTGAGCAACAAGGCTACCGCAACCCGCAATGGCGCAAGAAGCGTGGCCAGATAGCCCGTGAACGGATCCATCTACTGCGACCAAGATATGTGAGGCCTAAAGCCCCAAGGTATTCTCCAGGCTTGAAAGAGGCAGTCAAATAATACTGCACAACATCATGAAGCTCTGGCGCGTGGACAGTCGTCCGCCGATCACATATTCCGCTGATCCTTTACCCGCACCGCCTTGCCCTGCGAGCGCGGGACTTCGCCAGGCGACTTCACCACCACCTTGCACGTCACGCCGATCAGCGACTTGATGTGGTGCGTCACTTCGGCCGCCTTTTTGGCGAGCGCGGCCTCATCGCGCGTGGCGTCCGGGGCGATCTCGACTTCCACCGTCATGGCGTCGAGCGCCTTCTCGCGGGTCAGCACGATCTGGTAGTGCGGCGCGATGCCGGGGAAGCCGATCAGTACCGATTCCACCTGCGACGGATAGACGTTGACGCCGCGGATGATCAGCATGTCGTCGTCGCGGCCGGTGACACGCATGATACGCAGGTGCGTGCGGCCGCAGGCGCAAGGCTCTGTGTTCAGGCTGGTGATGTCGCGGGTGCGATACCGGATCATCGGCAGCGCTTCCTTGGTCAGCGTGGTGATCACCAATTCGCCGATCGAGCCCATCGGCAGCACCTGAAGCGTTTCCGGATCGATGGTCTCGAACAGGAAGTGATCTTCCCAGCCGTGCAGGCCATTCTGCGCCACCGCGCATTCGCAGGCCACACCCGGCCCCATGATTTCCGACAGGCCATAAACATCGACCGCCTTGATGCCGAGCCGCGCTTCGAGATCGCGGCGCATCGCATCGCTCCACGGCTCGGCGCCGAACAGGCCGACCCGCAGCGGCGCATCGCGCAGGTCGACGCCCATCTGCTCGGCGACTTCCGCGATGTTCAGCGCGTAGGACGGCGTGCAGCACAGCACATTGGCGGCGAAGTCGACGATGAGCTGCACCTGCCGTTCGGTGCCGCCGCCGGAGGCCGGCACCACAGTGCAGCCGAGCCGCTCGGCGCCGTAATGGGCGCCGAGGCCGCCGGTGAACAGGCCATAGCCGTAGGCGTTGTGCACGATGTCGTCCGGCGACGCGCCAGCGCTGACCATCGACCGCGCCATCAGGTTCGCCCAGTTGTCCAGGTCGGTCTTGGTGTAACCGACCACGGTCGGCTTGCCGGTGGTGCCGGACGAGGCATGGATGCGCGGCATCTGATTGCGCGGCACCGCGAACATCCCGAACGGATAGTTGTCGCGCAGGTCGGTCTTCTTGGTGAAAGGAAACTTGGCGAGGTCGGCCAGCGAGGTCAGATCCGCAGGCTTGACGCCGGCCTGGTCGAAGCTGTTGCGATAATGCGGAACGTCGCGATACGCCCGCTCGACCATCTTGCGCAGCCGTTCGAACTGCAGCGCCGCGAGCTGCGGTCGCGGCATGGTCTCGATGGCGCGGTCGTGCATATAGACGATCTGTTCGCGCAATGCGGGCTGGGCGCTCATGGAAATATGTCCTTGTCAGTGTCCGACTGCTTCGTTCCCGGCTTGCGGGAGAGCCGAGAGACGCGTTTTCAAACCGGAATACAGAACGATGCGATGGCCGCGAGCGCAGCGAACTCCCTCGCCCCGCTGTTGCGGGGAGAGGGTTGGGGTGAGGGGCGACACGGGCAGGACGTCTCGGCCGCGTGGCAACGCCCCCTCACCCAGCTTGCATCTGGCGATGCAAGCTGACCTCTCCCCGCGCGCGGGGAGAGTTTCGCGCAGTGCCTGGTGACAGCTTGCGATCACAGTGCCGCCGCCGCGACGGCAGGCGCCTTGGCGAGCGCGGTGCCTGCGGCCAGCGCGTCCATGTTGAGATCGAGGAAGCCGCGCGGCGAGGATGCGCGCACCACATGCTCGACCGACTTGTGCTTGCAGATACCCGACAGCTCGACCAGCACGCCGAGCGCCACGATGTTGGTGACGCGCTCACTGCCGAGTTCGATCGCGGTGCGGCTAAGCGGCAACGGATAACGCTTGAACCGTCCGCCTTCCGGCAGTTCCGGGCACAGCCGGACATCGGAGATCACCAGCGCGCCGGCCTTGAGCTTCGGCCAGGACGGCTTGATGGCGATCTTGTCGAGCAGCACCAGATGGTCGAATTCGATCGGCAGCGGATAGTCGACCTCACTATGAGCGACGACGAGGTCGGCGTTACAGAAACCGCCGCGCGAGGTCGGCTCGTAGGTCTGCGACTGCGCGACGTGGCGGCCTTCCAGCGCCAGCGCGTCGGCGAGCAGCTTGGCGCTGAGCAATAGGCCCTGGCCGCCGGTGCCGCCGAAGCGCAGTTCGATACGGGATGTCGACATGGCTGATCTCCCCGTCACTTGCCGGCGCGTGCGGCGGCAGCGGCGCGAAGGGCCGCGCCGTATTCCGGCCGGTTGTTCTGGGCCAGAATGCCTGTCGGCAAATCGGTCGAACGGAACGGCTCATCGACGCTGTCGCGATACGCGCTCGGGCGGATCTCGCTCTTCTGCCGCAGCACCATCTCGGCCGAAGAGCCCATGTCGTTCTTGCGGCCGTAGACTTCGGTGCAGTCCGACACCACTTCGACGAAGGCAAAGCCCGGATGCTGCAGCCCGGCCTTGATCAGCTCTTTCAGCTTCGGCACATGCCGCGTCACTTCGCGCCCGACGAAACCGGCACCGGCGGCGGTCGCCAGCGCGCAGGCGTCGAAGTTCGGCTCTGAATTGCCGTGCGGCGTGGTGGTGGTGAGCCGGGTCTCCGACGTGGTCGGCGACACCTGGCCGCCGGTCATGCCGTAGATCTCGTTGTTGAGCATCAGGCAGGTGAGCTTGAGATTACGCCGGCAGGCATGAATCAGGTGATTGCCGCCGATCGCCAGGCAGTCGCCGTCGCCGGTGATCACCACGACGTGCAGATCCGGCCGCGCCAGCGCAAGACCGGTCGCATAGGCCAGCGGCCGGCCGTGCGTGGTGTGGAAGGTGTTGGCGTCGATATAAGCCGACAGCCGTCCGGCGCAGCCGATGCCGGACACCACCGCGAGCTTGTCGCGCTCGATGTTCAATTCATGGATCGCCCACAGCAGCGCGCGCAGCGCCATGCCGTGGCCGCAGCCCGGGCAGAGAAAGTGCGGCATCATCTCCTTGCGGAGATAATCGCGGACGTCGAAATGCGGCGCGTCGCGGAACATCTCAGACCTCCGAAGCAAGCTTGGTGGCGGCGGCAGCGATCTGTGCCGGCGTGATCGGCTCACCGCTGATCAGATGCAGGCCTTCGACACGGCGGTCGCGGAGCTGGCGTTCGATCTCGAGCCGCAGCTGGCCGATGTTGAGCTCCGGCACCAGGATCGCCTTGGCGTTTCGGGTCGCCTCGCGCAGCGCAACTTCCGGGAACGGCCACAGCGTGACCGGACGGAACAGCCCGACTTTCTTGCCGTCGGCGCGGCAGATATCGACGGCGCGGCGCGCGGCGCGCGCGCTGATGCCGATCGCGACGATCACCACCTCGGCGTCCTCGCAACGCACCGCCTCATAGCTATCGATCAGATCGCGATGGCGATCGAGCTTGGCATAAAGCCGGCCGAGATTGCGCGTCACGATCTCCGGGTCCTGGCTCGGAAAGCCGGTCTCGCTGTGCGTCAGGCCCGTGGTGTGGGTGCGATAGCCGTCGCCCGGCCGCGGCATCGGCGGAATCAGGTCGGCATCGGCCGCATAGGGCTTGTAAGTCTCGCGCGGGCCGCTCGCCCATTTGCGGGTGGCATGCACCGAGGTGCGGCCGCCAAGCGCGACAGTTTCCGACGATTGCGCGATCACCTGATCGTACAGCAGGATCACCGGCGTGCGGCACAGCTCGGCGAGATCGAAGGCGCGGATGGTCTCGTCGTAGATCTCGCGCGCCGATGCCGGCGCCAGCACAATCATCGGATAGTCGCCGTGGCTGCCGTAGCGGGTCTGGAAGATATCGGCCTGCGACGGCCGCGTCGGCATGCCGGTCGACGGACCGCCGCGCATCACGTTGACGATCACGCAGGGAATCTCGGCGCCGGCGGCGTAACCGATGTTCTCCTGCTTCAGCGAGAAGCCGGGACCGGAGGTCGCAGTCAGCGATTTGACGCCGCCCATCGAGGCACCGACCACCGCCGCCATCGCGGCGATCTCGTCTTCCATCTGGATGAACACGCCACCGGCGGCCGGCAGCATGGTCGACAGACGCTCGGCAATTTCGGACGACGGCGTGATCGGATAGCCGGCGAAGAATTTGCAGCCGGCGTCGATCGCGCCCTGCGCGCAGGCGGCGTTGCCGGACAGCAGCTTGGCGGCGGCAGCTTTGGGAAGGTGACGATCCGGCGCGTTCATTGCGCGGCCTCCATCGCGGGCGCTTCGGGATCGAGATGGACGCGGATCGCGAAGTCCGGGCACAGCCATTCGCACAGTCGGCAGCCGGTGCATTTCTCGGGCGCGACCAGGGTGGCGATGCGATCGGCGTTCAGCGTCAGACAGCGCTCCGGACACAGCTTGACGCAGATCTCGCAGCTCTTGCACCAGGTGTCGGTGATCTCGAGTCGCGGCTGATACAGCGTATGCGCCGGCGCCGCTGCAGGCGTGGCATCCGCGGGCGGCGGCTCGCTCTTGGCTTCCGCAATCCAGTTGCGGCCGAGCTCGAACGCGGCTGTGTTCACCGCGATGGTCTTCTTCGGCACGAACGCGGTGACGGTCTTCTCCCATTCCGGCAGGGCGAATTCGAGCACGGTCGACAGCGCGCCGAGCAGCACCACGTTGGCGGCACGCTCGTTGCCGAGCTCCTCGGCCATCTTGGTGGCGTCGATCGCGTAGGCTTCGGAGACGTAGGCCGCGACCTGCTCGGCGGTCTCGGTCGCGTAACGCATCGGCGCGCCGGGACGGCGGCTGCGGCAGGCGAACGGCGGAACGATCCGCTTGGTGTCGCTGATGAACACGCCGGTGTCGCGTTTCAGATGCGGCAGCCAGCGCAGCCCTTCGGCCCATTCCAGCGCGATCAGAACGTCGGCCTCGCCCTTGGCAATGGTAGGCGACCACACCCGCGGCCCGAACCGGACGTGGCTGAACACGGTGCCGCCGCGCTTGGCCATGCCGTGCACTTCGCTCTGCTTGACCTCGTAGCCGTGTGCCTGCGCCAGCGACGCCAGCACCTTGGACACCAGGATCACGCCTTGGCCGCCGACACCGACGATCAGCACGTTGGTGGGCTCCGCAAGCGCAGCGTTGAACGCCGTCGGCTCGCTGGTCGCATTCAATGCGACGACATTGCTCTGCTCGTTCATTGCGTCACCGCCGGGCTCGCGATCTTGATGCAGTCGATGGTGCAGACCTGCGCGCACAGCGTGCAGCCGATGCACAACGCCGGATCGATCTTGACCCGGTGCCGTCCCTCGAACCATTCGTCGCTCCAGGTCAGCGCCGGGCAGCCGAGATTCATGCAGGACTGGCAGGCGGTGCACTGGCTGGTGATGACTTCGAGCGGCGGGCCCTTGATCTTGATCGGATCGAGCACGCACGGCCGGTTCGAGATCAGAACGGCGACGCCACGATAGTTGATCGCCTCGCGCAGCGCCTGATGGGTGGCAGCGAGATCGTAGGAGTCGACCTTCTTCACCCATTTGACGCCGCACGCCTTGATCAGCGCCTCATAGTCGACCTGCGGGGCGGGCTCGCCGCGCAGCGTCTTGCCCGTGCCGGGATGCTCCTGGCCGCCGGTCATCGCCGTGATGTGGTTGTCGAGCAGCATCACCGCGATGTTGGCCTGGTTGTAGACCGCGTCGATCAGCGCCGGGATGCCTGCGTGCAGGAAGGTGGAGTCGCCGATGGTGGCGACCACCGGCTTGGTCTCGCCGGCCTTCGCCATGCCGATGGCGTTGCCGATCGATGAACCCATCGCCACGCAGGTGTCGATGCCGCGCAAGGGATCGAGCACCGCCAGCGTGTAGCAGCCGATGTCGCCGGCGACGCGAGCGCCGGAGGCGCGTACCGCCATGAAGCTCGACGTATGCGGGCAGCCGGCGCACAGCACCGGCGGCCGCACCACCGGCTCCGGCACCCAGGCGTTGTAGGACGGCGGCGCCGGCAACAACCCGGCCTGCACCAGACCTGCGCGCACCACTTCCGGCGAAAACTCGCCGGCGCGCGGAAACAGCCGCTTGCCCTCGACCTTGAAGCCGAGCGCCGCGATCTCCTTCTCGATGATCGGCTCCAATTCCTCGACCACCAGCACCCGCTCGAACGCACTGCAGAATTCCCGCAGCACCGCTTCGGACAACGGCCAGGAAGCTGCGAGCTTGAGCACAGGCGCGTGCGGCAGCACCTCGCGGACATACGGATAGCAGGTGCCGGCAGTGACGATTCCGAAGCTGTCGTCGCCGTGCTCCATCCGGGTGATCGGCGAGGTCGCGAAGTAGTCCTTGAGCTTGGCCTCGCGCTCCAGCACCGAGAGGTGGCGGGCGCGGGCATGCGCCGGGATCATCACGTTCTTCGACGGCTTCTCCAGGAAGCCGCGCGGCGGCGCCTCGACCCGCTCCTCGACCGTAACGGTGCTGCGGGTGTGCGACAGCCGGGTGGTGCTGCGCACGATCACCGGAGTGTCGAACTGCTCGGACAGATCGAAGGCGAGCTTGGTGAAGTCGTAGGCTTCCTGCGCGTCGGACGGCTCCAGCACCGGCACCGAAGCGAGCTGGCCGTAGATCCGGCTGTCCTGCTCGTTCTGCGACGAGTGAATGCCGGGGTCATCGCACACCACCAGCACCAGGCCGCCGTTGACGCCGATATAGGTCGCCGTCATGAACGCATCCGCGGCGACGTTGAGCCCGACATGCTTCATCGCGCACAGCGCGCGGGAGCCTGCGAACGACGCCCCCATCGCGACATCGAGCGCGACCTTTTCATTGGTCGACCACTGCGCGTGCAGGTCCTCACTCGGATAGGTCGCCAAACTCTCGAGAATCTCGGTGCTGGGAGTACCGGGATAAGCGGCGGCGACACGAACACCGGCTTCCCAGGCAGCTCGGGCGATCGCCTCGTTACCGGTCAACGGTCGATGCTGCTTCGCGTCACTCTTCAACGCTGTGGCGGCTTGCCAAGGTGTATGCATGAAGAGCTCCCCCAAGCGCACGCCACTGCGGCGATTAGAACTGCTGTAAAGAGGCTCTCTTTCCCAAATTTACCTTCGGTCGTATTTGCGCTAAGTCAACGGACCGCACAGTTATCGATCAGCGTGATCACTACGCGCGCAGCGTTTGCCGCCGCGGTTTTGTGCTGAGTCAATTCTGTGCAGTGCAGCGACGATTACTGCTACGCAAGAGCGGATCGTAACAGACATCGCGCGCGGGTAGTTGGACTTTAGACGAACAGTGAGGACGGCATGACGACGACGGCTCCGGACAACGTCCAGCCCACCCCGGCTCCGAGCAAACCGGCTCCGGAGCGCGGGCCGGACAAGCACGTCGAAGCGCGGATGGCCCGAATCGAAGCCGCGGTGCAGCGCATTCAGCTCGTCATCGTGATGGTGGTCGGCGTCGGCGCGATCCTGTGGTGTCTCGACTTCGCCTCCCAACTGATGCCGTTCCCGCCATCGGCGGCATGGTACTATGGCGGCCAGGCGGTCGCGGCCCTGATCGGCATGGGCATTGCTTATGCGGTGGCCAAGCTGATCGGCTACCCGCTGGAAGTGCTGAAGCGGGCGTAACCCGACGCGGGCCGGCCGGCGATTTGGCACTGCCCGGCCCGACGCAACGCTGCGTCATCGGCTCGTAAATCTGCTAGGGTACCGCGGGCGGTCATCGTCTTTGCCCGCGTGGGACATTATGAGCCGAGCTCTCGAGACACCGAAGGCCAAGCCGAGCACCGGCCCGGCCCACGACATCGTTCTGTCGCAAAACGCCGGCAGCGGCGAGGCATTCCGAACCATTGCGACAGAATTGTTACGCCTGATCGCAGCGCAACAGCCAAAGGTGCGGCGCCGCGATCCGACCGGCGTGCACCAGATGCGAATCGCACTGCGGCGAATGCGCGCCGCGATCTCGGTGTTCAGCGAGCTGATCGATGGCCGCGATACTCAGCGGATGAAGCGTGAATTGAAGTGGCTAGCGGGACGGCTGGCCCCAGCGCGCGATCTGCATTTGTTGGAAGTGAAAATCACAAGCGCACAGCTCGGCACCGGCTCGCCGGCCTTCCTGAAGCGGCTCGGCTCCGACCGCGGCGCAGCCTTCGCAAGCGCCAGCGCGACGGTCGAGCTCCAACGGTTCGATAAACTGCTGACCGATCTGCAGCGCTGGATCGAAGCCGGCGAATGGACCAAGGCAGCCGACGGCGCGGACCGCCCCTCTGCCGTCGCGTTCGCCGAGCAGGTGCTGACGCGCCGCGCGCACAAGCTGAACAAGCGGCTCGCCAAGCTGGAACAGCTCGACGACGAGGAGCGGCATCGGGTCCGGATCGCCGCCAAGAAGCTGAACTACGCGATCGGCTTCTTCGCGAGCCTGTTCGGCGGCAAGGCGGGAAAACGGCTGGAGCGCTTCAGGAAGCACCTGAAGAAGCTGCTCGACGCTCTCGGCGCACTCAACGACGTCGTCGTGCACCGCAAATTGGCCGGCAAATTCAACCGCGGAACCAAGTCGAAGCTCGATCCAGACGCGGCGCGGCAGCTCGCCGACCTTGATGACGCCGAAATCCGACAACAGATGAAGGCGGCCGCCAAGGCCGCCGCCAAGCTTGCAGAGGATCCGCTTTTCGGCGATTGACGGCGTTCGAGCCGCGCTGAAGGACACGATGCAGCCAGATCCCCACCCTCTCGTCGAGGCGGCGACCAGCACCTCGCGCTTCGCCGT
This sequence comes from Rhodopseudomonas parapalustris, assembly GCF_053772255.1. NCBI lineage: Bacteria > Pseudomonadati > Pseudomonadota > Alphaproteobacteria > Hyphomicrobiales > Nitrobacteraceae > Rhodopseudomonas > Rhodopseudomonas parapalustris. The sequence goes on along the minus strand of NZ_JAMKBZ010000041.1, from coordinate 24,723 downwards.
GACGCGGCGCTGGCTGGCGCGGGTGTCCGAATGGTCGGCCAAGGCGACGTTCCGGATCAAACGCGGCACACCGGCGGTCACGATCGACGAACTCGGCAAGAGCTGGGAACTGACCGAAGCGCAGCGCGCCTTCCTGCTGCAGCTCGGCGAGACCAAGCCGGGTGCGACATTCATCGACGAGAAGGTCGCCAATATCAACCGCGCCGCGTTTCATCGCTCGGCCTTCATTCTGAACGCGGCGACGCATCTGATCTTCGTCGACCTTGCCGCTCAGCTCCTGCTGTCGCTGTGGGAATTGAAGGCCGTGCTGGTCGCGCTCAACCTGCTATTGGCACTGATCGCGCACATCCAGATGCGGGAGAATTATCGTGCGCTGCTCGCCGGGCCGCGGGCACTGCCGAAGAAGCGGCGGCTGTGGGGACTGCTGCGCAATCCACGCTACAACAAAGCGGTGAAGAAGAGCTCCAGGCCTTATGCGCGCAGCGCCTGGAAGGAGCAGACGCTGTACCGCACCGCTTATTTCGCCAACGCGGTGACCATCTTCCTCGGCTCGCAGTTCATCCTGCCGGCGGAACGGCTGATCTTCCCGTTCAGTTTCCTGTTCGGCAAGATCACCGGCCTGATCACCACGATCGTGGTGTTTTTCGATGGCTGGCGCGGCATCCGCGCCGGCGACGACGCCCGCCTCGCGCGCGAGCGCGAGGTCTCGGTGTATCGCAATCTCAAGATCTGAGGGTGCGATACACCGGCGCATCAATGATGCGACGCTTCGCTCTTGCCCCAGCTCAGGAATAGACCGATATCGCCCGGGATGCCGTCGGGGAAATCGACCACGCGCGCCTGCAGCACGAAGCCATGTGGCCGCAGTTCCGCCTTCCAGCGCAGATAGATATCGGCGGCCATGCCGCGCAGCGTCGACGGCCATTCCGGATCGGGCGCATTCACGGCGCGGCCATGGTCGGTGCACAGCTCGGCCGGAAACCGAAGCAGCATGCTCTCCTGCTCGCCCTTCTTGGCGGCGCTCCGTGCATTGCGCAGCAGCCGCTGCCAGGTCTCGTCCGATAGATGCGACGCCAACATTTCGCTGGCGAGCCGGTGATGCTTCTCGTCGGCGAGCTCCTTGGCGTGTTTGCGCTTCTCGTCCTCGTCGTGCTCGTGCTCGACGCCGAGTTCGCGGAACGCCGCGGCCGACAGATCGTCGGCCGCCGGATCGTGCGGCGGCACCGGCCGCGCAGCAGGCCGCGTCAGCGCTGCCAGCTTGTCGGACGGCGTCGGCCAGGCGTTGGGATCGTCGTGGACCGGGTCGCCTCCGGTATGGTTGAGCCCGGTCATGGTCTTGAGCAGGTCCGCCCGGCTGACGATGCCGACGATGCGGCCACCGCGCACCACCGGCACGCGCTTGATCCGCTTCTCGATCAGCAAATCGGCGATGTCGGCCAGCGCGGTTGATTCTTCGACCGTCACCACCGGACCGACCATGACGTCCTTGGCGGTGCGGGGATCCGATTTCAGGAAGCGGACATAATCGGGATGCACCGACTCGCCTTCCGACAAGATCTGCAGCCACCAATCATGACGCGCTTCGCGGTCGCTGTCGGCGCGCGGCATCAGGTCACCCTCGCTGACGATGCCGATCGGCGCCCCGGCCCTGTCGACCACCGGCACGGCGCTGATCCCGTGCTTCAGCAGGGTTTCGGCGATGGTGTGGACGGGCGTGGCGGGCTGCACCGTCACAATGGCGGTGGTCATCACGTCTGCTGCTTTCATGGGAGACTCGTCAGTGGTTTCGGCCTCGGCATGATACGCGGCCTGTATGGCGGTACGATACGCGCGGGACGCGGAACGGGATTGCCGCAGTGCAGCGGCTGGCTCGGATGACGTCAAGCCACCGCCACATTTCGTGATCGCGCTGCGGTCGATCGACGCAGAGCAGCACCCGCGCCGGGTCTTGGCCATTCGACTATCATACCGACAGCCGACGGAGCCGCCGACACCCCGACGTCATTCGTCAACCCTAACAAATGACAACGCTTTCGGTCGCGATGACGTCACCGCAAGGGTCGTGCTACATCTCGGCGATCGGCGCGCAAACGGTTTTGACATACCTCAACGCGCCGATGCTGATGCATGTTCATTTGATTTTCGACAATGCAGCTCGCGGCGGGCGAAACCTATACACCTCGCGCCGGCCTGCCATGAATGGAAAGACGTAACATGGAGTATTTCTCCGCGCTCGGTCCACTGCTGATACTCATGTTGTTCGGTGGTGGCTTCGTGATCGCCGCGTATCTGACGTTCGACGACATGCGCTCGCGCGGCGGCACGTTCGACGCTGCTGCCGTCACCGCCTCGATCCGCAACACCATCGAACGGGTCAAGGCGCTGCCGACCACGACGCTGATCATGGTCGGCGCGGTCGTGGCTGCGGCGCTGTTCGTCTATCTGGTGTCCGCGAGCGGCTACTATGCACGGCCGGCCGCCGAGGTGACCACGGCCACCGAGCCGGCGACCGAGGCAACCGCGCCCGCTGCTGCAGCCGCAACGGCCGCCCCCGAGCCTGCCGCCAAGGCAGCGCCGACCGCAGCTCCTGCCGCCTCGCCCGCCCCGGCGACCAAGACGCCCGCTGCCGCCGAGAAGCAGACCTCGATCGCAGCGCCGACCACGGTCGCTGCGGTCCGCAACGTCACCTCGACGAGCTGTGCCTCGGACGGATGCCCGGTGACCTGCGCCGCCAACGAGACGCTGACCTCGGCCTATTGCCTCAACGGCAGCGGCGCCAAGCTGGCCGACCAACTCACGGTCAAGGACGGCTCGGTGACGGCGAAGTGCAGCCCGAGCGCCAGCGGCATCAAGGTCGCCTGCGCCCGAAAGTGATCGGCCGCTGAGGCCCCGATCCGCATCGGGACGGCACCCCATCGATCGAGCCCGGCCGGCGCGCCGGGCTTTTTTATTGTTGGGCTGAGCGGAAGACCGCTGGAGCACCCGTCACCCGGCGCCCCAGCGCCGAGGCTCCTCGATTGTCTTCGCGCCGCACAAAACAAAGCGCCGCCCTGCTGGCGCAGGACGGCGCAATGGTCGGACCGGTCTGACCGGATCGCGACGGACGATCAGTCGTCCTTCTTGTCCATATTCCAGAACACCGGAGTCGCCGGGCCGTCGAGCACCCCGGTCAGCTCGGTACGCCACACCGTCGGGGTCTTGTACTGGCCGACGTGCAGATAAGTGACCTGGTCGTAGACTCGCTTCTGGATATCGGTGGCAATCTTCTTCTGGTCATCGGCCGAGGTGGCGCGAACGAACTTGTCGAGCAACGCCTCCATCTCGTCGTCCTTCGGCCAGCCGAACCAGCCGCCTGTCTTGCCCTTGCCGTTGAGCATGACGTTGGCGACCGGGTTCATCACGTCCGGCACCACCCAGTTGGTGAAGAACAGATTCCAGCCGCCTTCAGCCGGCGGCTTCTGACTGGCGCGGCGCGACACCACGGTCTGCCAGTCGGTTGCCTGCAGGTCGACCTTGAAGCCGGCCTCGCGAAGAAGCTGCGCCGCCACAATCGGCTGCGCCTTCAACGTGACGACGTCGCCGGGCGCCATCAGCACCACCGGCGTACCGTCATAGCCGGATGCCTCGAGCTCCTTCTTGGCTTCCGCCATGTCGTCGCCCTTGGTCACGGGCGCCGAATCGACGTCGGTGGCGAGCGGCGTGCCGCAGCCGAAGATCGCGCCGCAGATCTGGTAGTAATCGGGATTACCGACCAGCGCGTCGAGGATCGGCTTCTGGTTCATCGCCAGCAGCGCGGCGCGCCGCACCTTCGGATTGTCGAACGGCGGATACAGGAAGTTCATCCGGCCGATGGTGACGTAGCCGAGCTTGTTGAGGACGTCGACCTTGAGCTCCTTGTCCTGCAGCAACACCGGCAGGATGTCGAAGGACGGGTTCTCGACGAAGTCGATATCACCCGATTGCAGAGCGTTCACCGCGGTCTGCGCGTCCGGCATGGTGATCCACTCGACGCGATCGACCTTCACCACCTTGCCGCCAGAAGTCCAGCTCGGCGGCTCCTTGCGCGGCACGTAGTCGGTGTTCTTGACGTAAACCGCCTTGACGCCCGGCTGGAATTCAGACGCGACGAACTTGAACGGACCGGAGCCGATCTGCTCTGGGATAGCTTTGTCCGGCGGCGTCTCGGCGATCCGCTTCGGCATCATGAACGGTACGATCGACGACGGCTTGGCGATCGATTCCAGCACCAGCGCGTAGGGCTCCTTCAGCTTCAGCACGATGGTCTTGGCATCGGGCGCCTCGAGGCTGGCGGTGAACTGCATCAGCTTCTGGCCCATGCCGTCCTTCTTGCCCCAGCGCTGCAGCGAGGCGACGCAGTCCTCCGCGGTCACCGGCTTGCCGTCGTGCCATTTCAGGCCGTCGCGCAGAGTGAATGTGTAGGTCAGCTTGTCGTCGGAGACCTTGTAGTCAGCCATCTGCGGCTGGACTTTGAAACTGGAGTCCATCGCCAGCAGCGTGTCGTAAACCATGTAGCCGTGGTCGCGCGTGATGTACGCGGTGGTCAGGCCGGGGTCGATGATACGCAGATCGGAATGCATAACGGCCCGGATCGTCTTGGCGTCGACGGTCGCGGGCAGCGTCAGCGATGCTGCGAGCGCGAGTGCCGGCACGACGAATCTCGACGCGGCGACCGAGCGCATCCAACGCGATGGATGGAACATTCGTGTTCTCCTGACTTGAAACTGATCAATCACAGATGATTGCTTGTGCAGGGCGATGTGAATCCGGGCGCAGCACCACGCGATCAGCGCGTTACCGCATCCTGATAGTCGAGACTTGCACCAAGCATGCCAAGCGTCAATCATCAGGCGACGACACCGCATGCGCGACCTCGCGTAGTCACGAGCGAATCTTTCGCTTTACAAATGCGCCGGCAATCAGTCTCGTAAGCCACCTTCAACCGAGAGCGCGTAATGAATCCGGCCAATCTTCCCTTCGATTCCGATACGATGCTGCAAGGACTACGCGCGTGGGTTGAGTGCGAGAGTCCGACCTGGGACACCTCCGCGGTCGAGCGCATGCTCGATCTTGCAGCGCGGGACATGGCAATCATGGGCGCGACAATCGAGCGCATTGCCGGGCGCCAGGGTTTCGCCGGCTGCGTCCGCGCCCGGTTTCCGCATCCCAAGCAAGGCGAGCCGGGCATCCTGATCGCCGGCCATCTCGATACCGTGCACCCCGTCGGCACGATCGAGAAATTGGCGTTCCGCCGCGAAGGCAACAAGGCGTTCGGCCCGGGCATCTTCGACATGAAGGGCGGCAACTACCTGACGCTCGAAGCGATCCGCCAGCTCGCCCGCGCCTCGTTCACGACGCCGCTGCCGATCACCGTGCTGTTCACGCCGGATGAAGAGGTCGGTACGCCATCGACTAGAGACATCATCGAGGCCGAAGCCGCCCGCAACAAATACGTGCTGGTGCCGGAGCCGGGACGCCCGGACAACGGTGTCGTCACCGGCCGCTACGCGATTGCGCGCTTCAACCTCGAAGCGATCGGCAAGCCGAGCCACGCCGGCGCGACGCTGTCGTCGGGCCGTTCCGCGATACGGGAAATGGCCAAGCAGATCCTCGCGATCGACGCGATGACGGGCGAAGATTGTACCTTCAGCGTCGGCATCGTGCACGGCGGCCAATGGGTCAACTGCGTCGCCACCACCTGCACCGGCGAAGCGCTCAGCATGGCCAAGCGTCAGGCCGACCTGGACCGCGGCGTCGAGCGCATGCTGGCGCTGACCGGCTCCAGTAACGACGTCGCTTTCAAGGTGACGCGCGGCGTCACCCGCCCGGTGTGGGAGCCCGATGCCGGCACGATGGCGCTGTACGACAAGGCGCGCGCGGTCGCCGCCACGCTCGGCGTCAGCCTTCCGCACGGTAGTGCCGGCGGCGGCTCCGACGGCAACTTCACCGGCGCGATGGGCATTCCGACGCTGGACGGCCTCGGCGTGCGCGGCGCCGACGCCCACACGTTGAACGAGCATATCGAGATCGACAGCCTCGCCGAGCGCGGCCGGCTGATGGCAGGGTTACTCGCGACGCTCGACTGAACGCGGGCCTGTGTCCAGCGCTTCGCGCGAACTCGCAGCGCTGGCACGGGACTTGCTGAACTTCGAGGCCAGCTTTCGGCAGCCGCAGCGCAGGTGATCATGACGAACCGCATCTACGAGATAAGTTTCGCTAATCGTCGATCCAAATCCATGATGGAGCGCCGATGCTCGGCTATCTGATCCGCCGTGTGCTGGCGGCCATCCCGGTGATGGGCGTGGTCGCTCTGTTCGTCTTCCTGCTGCTTCGGCTGACGCCGGGCGATCCGGCCGCAATCATTGCCGGAGACAGCGCCACCCCTGAACAATTGATGCGCATCCGCGCCACGCTCGGACTCAACGAGCCGCTCTACGTGCAGTTCTTCACATGGGTCGGTCGGTTGCTGCACGGCGATCTCGGCGTGTCGCTGATTTCGCAGGTGCCGGTGCTGAAGATGATCGGCCAGCGCATCGAGCCGACCATCACGGTGGCGCTGGCGACCATCGTGGTGTCGGTCATCGTCGCGGTCCCGCTCGGCGTCGTCGCCGCCTGGAAACACGGCACCTGGATCGACCGCTGCGTGATGGGGCTGTCGGTGATCGGCTTCTCGGTTCCGGTGTTCGTGATCGGCTACGTCCTGATCCAGATCTTCGCGATCGAGCTGCGCTGGTTTCCGGTGCAGGGCTTCCGATCGCTGTCGCGGGGCTTCGGCCCGTTCTTCGAGCGGCTTGTGTTGCCGACGCTGACGCTGTCCTTCATCTACATCGCGCTGATCGCCCGAATGACGCGTGCCGCGATGCTCGATGTGCTCGGCGAGGACTATGTCCGCACCGCGCGCGCCAAGGGCATCACCGAAAGCCGGGTGCTGCTGCGTCATGCGCTGCGCAACGCCGCGGTGCCGGTGATCACCGTGATCGGCACCGGCTTCGCGCTGCTGATCTCCGGCGTCGTCGTCACCGAAAGCGTGTTCAATCTGCCCGGTATCGGCCGCCTCACCGTCGACGCGGTGCTGGCACGCGACTACCCGGTGATCCAGGGCATGATCCTGCTGACCTCGGGCATCTATGTCGGCGTCAATTTGCTGATCGATCTGGCCTACACGCTGCTCGATCCCCGTATCCGGTACTGAGGGCGCGCGCACGATGGCTATCGATACCATGCCCGAACCGACCCTTCCGGTGCCGCGGCCGATGCGCCCCCGCCTCGGCTTCCTGCTCTCGACCCCGATCATCGCCGCGGCGACGATCTGCCTGACGCTGATCGTGCTGATGGCGATCTTTGCGCCGTGGCTGGCGCCGCACGATCCGGTGAAGCTGGCGCCGGCGCTGCGGCTGAAACCGCCGAGCGCCGAGTTCCTGCTCGGCACCGACGCTTACGGCCGCGATCTGCTGTCGCGCATCCTCTATGGCGGCCGGGTGTCGCTGCTGATCGGCATCGGCTCGGCGATCTTCGCGATCGCGATCGGCCTCGTCATCGGCCTGGTCGCGGGCTTCTTCCGCTGGGTCGACGCGGTGATGATGCGGATCATGGACGGCCTGATGGCGATCCCCAGCATCCTGCTGGCGATCGCTGTGGTGTCACTGTCCGGCGCCAGCCTGACGACGGTGATGATCGCGATCACCATTCCGGAGATTCCGCGGGTGGCACGGCTGGTGCGCTCGGTGGTTCTGACCGCCCGCGAGGAGCCCTATGTCGAGGCGGCGATCTCGCTCGGCTCCAGCCTGCCGAAGATCATGTGGCGGCACCTGATGCCCAACACCGTGGCGCCGCTGATCGTGCAGGGCACCTACATCGCCGCCTCGGCTATCCTCACCGAAGCGATCCTGTCGTTTCTTGGCGCCGGCATCAGCCCGGAGACGCCGACCTGGGGCAACATCATGGCCGAAGGCCGCGCGGTGTTTCAGATCAAGCCGATGCTGATCTTCTGGCCCGGCCTGCTGCTGTCGATCGCGATCCTGTCGGTCAACCTGATCGGCGACGCCGCCCGCGACGCGCTCGACCCGCGGATGAAGCAGCGCGAGGGTTCGCGATGAAGAGGCAGCTCATCATGTCTGCTCTCTCAGCCCCACAACGCGCACCGACCTCACCTCTCCCCGCGCGCGGGGAGAGGTCGGATCGCATCGCCAGATGCGATCCGGGTGAGAGGGCGCCTCCACGCGGCCGAGCCGCTCTGACTCGCGGACACGCCCCCTCACCCCAGCCCTCTCCCCGCGCGCGGGGAGAGGGAGCGCGCCGTGCCCGACTGCGGAGCCCGACATGACCGACAACGTCCTCGAAATCGACAATCTCGTCGTCCGTCTCGGCAAGAGCGGTCACGGCGACAAGGTGATCGACGGCATCTCGCTCACGGTCGGAGCAGGTGAAACGATGTGCCTGGTCGGCGAAAGCGGTTCGGGCAAATCGGTGACGTCGCTCGCCACCATGGGGCTGCTGCCGAAGGGTTCGCTGTACGCCAGCGGCGGCGAAATCCGGCTCACCGGCGAGAACGTGCTGGCCGCCAGCGAGCGCCGGCTGCGCCAGCTCCGGGCCTCGCGGATGGCGATGATCTTTCAGGAGCCGATGACCGCGCTCAATCCAGTGGTGCCGGTCGGTAAGCAGATCGACGAGGTGCTGCGCTTCCACACCGATCTGCCGTCGCGCGAGCGCCGCCGTCGCATCCTCGACATGATGGAGCAGGTTCGGCTGCCCGAGGTGGAGCGGATCTTCGCGTCCTATCCGCACCGCCTGTCCGGCGGCCAGCGCCAGCGCATCATGATCGCGATGGCGCTGGTGCTCGAGCCCAAGCTGCTGATCGCCGACGAGCCGACCACCGCGCTCGACGTCACCACGCAGAAGCAGATCCTGACCTTGATCCGCGAATTGCAGCAGGTGCACGGCACCGCGGTGCTGTTCATCACCCACGACATGGGAGTGGTCGCCGAGATCGCCGACCGCGTCGCGGTGATGCGCCACGGCCGGCTGGTCGAAACCGGTCAGCTCGACGCGGTGCTGCGCCGCCCGCAGATGGACTACACCCGCAACCTGCTGTCGGCGGTGCCGAGTCTGGTACCGCGCGCCCCGCGTGCGCCGCAGGCGTTGTCGGTGGTGCTCGAAGCCAACGAACTCGGCAAGGTCTATCGCGAGCGCTCGTTGCTCGGCCGCCAGCGCGAAGTGGTCGCGGCGCAGAACGTCACGCTGACGCTGCACAAGGGCCGCACCCTGGGCATCGTCGGTGAAAGCGGTTCGGGCAAATCGACGGTCGCGCGCTGCATCGTCCGCCTGATCGATCCGACCTCCGGCGGCATCCGGCTCGCCGGGCGGGAGATCTCCGAGCTGTCGCGGCGGCTGCTACGGCCGCACCGCAAGAAGATCCAGATCGTGTTCCAGGATCCCTATCGATCGCTCAATCCGCGCATCAGCGTCGGCGATAGCATCGCCGAAGGGCCGATCAATTACGGCATGCCGCGCGCCCAGGCGCTGGAGAAAGCACGGCAACTGCTCGAACTGGTGCATCTGCCACCCGACGCGATCGATCGCTTCCCGCACCAATTCTCCGGCGGCCAGCGCCAGCGCATCGCGATCGCCCGCGCGCTGGCGCTCGATCCCGACGTGCTGGTCGCCGACGAGGCGGTGTCGGCTCTCGACGTCTCGGTACAGGCGCAGGTGCTGAAGCTGCTCGACGAGATCCAGACCCGGCTCGGCATCGCGCTCTTGTTCATCACCCACGACCTTCGCGTCGCCGCGCAGATCTGCGACGACGTCGCGGTGATGGAGAAGGGCCGCGTCGTCGAACAAGGCCCCGCGGCCGAGGTGCTGACCCATCCGAAACAAGCCTATACCCGCCAACTGCTCGAAGCCGCTCCCGGCCGCGACTGGGACTTCGCCAATTTCCGTCCCGTCCACGAAGCGCCGCAGGCGGCGGTGAGTTGATCATCCCCTCCCCACTGTCATTCCGGGGCGCTCACGCAGTGAGCGAACCCGGAATCCCGAGATGACCTGAACCTCTGGATTCCGGGTTCGCGCTGCGCGCGCCCCGGAATGACGCATCAAGAGAAACAACCATGACCCGCATCGCCGTCGGCTGCTTCCTGCACGAAACCAACACGTTTGCGCCCACCAAGGCGACCTGGGAGGCGTTCGTGCACGGTGGCGGGTGGCCGGCGATGACGATCGGCCCCGATGTGCTGAAGGTGATGCGTGGCATCAATGTCGGGCTCGCCGGCTTCGTGGACGCGGCCGAAGCCAAAGGCTGGGAGCTGATTCCGACGATCGCCTGCGGCGCCAGCCCATCGGCGCACGTCACCGAGGATGCGTTCGAGCGCGTCGTGACGATCATGATCGGCAGCATCAAGGCGGCGGGCCAACTCGATGCAGTCTATCTCGACCTGCACGGCGCCATGGTCACCGAACATCTCGACGATGGCGAAGGCGAAATCCTGGCGCGGGTCCGCGAGGTGATCGGCCCGGACCTGCCGCTGGTGGTCAGCCTCGATCTGCACGCCAACGTCACGCCGCGGATGATCGAACATGCGGATGCGCTGATCGCCTATCGCACCTATCCGCACGTCGATATGGCCGACACCGGCCGCGCCTCCGCCGAGCATCTCGCGCTGCTGCTGTCGACCGGCCGGAAGTTCGCCAAGGCGTTTCGGCAGTTGCCGTTCCTGATCCCGATCTCGTGGCAGTGCACGTTCGACCAGCCGACCAAAGGCATCTACGACAAACTCGCGGCGATGCAGAGCGAAGCGGTGCCGACGCTATCGTTTGCGCCGGGCTTTCCGGCTGCGGACTTCCCCGACTGCGGCGCATCCGTCTTCGCCTATGGCCGCACCCAGGCCGATGCCGATGCGGCGGCAGATGCGGTGGCGGCACTGGTGACCGGCCACGAGGACGATTTCGACGGCAAGATCTACACGCCCGACGAAGGCGTGAAGTACGCGATCGAACTGGCGCGCTCCGCAGCGAAGCCGATCATCATCGCCGATACCCAGGACAATCCCGGTGCCGGCGGAGATTCCGACACCACCGGCATGCTGCGCGCGCTGGTGCGCAACAACGCGAAGGGTGCCGCGATCGGCGTGATCTTCGATCCCGACGCCGCCAAGGCCGCACATGCGGCAGGCGTCGGCGCGATGATCTCGCTGGCGCTCGGCGGCAAGTCGGGCATTCCCGGAGACGCGCCGTTCGAAGAGATCTTCGTTGTCGAGCAGCTTTCAGACGGCCGCTTCATCGCACCCGGCCCATATTTCGGCGGACGCGAGATGGAAATGGGCCCGTCGGCATGCCTGCGGATCGGCGGCGTGCGCGTGGTGGTCGCCTCGCACAAGGCACAGCTCGCCGATCAGGCGATGTACCGTTATGTCGGCATCGAACCGACCGCGCAGGCGATCCTGGTGGTGAAGAGCTCGGTACATTTCCGCGCCGATTTTCAATCGATCGCCGAGCGGCTGTTGATCTGCGCCGCGCCGGGCGCAATGCCCGCCGACACCGCAGCGCTGCCCTGGAAGCGACTGCGACCGGGTGTCCGTGTCAAGCCGAATGGACAACCGTTCGCAGCAACGAACTAACAACTCGTCGACATACTGACGTCAATCGGCGCTGACGCTGCGCCCTCGTTATCGCACCAGCCGGCGATGGGATTATCATGCGCTGACGAGTCGATCGTTACGCGCTTACATGTACGTGACTACCATTCTTCTGCGCGACTCGTGAGAAGCACGCGAAACGTGGAACCTTCGCGGTTTGACGCGATTGGCTCGACAGTTCGCTCAAATCGAAGAGAGGTCGCAATGCCGTTGGTCAGCGGGCAAGCAATCGACACAGTTGCCATCGGGCAGCACCATGCACGCGGAAGCCTCGCCAATCCGGTGGCCGGCACGCGCACCGACATCACCAGCGTCGTCGGCCGGTTCGCCGTCTATGCGGACGGCACCGCGCGAGCCGATGGCGACACCACGCCGCTGCTGCTGATCCACAGCATCAACGCCGCCGGCTCGGCCTACGAGGTCAAGCCGCTGTACGACTACTACGCGCAGTCTCGCTCGGTCTACGCGATCGACCTTCCGGGATTCGGGCAGTCCGATCGCGACGACCGCGAATACACCGCGCGGATGATGACCGACGCTGTTCACGCTGCCGTCGAACAGATCCGGCGCCTGCACGGCGAGCAGCCGATCGACGCGCTGGCGCTGTCGCTCGGCAGCGAATTCCTCGCCCGCGCCGCCACCGAGACTCCGCAGGCGTTTCGCTCGCTGGGTTTCATCAGTCCGACCGGCTTCGAAGGACGGGCCCGCGACGCGCGCACGCCCGGCACCCGCGGCCGCTCCTGGATCATCGACCTGTTGCGGGTCAAGCTGTGGGACCGCGGCTTCTTCAAGATGCTCACGGCCCGGCCGGTGATCCGCAAATTCCTGGAGAAGGCGTGGGGCTCGAAGGACATCGACGAGCCGATGGTGGAGTACGACTACGCCACCACGCATCAGCCCGGAGCGCGCCACGCGCCGTATTACTTCGTCGCCGGCTTCATGTTCAGCACCGACATCCTGAATATCTATGAGCAGCTCCGGTTGCCGGTGTGGATGGCACACGGCGTGCGCGGCGATTTCATCGACTACCGTCACAAGAGCCGCGTCGCCGGCCGTTCGAACTGGACCATCGTGCAGTTCGATACCGGCGCGTTCCCTCACTTCGAGGCGCTGGATCGAGTGGTATCTTCATACGGACAATTCATCGCCAAGCTGCCGACAGGCGACATCGGCAAGCCGACGCTCGCACAATCGGCGTAGGGTCTCCGCGAATGCACGAGGCAACTCCACCAACCATGCACGATCAACAATAGCGTGAGTTGCCTTCGCTTCGCAGTTGAAGAAACTAGCCTGACGCGATCGATTTGAGCGCGTGACTCGCGGCGTAGCCAGCCTTCAAGGCTACGCCGCGAGGACTTCAGTTGCGGAGGTTGCTGACGGAATGAACTACGCACAACTTCTGACCGGGTCGGACGGATCCGAAATCGCGACGGCGCCGCCGCTGACGCATCACGAAATCCTCTCGCTGGTGCAGCCGTTCACGCGGCGCGGCTATCAGGTCGATCTCGCCGCCAGCGACCGCATCGCGCGGAGGCTGATCTTCAAGCCGGTGATGCACGACGAGGCCGGACGCGGCGGCATCGATGCGAGGGAGCTGCTGCAACTCGACAGCTCTCATCCCGGCCAGCATCTGCTGACCCGGACATTGACGCTGCAAAACGGCCTCACGGCAACGATCGAGACCCAGGGCGAGGATATCGAGTCTCTGCTGCAGAGGATCGAGCCGGTGCTGCCGCAGCAGCAATTCAGGACCGTCGAAGGCACGATCGTCGCGCTGAGCTACCGTCTCACCGCAGGCAGGACACCGCAGCCCGGCGGCGCCACGGCGCAGCGCGAGTTGCTGCGCGGCGAAGCGGAGATCGCCGGCTTCCGCGTGCTGCTGCGCGCCGCGCAGGTGCGCGGCTATCCGGCCGAGATCGACATCACCCCGCGCACGCCCGGCGTGGCGCTGCCGGAGGATCTGCTGGCGATGATCGGCTGGGCGTGGTCGCCGCTGCGCAAGAGCAAGGCCGGCTTCACCGGCAAGATCAAGGTGCGCGGCCAGGAGCCTGAGCGGAGCCGCCGCGTCGAAGCCGCGCTGGAAACGACCGTGGCGCATCTCGCCCGCACGCTGACGCGGCCGCCGGCCGCTTACTACGAGACGCTGCGCGGCGCGCGCTGGAAGGTGACGTTCCGTCGTTCGATCCCGACGCTGTTCTTCGGCGGCCTGATCGCCGGTGCCGCCAGCCTGACGTTGATCGACGTGCCGCAGGACTCGATCTTCAACCTGCTGCTGATGGGCGCGCCGCCGCTGCTGATGTTCGGCGCGTTCGGGATGCGCGAGACGCCGTCTTTGGAAATCCCGCCGCTGCCGCGGCGCTGGAAGGCGACATGGCTGCCGGAGACCGAGCCGGCGCGATCGCAGATGGATGCCCAGACGACCTGACGAACGAGGACACGATCGATGCACGGCAACCCGATGAACATCCCCCCGGTCTCGATCGCCGCCGCCAAGGCCGCGCTGATCGAGCAATATGCCGAGCCGACGCTGCGGCGGCGCGCATCGATGCTGTGGGGGACGCGCGGGGTCGGCAAGTCGTCGATCGTCCGCCAGGTCGCGGCGCATTATCAGGTGCCGCTGATCGATCTGCGGCTGACCACGATCGAACCGGTCGACATCCGCGGCGCGATCTATGCCGACGAGAACCTCGCTAAGACGGTGTGGTTTCCGCCGGAGTTCCTGCCGTCGCACGATCAGCCCGAGGGCGTGCTGTTTCTCGACGAGCTCACCGCGGCCGATCAACGGCTGCAGATCTCGGCCTATTCGCTGATCCTCGATCGCCGCGTCGGCAATTATCACCTGCCCGATGGTTGGCAGGTGGTCGCCGCCGGCAACGCCAGCTTCCACGGCGCGATCAGCCACGACATGGGCACGGCGCTCGCCGACCGCATGTTCCACTTCAACGTCCAGACTGCGATCGACGCCTTCCTCGGCCACGCGATCACCCACGACTTCGCGCCGGAGGTGATGGCGTATTTGAAGATCCGCCCCGACAAGCTCGACGACACCCAGGCGCAGCTCGCCGGCGATCATCTGATCGGCGCCAGCCCGCGCGGCTGGGAGGACATCTCCAACGTGCTGAAATCCGGCCTGTCCGAGCACGCCAAGCGGCTGTTCGTGCAAGGGCGGATCGGCGCCGCGAATGCGGCGGAATTCTTCGGCGTGCTGCGCGAGATCCAGGCCGGCACCGACGTGCTGAAGCTGCTCGCCGCACGGCCGGGCCCGGAGACCGCCGCGCTGCTGCCGAAGTCGCTCGATGCGCTGTACGGCATGCTGTACGGCCTGCTGGCCGCGTGCACCGACAAGGAGACGCTGGCGCGAGCGCTGGAGATCATCGAGCAACTGCCCGAGGTCCGCAGCAGCGCACCGCTGCCGATCCGCGAAGCGCAGACGCTGGCGATGGAGCTGTTGATGCAGCGCGGACTCGAGAACGGCATCGAAGCCGCAATCCTCGACAGCCCGGTCTACGCCCGCTACGCCGACCGCCGGCAATTGGAAGCCGCCGATGCCTGAGCCGGGCGCGCTGTACAGCCACCGCGGCACGCGCGCGATCCAGCGCATAGTGGAGTTCGCACCGTCGACCGGTGGGCTGGCACTGTGGGTTCAGCACCGCGATCTGCCGGACGATACACCGGCAGAGACGCCCGCGGCGCTGACCGACGGCACCACGGTGTTTTACAGCGCAGCGTTCGAACGACTGCCGTTGCCCGATCAGGTCGGGCTCGTCGCACACGAGGTGCTGCACATCGCGCTGCGCCACTCGCAACGCTTCGTCGAGCTGCAACGCACGCAAGGCGACGTCGACCTCGAACTGTTCAACATCTGCGCCGACGCCATCGTCAATACGACGCTGGCGCATCTGAACTGGTTGCATCTGCCGGACAACGCCGTGATGCTCGAACAGATCTTGTTCAAGGCACTCGACCGCGAGCAGCAACCGGAATCAGCGCTGCTGGAATGGGACGTCGAGAAGCTGTATCGCGCGATCGACGACCGCGACCGTGACGGCACCAGCGGCAAGCAGAAGTCCGGCCGGAAATCGCAGCAAGGCTCAGAAGCGGACGCTTCGGGCTCCGGCGGCAAGGATCAGGCGCAGTCGCAATCCGGCACGTCAGAGCGCGAGACCGCACAGAGCAGCGACGGCGCCCGCTCCGCCAAGGTGCGGGCGCTCGGCGCCGGCGGCGCCCGCGATCTGGTGCCGAATCCGGAATCGCAATCGGTCCCCGAGCACGAGGCCGAACAGGCGCGGGAATGGAGCGAACGCATCCTGCGCGGCCATGCCGGCGACGGCGCGTTCTCGATGCTGCGCGCGCTGATCGCCGATCTGCCGCACAGCCGCACGCCGTGGGCGCAGGTGCTGCGGGTGCAGCTCGCGCGCGGCCTGGCGCGCAAGCCGGCGCTGACCTGGTCGCGCCCGACACGTTCCTACATCGCCAATCAGGGCCGCGCCGGCAATCATCGGATGCCGTTCGAGCCGGGCTTCAGCCCGACCAAGAACGAGCCGCGGCTGGCATTGATCATCGATGTTTCCGGCTCGATCGACGATCAGTTGATGCAACGCTTCGCGACCGAGATCGAGACCATCATCAGGCGCCAGGAAGCCGGCCTGGTATTGATCATCGGCGACGAGCGGGTGCGACAGGTCGAGGTCTTCGAGCCGGGCCGACGCTTCGTGCTCAGCGACATCGAATTTGCCGGTGGCGGCGGCACCAATTTCACGCCATTGCTCGCCGAGGCCGACCGGCACCAGCCCGACATCACCGTGGTGCTGACCGACCTCGAAGGCCCGGCGGAGTTCAAGCCGCGCTGGCCGGTGATCTGGGCCGTGCCACAAGAGCATTCCCACGCGGTGCAGCCGTTCGGCCGACTGCTGGCGCTGGACTGAGGACTTGCGGCGACGACGAGGAGACCGACGACATGCTGCAGGTGAGAGGCATCCCGACGACCTGGGACAACGTCGCGCCGATTCCGATGGAGTGCGACGCGCCGTTCCTCGCCATCAAGGGCGAGCTGCCGCGCGAGCTGAACGGCACGCTGTATCGCAACGGCGCCAATCCGCAATTCGTCTCGCCGAACGCGCATTGGTTCTTCGGCGACGGCATGCTGCACGCCTTCCATTTGGAGAACGGCCGCGCGTCGTATCGCAATCGCTGGGTGCGGACGCCGAAATGGCTCGCCGAGCACGCCGCCGGCAAGCCGCTGTACGGCGAATTCAACATGCGGCTGAAGGATGCGCCGGCCTCGACGCCGCGCGACGGCAACGTCGCCAATACCAACGTGGTGTATCACGCCGGCCGCCTGCTGGCGCTCGAGGAAGCGCATCAGCCGATGCAGATCGAGCGCGATACGCTGGAGACCCGCGGCTATTGCGACTACGGCGGGGCGCTGCAGGGGCCTTTCACCGCGCATCCGAAGATCGACCCGGTGACCGGCGAGATGCTGTTCTTCGGCTACAATGTCGGCCGGCCGCTCGGCCGCGGCATGATGCACGGCGCGATCGACGCCTCCGGCCGGCTGACGCGGCTGGAGCGCTTCAAGGCGCCGTACTCGGCGATGGTGCACGATTTCATCGTCACCGCGAAGCATATGCTGTTTCCGATCCTGCCGCTGACCGGCAGCATCTGGCGCGCGGTGCGCGGCAAGCCGCCTTACGCCTGGGAGCCACGCAAGGGCTCGTATGTCGGCGTGCTGCCGCGGAGCGGCAGCGTCCGCGACATCCGCTGGTTTCGCAGCGAGCCGTGCTTCGTGTTTCACGTCATGAACGCCTGGGACGAGGGCAACACCATCGTCGCCAACGTGATGCAGTCGGAAGCGCCGCCGTTCTTCACCGACACGAGCGGCCGGCCGACCGATCCGGACAAGGCGCGCGCCCGGCTGTGCCGCTGGACGTTCGATCTCGACGGACGTAGCGACAGCTTCCGCCGCGCCTATCTCGACGACATCAACGGCGAATTTCCGCGGATCGACGAACGCCGCGCCGGGCTGCGCAGCCATCACGGCTGGTACGCCTGCATGAATCCGGAAGCGCCGGACGTACTGTCCGGGCTGGTGCATGTCGGCGACGACGGCGAACGCCGCGGACGCTATTTCCTGCCGGTCGGCGACACCATCGGCGAGCCGGTGTTCGTGCCGCGCAGCAAGGAGTCCGACGAAGCCGACGGCTGGCTGCTCGCGGTGGTGTGGCGCGGCTGCGAAAACCGCAGCGACCTCGCCGTCTTCAACGCTGCCGACATTGCCGCCGGCCCGATTGCCCTGGTGCAACTCGGCCACCGTATCCCCGATGGCTTCCACGGCAACTGGGTGGCGGCGGACTGACGATTTGTCTCGGCCGCGGCGCCAGCGCAGCGGCTCATCGACCGCGATCTTTGTCCTTCAGAAGGCGGCGATAGTAGGTACTCCGATCGATCCCGAGCCGGCGCGCGGCGCGCGAGACATTTCCGCCGCTGGCCTCCAGCGCCGCCTGCAGGGCCGACCTTGTATGCTCCGCGAGCGACGTCACCGGCGGCACGGGGACGTGACTGTCGCAGGCACTGACCGCCGCGCCGATTTCGGCGGGAAGCGCCGAGACCTCGACCGGGTGTCCCGGCTCGCCGAGCACCAGAAGCGCCCGCAGCGTGCCGACCAATTGCCGGTAGTTGCCCGGCCAGTTGTAAGCGGCGAGCACGCGCTCGACCTCGGCCGACAGCTGGACGCCCGCCTCCTCGGCGCCGAGCTGGCGCCACAGCGTCCGCACCAAAGCGAGCCGATCCGGATGATGGCGCACCGGCGGCCGCTCGACGACGTATTGGGCGATGCGGAAGTACAAATCCTGGCGGAAGCTGCCGGCAGCCAGCAGCGAGCCGAGCGGCTGATGCGTGGCGCAGATCAGCGCGAAGTCCACCGGCACCGGACGTCCGCCGCCGAGCGGCGAGATCTGCTTGTCCTGCAGCACGCGGAGCAGCCGGCTCTGCAGCGACAGCGGCATGTCGCCGATCTCGTCGAGAAACAACACGCCCCCGTCGGCCTGGCGCAGCAGGCCAGGGGCGCCCTGCCGCCGCGCGCCGGTGAAGGCACCGGCCTCATAGCCGAACAGCTCCGACTCGATCAGCCCCTCGGGGAGCGCCGCACAATTCACCGGAACGAACGGCTTGCTACGCCGCGCACTCTCGGCGTGAACGCGGCGCGCGAAGACGTCCTTGCCCGATCCGGTCTCGCCGAGCAGCAACACCGGAATCCCGGCCTCGACCAGACGCACGGCGCGCGACAGCTGCGCCATCATCTCCGCATCGAGGATCGGCTCGACCTCGCCCGCTGGCGATGCCGGCGTCGGAGCCGCGACCGCTGCGGCGACCGGCGCACGGGAGCTGCGCCGCGGCGGCTCGATCAGCCGGCCCCACAGCCGCGTGCCGCGCGGGCCACGCAGCATTTGAATCTGCTCGGAGGGACGGACACCGGGCAGCAGCGTTTCGAGCCGTGCGAGGTCGAGTGCCGGCCAATCCAGATTCATCAGATCGAGACCGTGCCGGTTGGCACCGACCAATATGCCGTCCGCGAACGCTAGCACGCCCTCGCGCGGCGTGCCGAGCAGCGCCCGATCGGTGTGCAGCCGCAGCAAGGTGCAATGCTCGAAGCTCTCCGTGAAGAATCGGTGCTCGATCTGCTCGGCGGCGAGCCGCATCAGGCCGAGGGCGTGGACATGGCGGATCGCCGCGGGCCCGGTCATGTCGAGCGCGCCGGCGACCCTGCCGCGCGGATCGATCAGCGGCGCAGCCGCGCAGGCGAGAATCCGGTGCCGCTCGAAAAAGTGCTCGGCGCCGTGAACGGCGATCGGCTGGCGTTCGACCAGCGCCGTACCGATCGCATTGGTGCCGGTGTCGGCCTCGCTCCACGACACGCCGGGCCGCAGCGCAACTTGCGCAGCGCGTCCGGCGAACGCGCCGTCGCCGATCATGTCGAGCAAGACACCAGCCGCATCGGTGAGAATGACGACACTGCCGGTCAGGCGTGCGTCGCCCTGCAGTGCATTGAGCTCCGGCCGCGCGAGGCGGCCGAGCCGGTCATGGCGTTCGTGTAGTTCGCGCAGTTCGCGGGCGGTGGGGGGCTCGACCAGCGGTGAACGGCTGGCGTCCAGCCCTTGGCCGGCGCAGCGTTGCCACGACCGCAGGATCGGAGCGGCGAGCATTCCGTCGACGGAGCGCCCCTCTCCGAAGAATCGGCGGCGCGCAGTGACGACGGCATCACGGTTTGATGCTATTGACATGAGCGGATCCTCGGAGTGTTGGATTCTGCAACAGGTGTTGCGCCCAACTGCTGCGATTATCACACGCAGCCGGAGGTGCTGTCCAGAGATCACCACCTGTGCCGGCCCCACCCGATCTAGAATCCTCCCAGCCTTTTCAACGAACTGATCAGTTCGCAGCGCAATCGCCGCTGACTGCGCGACGCTTGGCACAGGTTGTGCGTAGTTCCGCCCGCTTCAACACAATGGGAGGAAGCCATGAACCTCATCACAACGATGCATCCGGACGCCAGCACCGTATTCAAAACCCGCTATGGCAACTTTATCGGCGGCCGCTGGGTGGAACCGATCGATGGACGGTACTTCGACAACACGACGCCGATCACTGGCGCAAAACTCACTGAAATCGCGCGCTCGCAGAAGGAAGACGTCGAACTCGCGCTCGATGCAGCGCACGCGGCCAGTTCCGACTGGGCCAAGACCACAACGACAGAACGGTCACTCATTCTCAATCGCATCGCCGATCGAATGGAAGCTAATCTCGATCTCTTGGCGATCGCCGAGACGCTGGACAATGGCAAGCCGATCCGCGAGACGCGAGCTGCCGATCTGCCGCTGGCGATCGATCACTTCCGCTATTTCGCAGGAGCGCTGCGCGCGCAGGAGGGCTCGATCTCGGAGATCGATCACGACACGATTGCGTATCATTTTCATGAGCCGCTCGGCGTCGTCGGTCAGATCATTCCCTGGAACTTTCCGCTGCTGATGGCCGCCTGGAAGCTGGCGCCCGCGCTCGCCGCCGGCAACTGCGTGGTGCTCAAGCCCGCCGAGCAGACCCCGGCCTCGATCCTGGTGTGGGCCGAGCTGGTCGGCGATCTGTTGCCACCCGGCGTCCTCAACATCGTCAACGGCTTCGGCGTCGAAGCCGGCAAGCCGCTGGCCTCGAGCCCGCGCATCGCCAAGATCGCCTTCACCGGCGAGACCTCGACCGGCCGACTGATCATGCAATACGCCAGCGAGAACCTGGTGCCGGTGTCGCTCGAACTCGGCGGCAAGTCGCCGAACATCTTCTTCAGCGATGTCGCCGCCGAGGACGATCCGTTCTTCGACAAGGCGATCGAAGGCTTCGTGATGTTCGCGCTCAACCAGGGCGAAGTGTGTACCTGCCCGAGCCGCGCGCTGGTGCAGGAGTCGATTTACGAGCGCTTCATGGAGCGGGCACTCGCCCGCGTCGCCGCAATTCGCCAAGGCGACCCGCGCGATCCGGCGACGATGATCGGCGCGCAGGCATCCCAGGAACAGCTCGAGAAGATCCTGTCCTACATCGACATCGGCCGCCAGGAAGGCGCCGAGTTGCTCGCAGGCGGCGCCCGCGCCGAGCTGCCGGGCGATCTCGCCGGCGGTTACTACGTGCATCCGACCGTGTTCCGCGGCCACAACCAGATGCGGATCTTCCAGGAGGAGATCTTCGGCCCCGTGGTGTCGGTCACCACCTTCAAGGACGAGGCCGAAGCGCTCGCGATCGCCAACGACACCCAGTACGGCCTCGGCGCCGGCGTCTGGACCCGCGACGGCACCCGCGCCTATCGGTTCGGGCGCGCGATCGCGGCGGGCCGGGTGTGGACCAACTGCTACCACGCCTATCCGGCGCACGCCGCCTTCGGCGGCTACAAGCAGTCCGGCATCGGCCGCGAGACCCACAAGATGATGCTTGATCACTATCAGCACACCAAGAACCTGCTGGTGAGCTACGGCACCGGCCCGCTCGGGTTCTTCTGACGCAATAGCTACTTCATCGGCCAGCGCTCAGCACTTGGCCGCAGCCATACCGGGCGACGTCTCGCGCGCCGCCCGGGCAGCGGGGCCTTGCCCTGCGAATCCGAGCGTGTCCGCTCCGGCGGATCGCCGGTCGGACTGCTCATCGACCACCGACCAACAACAAACGCATGGAAGGAAGCACCAATGACCGCAACGACCTTTTTCATCCCCTCTCTCAACCTGTTCGGCGCCGGCTGCGTGTCGAGCGCCGCAGACCACGCCAAGGCCCGCGGCTTCAAGCGCGCGCTGATCGTCACCGACAGCGGGCTGCACAAGCTCGGCGTCGCCGACCAGATCGCCTCGATGCTGATCGAGCGCAACGTCACCAGCGTAGTGTTCCCCGGCGCCAAGCCGAACCCGACGATCAAGAACGTCGAGGACGGGCTCGCGCTGCTGAAGCAGGAAAACTGCGACTGCGTGATCTCGCTCGGCGGCGGCTCGGCGCACGACTGCGCCAAGGGCATCGCGCTCACCGCCACCAATGGCGGCAGCATCAAGGACTACGAAGGCGTCGACAAGTCGGAGCACGCGCAGCTTCCGCTGATCGCCGTCAACACTACCGCCGGCACGGCGAGCGAAATGACGCGTTTCTGCATCATCACCGACGAGGCGCGTCAGGTGAAGATGGCGATCGTCGATCGCCACACCACGCCGCTGCTGTCGGTCAACGATCCGGTGTTGATGCTCGGCAAACCGCCGGCGCTGACCGCCGCCACCGGCATGGACGCGCTGACGCACGCGATCGAGGCCTATGTGTCGATCGCCGCCACGCCGATCACCGACGCCTGCGCGCTGAAGGCGATGTCGATCATCTCCAACAGTCTGCGCACCGTCGTCGCCGAGGGCCAGAACCTCGTCGCCCGCGAGGCGATGTCGTATGCGGGCTTCCTCGCCGGCATGGCCTTCAACAACGCCTCGCTGGGCTACGTGCATGCGATGGCGCATCAGCTCGGCGGCTTCTACGACCTGCCGCACGGCGTCTGCAATGCGGTGCTGCTGCCGCATGTGCAGGCCTACAACGCCCAGGTAGCGGCGGGACGGCTGAAGGATGTCGCCCACGCGCTCGGCGTCGACGTCACCGGCCTCACCGACGCGCAGGGCGCCGATGCCGCCATTCACGCAATCCAGCGGCTGTCGACCGATGTCGGCATCCCGTCCGGGCTCGGCGGGCTCGGCATGAAGGAAACCGACGTGCCGGTCCTCGCCGCCAACGCGCTGAAGGATGCGTGCGGCTTCACCAATCCGAAGCAGGCGACGCAGTCCGAGATCGAGACGATCTTCCGCGCCGCGGCCTGACGGCATTCCGGGGCGCTCGCGCGGAGCGGCCCCGGAATTCATCACCACGACGGCGGCTGTTCCTTCGGCAAGACTGCCGTGGTTAAGACGCGACCAGAGGGGCAATGGATTTCGGGTTCGCGAGCTTTGCTCGCGGCCCGGAATGACAAGGGTGCCCTCACCGCCCCCACCGATCCTGCCAGACCTTCTCGCCGATCAGGCACGACACCCGTGCCGGGCGCTGCTCTTCGGCGATCGGAACAATGCGGGCCGGCGGGACGTGGCCGGCGACCTCCATCACGAGTTTGGTGTGGATCGCTTCCTTGAACTTGGCGCGGTCCTTGATCGTCACCACGAACGCGCCGGGACCGCCGATCACGCAGTCCTCATAGTAGTAATCCAGATTCTCGATATCCATCATCGAGTAGGACGGCTCCTTCACCATGATCGGCAGACCGTTGATGATGACGCCCTTGGCGACCGCGGCGTCGCGCGCGATCGTCACCGGCTCACCGTTGTTGTTCGGCCCGTCGCCGGAGATGTCGATCACCCGGCGCAGCCCGTGATACGGGTTCTGCTCGAACAGCGGCAGCGCGAAATTGATCGCACCGGAGATCGAGGTGCGCGAAGCGCGGCGCAGCGGCGCCTTCATGATCTCTGCCGCGACCGCATCGGCCGATTCCGGTCCGTCGATGATCTGCCACGGCAGAATGATCTTCTGATCGCTGGAGGCGGCCCACTCGAAATACGTCACCGCGATTCGTCCGTTGGGGCCGGTCTTCAGAGTTTTGAGGAACTCGCTGGACATCAACGCCTGGGCATAGCCTTCGCGTTGCACTGCGAGTTCATCGACGTCCATCGAGTAGGAGACGTCCACTGCCAGCACCAGTTCGACGTCGACCTGCTTGGCTTCGTCGCGGCCCGCTGCAGATTGCGGCGGCTGACGGGGCGCGGCCACAGCGGCGACGCCAGCGGCGGCTGCGACGGCGAGCATGCTTCCGATCGAGACCCACCAGCGCATCAGCAGCCCTCCGGTCGACCAACCACGATCGTGACATGCAACTGACGTGACGGAAAGCAGGCGGGCCGGTTCCATCCCGATCACTTTCCAGTCACCGGCGATCATGGTTCGTGATCGGGCGGCTGCCGGTTTCACCGCTGGCGCCGACGCTGTACAATGCCGCCCGCAATTACTTCACCGGCGAGCAACGGGTCAGACAGCGAATGAGCAACACCGACCTGAAGCCGAAGACCAAGGCCAAAATCAAGGTCGAGCGGCCGAAGCTGCACAAGGTGATCCTGGTCAACGACGACTACACGCCGCGCGACTTCGTGGTCTCGGTGCTGAAGGCCGAGTTCCGGATGACCGAGGATCAGGCCTACAAAGTCATGCTCACCGCGCATCAGCGCGGCGTCTGCGTCGTCGGCGTGTTCACCAAGGACGTCGCCGAAACCAAGGCCACTCGCGCCACCGACGCCGGCCGCGCCAAGGGTTACCCGCTGCTGTTTACGACCGAACCGGAGGAGTAGTGCCCTCCGCGGGATTTCACCTCTCCCCGCGTGCGGGGAGAGGTCGACCCGACGGAGCGAAGCGACGACGGGTCGGGTGAGGGGGCGTCTCAACACGGCCGAGCCTCTCGGCCTTGCAGAAACGCCCCCTCACCCCAGCCCTCTCCCCGCAAGCGGGGCGAGGGAGCCTCTTCACTCGTGCGGCAGCACTGTGCGCA
>NZ_JAMKBZ010000040.1:0-36907 GCF_053772255.1 Rhodopseudomonas parapalustris | reverse complement strand
AGACTTCTTCAACAGCCTGCTAAAGCCTCCTCGATTGTCTGGAAAATTTGAGCGGAGCTAACGGATTTCACCGGTGTGCAACGGATCGTCACAGGC
This sequence comes from Rhodopseudomonas parapalustris, assembly GCF_053772255.1. Lineage (NCBI taxonomy): Bacteria > Pseudomonadati > Pseudomonadota > Alphaproteobacteria > Hyphomicrobiales > Nitrobacteraceae > Rhodopseudomonas > Rhodopseudomonas parapalustris. The sequence goes on along the minus strand of NZ_JAMKBZ010000040.1, from coordinate 36,811 downwards.
GTGTCGATGTCTCCTTCGGGTCACCAGCAGCCCATCCCGTCTCCTGCAAACAAGGCAGCACGCCTGCTCCGACAATCAGAGCGGTCGAAGGACGAGCCTCGCGCAAATTGCGCCCGATCGGACCACCGCCTGCTATCCAGCGCCCCGCCGCCTCACTCCCGCATTCGGCAGCAGCGCCATCAGGGCTTGCAGCGGCGAACCGGGGTCGCCGGACCAGACCAGATGCGTCCGGTTGTTTCGCAGTTTGGCCGGTAGTGGATGGCGATCCACCGCCGTGCCCAAAGCGGCGTGATCAAGCACGCCTGCGGGCACGATGGCGATGCCGGAGCCGGCCGCGACGCAGGCGACGATGGCGTGATACGAGCCGAGGTCGAGAATACGGTCGGGTGATACGCCTTCCGATGCCAACCATTCCATCAGGCGCCGGCGGTAGGAGCAGCCGTGCGGAAACGCCACCACGGTCTTGCCGCCGAGGTCGGCGGAGCGGCGCAGCGGGCGGACGCCCTTGGCGGTGATCAGCACCAGCTCTTCGTCGAACGCCGCGACCGAGGTGAAACGTCCCGGCTCGAACGGTTCGGAGACGAAGGCGGCGTCGATCTCGAACCGCTCCAACTGCCGAAGCAGCGCACCGGTGGTGTCGGTCGTCATCTGGATCGCGATGTCGGGATAGCGCGCATGAAAGCGCGAGAGCAGTGGCGGCAACCGCACCCCGGCCGCGCTTTCCAGAGACCCCAGCCGCAGCACGCCCCTCGCCTTGCCGCTGCGCAACTCCTGCTCCGCGGCATCGGCCAATTGCAGCAGACGTTCGGCGTGGCTCAGCAGGGTGCGGCCGACATCGGTGAGAACCAGACCGCGCCCCTGCCGGCGAAACAGGCTGTGCCCGATCCGCTCCTCGAACTGCTTGATGCGAGTGGTGACGTTGGACGGCACCCGGTGCAGCCGGTCCGCCGCGCGGGTGACCCCGCCCTCCCTGACGACGGCGCGGAAAATCTCGAGGTCGTCGAGGTCCATCATTCTCATATCGAGAACGGTAGTTCAGAATAATTCAGTTTTCAATGCTGGCCCGATCTGGTGGTGTCGACGCCTCGCTTGGCTTGATCGGGCAACCTGATGCACCGCACTTCCGTCGAAGCCGCCAACCTTCATCCGCCGACCTGGCTGATCGTCATGAGCGGCACTATGGCGCTCGCCGCCGCGATGGGGATCGGCCGGTTCGCGTTCACGCCGCTATTGCCGCTGATGATGCGCGACGGCACCTTGAATGCCGCCGCCGGCGCCGAATGGGCGGCGGCGAACTACGCCGGCTATCTTGTGGGCGCGCTGACCGCCTCGATCTTTGCCGGCGATCCGCAGCGCGGCTTGCGCTTGTCGCTGATCGGCATCGTGCTGTCGACGATGGCGCCGGCGTGGATCGATCGCGGCTCGATGGAGCTTGTCGGCGCCGTGCTGCGCGCGGTGTCCGGGGTCTGCAGCGCATGGGCGCTGGTGTGCGCCAGCAGTTGGTGCCTCACCGAACTGGCGCGGCGCCACAGCGCGCAGCTCGGCGCCTGGATCTATTGCGGCGTCGGCCTCGGCATTGCGCTGGCGGGGACGATCGCCTGGCTCGGCGGGCAGCAGACAGCTTCCGCGCTGTGGCTCGAGCTCGGAACGATCACGGCCCTCGGCACGATCATCGTCGCCGCCGGCCTCGGACGCCGCACCAGCGCGCCGCCACCGGCAGGCACGCCTGCGCACGCGCAACTCGCGACGAAGAGTGCGGATCGTCAGTGGGACATCGTGGCGTGTTACGGCGTCTTCGGCTTCGGCTACATCATTCCGGCCACCTTCCTGCCGGCGATGGCGCGGGAGTTGACCGCGAACCCGTTGGTGTTCGGCATCACCTGGCCGCTGTTCGGGCTGGCCGCCGCCGTGTCGGTGGCGCTGGCGGCGCATCGCCTCCACGGCTGGCCGCGGCGGCGGGTGTGGGCGCTGGCGCAAGGGACGATGGCGATCGGCACGGCGCTGCCGCTGATCAGCCACGCGCTGTGGTCCCTCGCCGCCTCCGCCGTACTGGTCGGCGGCACTTTCATGGTCGCGACGATGGCCGGACTTCAGCTTGCCCGCGAGCTGTGTCCCGCCAATCCGACGCCGCTGCTGGCGCGGATGACGGTGGCGTTCGCCGTCGGGCAGATCATCGGGCCGGTCGTCATTCGCCTGCTCGGAACCGGCACCTGGGCCGGCTGGGACAGCATGGCCTGGGCCAGCGCCGCCTCCACCCTGCTGCTGGCGATCAGCACAGCCTGGCTCTGCCGCGACGCCGAGCCTGCCGCCTCTCATCCGGCATCATGACTCTGACACCCGCCACCGCAGCAGTCTGAGGGCATTCGCGGTGACCAGGACGGTGGCGCCGGTGTCGGCGAGGATCGCCATCCACAACGTCGTCACGCCGAGCAGGCTGGTGGCGAGGAACACCGCCTTCAGCCCGAGCGCGATCGAGATGTTCTGCCAGATGTTGCCGAGCGTCGCCTGCGACAGCGCAATCAGGTCCGCAACGCCATGTGCGCGGTCGTTCAGTAGCGCAGCATCAGCGGTCTCCAGCGCCACGTCCGTTCCTCCCCCCATGGCGATGCCGACGGAAGCAGCCGCGAGCGCCGGCGCATCATTGATGCCGTCGCCGACCATCGCCACGGGGGATACTTCCTTCAGGCGACTAATCTCGGCCAGCTTGGCATCGGGCAGAAGCTCCGCGCGGACCTCCATGCCAAGTCGGTCCGCGATGGCACCCGCCGTTCGCGCGTTGTCGCCCGTCAGCATGACCACCGCGATGCCTTTGGATGCGAGTTGCCGCAAAGCGCCTGCCGCATCCGGACGCGGCTCGTCGCGCAGCGCAATCGCTCCGTCGCAGGTCTTTCCAGAGATCAGCACCACGACGGTTTTACCCTCTCGTTCGAGACGGGAGATCGTCGCCGCAAGCTCCGGCGGAATCGTCGTCCGCTCTGCCGCAAAGCGTGGTGACCCAACGAAGGCGAAGCCATCTTTGAGGCGTGCCGAGACCGCCTTGCCCGGGACCGCCTGACTGCCTCCAAACGCCACAGGAAGCTGCAGCTTGCGCTCCTTCGCGGTCCGGACGATCGCCTGTCCGATCGGGTGGTTGGTGTTGCCTTCGACAGCCGCCGCGCGGGCGAGGACGAGGTCTTCATCGCCGATCACGGAAATGACGTCGGTCACCTGAGGCCGACCCAGCGTCAGCGTGCCGGTCTTGTCGAAGGCGACGGTCTTGACTTTGCCGAGCGTCTCCAATGTCGCGCCGCCTTTGATCAGCAGCCCTTTGCGGGCGCCCGCCGCTAGGCCTGAAGCGATCGCCGCCGGTGTCGAAATGACAAGTGCACATGGACACGCGATCAGCAGCGTGGCGAGTCCGCGATAGATCCAGGTCGTCCAATCCTCGCCGAAACCAAGCGGCGGCACGACGACAACAAGAAGCGCCACCAGCATGGCTGCGGGCGTATACCAACGACTGAGACGATCGATCATCCGCTCCGTCGGCGCCTTGGATTCCTGCGCTTCTGCGACGAGGTAAATGATGCGCGCAATCGTGTTGTCGGCCGCCGCATTCGTCGTCTCGACGCGCAGCTCGCCGTTTGCGTTGATGCTGCCGGCATAGACATGATCGCCGATGGCTTTGCCGACCGGCATGGATTCGCCGGTGATCGGCGCTTCGTTCACATCGGAACGGCCGTCGATCACTGTGCCGTCCGACGGGATGCGGTCGCCGGGACGCACCACGACGACATCTCCGATCATGAGGTCGGCAGCCGGAATCTCCTCGACTTCGTCTGAACCATCGCGCAGTCGCCTCGCGGTGCGCGGCACCACGTCGATCAGCGCTTCAATCCCGGATCGCGCGCGCCCCGCCGCGAAAGTCTCCAGCCATTCACCCACGCTGAACAGAACGATGACCACGGCCGCCTCCTCGGCCTCGCCGATCATGACCGCGCCGATCGCCGCAACGCTCATCAGCGTTTCGATGCTGAACGGGGATCCCGAACGCGCGCCGATCAAGGCCCGACGTGCGATCGGGATCAGACAGACCGCGGCCGCTGCGGAATAGAGCCATCGCTCGAAGGCCGGAAGGAACTGCGCTAAGGCGAACGCCAGAGCAAACACCGCCGCTGCGATCATGACCGATTGCAGCTTCGCGTCCTGCCACCACGGCAGGCGTTGTCGTTCTGTCGCGAGGCTGCTTGGCGACGACGCGGTCGCCAGCGGTCGGTAACCGAGCGAGCGAAGCTGTTCGTCGATGGTGCTCGGCGAAATCCTGTCCCGATCAAGCCGAAGGGCCAAGGTGCCGGCGGAGTAGCTGACGCGAACATCCGCGACACCCGACAGCCGCTGCATCGCCGTCTCGATCTTGAGCGCGCAGGAGGCGCAGTCCATGCCTTCTACGCGAATTCTGTAGGCGTCGGTCGCCATGGCATCACCTCGACAAAGCGTTGTGACACCCCATATGCACCCTGTAGCAGCTACAGGGTCAAGACATGCCGACGGACCATCTCGCGATTGGGGATCTCGGGCGCCAGACGGACACCAAGGTCGAAACCATCCGGTATTACGAGCGGATCGGATTGCTGTCGGCCCCGGCGCGCACGCCGGGCAACTACCGCGCCTACACGACCGAGCATCTCAACCGTCTGAGCTTCATCCGACGGGCGCGCGATCTCGGCTTTTCACTCGATCAGATCCGTGCGCTTTTGGATCTGTCTGACGAGCGGGAACGCTCCTGCGATGCCATCGACACGATCGCCAAGCAGCATCTGGCCGAAGTCGACCGCAAGATCGCAGACCTGCAGGCGCTGCGCCGGGAGCTGAATCACATGATCACGCAGTGTGACTGCGGCACTGTCGCCGACTGCCGCATTATCGAGGCGCTGTCGCCGTAGCGGCGACCGCGCTGCTACCGGCGCAGCGGCCGTCGCCGTCGCCTACGCCACCGCCAATTCCGCCCGCCGCGGAAACGGCCGGAACGTCGCCAGGATCAGCATCGCGGCGAGGCCCATGCCGCAGGAGGCGACGTACATCGGAGCGTAGCTGCCATAGGCATCGTAGATCAGCCCGCCCAGCACCGGGCCGGTCGACATGCCGAGGCTGCCGGCCATCGCTGTGCCGCCGACGATCGTGCCCATCATCCGCAGCGGAAAGTTCTCGCGGATGATCACGGCGTAGAGCGGCATGGTGCCGGCGTAGATGAAGCCGACGGCGACCGCGACCGCATAGAAGCCGCCGAGCCCGCCCACGAAGGCATACGCCAGCACGCCGAACGCCTGCGCGAGCAGACCGATGACCAGCACGCGCTGCGCGCCAAAGCGGTCGCCGGCGAGGCCGAAGCCGATCCGGCCGAACATCCCGGACAGCCCCTCGACGCTGTAGATCGAGGTCGCCGCGATCATCGGGATGCCGCAGGTCACCGCGTAGCTGACGGTGTGGAAGATCGGGCCGGAATGGGTCGCGCAGCAGAAGAAGTTGGCGAGCATCAGCGTGACGAATTGCGGCGAGCGCACCGCCTGCCCGACCGTCATCTCGTCCTGCGCATCAGCCGACGCCATCTCGCCGCTGCCAGCTTCGAGCGCCGGTGGGCGTAGCACCAGCAGGGCTGCCGGGATCATCAGCGCGGCGGTGATCACAGCGATGATCTGCATCGCGCCGCGCCAATCGTGGATCGTCACCAGCCACGCCGTCAGCGGCGCCATCGTCAGCGGCGCCATCCCCATCCCGGCGGAGACCAGCGACACCGCAAGACCCCGCCCGGTGTCGAACCAGCCGGTGACGCAGGCCATCATCGGGGCGAACACGGCGGCGGTGGCCGCGCCGACCAGAGCGCCGAACAGCAACTGGAATTCGATCAACGACGTCGCGCGGCTGGCGAGCGCGAGACTGGCCGCCAGCACCACCGAACCGGTCAGCACCACGGGGCGCGGGCCGAACCTGTCCGACAGATTGCCCCACACCATGCTGGCGGCCGCCATCGCCAGGAAGCCGATCGTCATCGCAGTCGAGATCCCGGTGACCGACCAGCCGGTGTCCTGCGACATCGGCCGCAGCAGCACCGGCAGCGAGAACATCGCGCCGGCGGCCACGCAGCCGAGCACGCCGCCGGCCGCAACGATCACCCAACGATAGGACTGGTTCATGGTTGTTTCCGTGTTGCGCGAGCCATGGTTGCGCGAGCCATGGCTGCGTAAGCCTTGCCGTCATTGCGAGGAGCACCCGGATCGGCGCGATGCGCCGTCCGGGCACAGGCTCCGCGACGAAGCCATCCAGCTCAATGCGCGAAGCTGGATTGCTTCGCTTCGCTCGCAATGACGTTGAAGGGCTTGCGCCGCCGTCAGGCCGCCGCCGGCAGCGTGTTGATCATCCAAGGAATGCCGAAGCGATCGACCAGCGAGCCGTACCCGGGCGACCAGAACGTCTCGCCGAACGGCATCATCGGCTTGCCACCCTCGGACAATCGCTCGTACCAGCGCTGCGCCTCGGCCTTGTCGTGGGTGTGCAGGGTGACGTCGAAACCGTTCTTCGGCTTGTCGATGTTGGATGCCCAGCCGGTGTCCATGTCGGCGCCCATCAGCGCCTGGTCGCCGACCTCGAGCCAGCAGTGCATCAGCCAGGTCTTGTACTTCGGATCGCTGATCGGCATCTCCGGCGGCGCGTCGCTATAGGGAAACGCAGCAGTGATCTTGCCGCCCAGCACCTCGGCATAGAACTCGAACGCCTCGCGGCACTGCCCCCGGAAGCTCAGGCTGGTCACGATCTTCATGCAATTCTCCTCCCCGTTTTACATGGCGCGATGGATGCCGCTCGGGCTACGCCCGAGCCTCGCCGTCCGCGGCGCTTGATCCTACGCAATTAGGTTGATATCAACCTATATCGCTCCTCACTGTCAAGAGCTGTTCTCTGATGCGCGCATCGACCGAACCGAGTTTCGAAACCACGCTGCTGGTGCGCGACACCTGCCTGTGCCTGCACGCCCAACGCGCGGCGCGGGCACTCGCTCGGCGGTTCGATCTCGCGCTGAAGCCGGCCGGCCTCACCAGCGGTCAGTTCTCTCTGCTGATGTCGCTCAACCGGCCACAGCCCGCCCCGCTCGGCAGCGTTGCCACGCTACTGGCGATGGATCGCACGACGCTGACGGCGAACCTCAAGCCGCTGGAGCGACGCAATCTGCTCGAGGTGCTGATCGATCCGGCGGACCGGCGCGCCCGGCTGCTGCGGCTGACGCCTGCGGGGCGCAAGACGCTGGCCGCAGCGGTGCCGATCTGGCGCAAGCTGCACGCGGAGATCGAAGCCGATCTCGCCGATGCGGACGCCGTTCGCGCCGAGCTGACTGTGCTCGGCCGCCTCGACGGGGCCGTCACCTAAGGGCCGCGGCCCGTTCCACGACGACAGCCGCAGCCGCTTTCACGGACTCTATCGCGCAGCGGCCGCGGAAGCGCGCCGCTCACTCGTCGTCATCATCGTCATCATCATCATCGTCGCCGGCACCGTGGCGCTTCTGGTCGTCCCACAGCTTGCGATAGGCGCCGTTCTTGGCGAGCAGTTCCTGGTGCGAGCCGCGCTCGATCGCCTGACCGCCGGAGACGACGACGATCTCGTCCATATCGACCACCGAGGTCAGGCGGTGGGTCGAGAAGATCATGGTGCGGCCGCGCGCCAGTTTCATCAGCGTCTTGTTGATCGCCGCTTCGGTGGTCTGGTCGAGCGCCGAGGTCGCCTCGTCGAGCAGCAGCACCGACGGATCGCGGACGATGGCGCGGGCGATGGCGATGCGCTGGCGCTGGCCGCCGGACAGTGTGTCGCCGCGCTCGCCGACCACGGTGTCGTATTTCTCCGGCAGGCTCATGATGAAGCGGTGGATCTCCGCCTTCTTCGCAGCCTGCACGACTTCGGCGTCGGTCGCGCCTTCCTTGCCGAGCCGGATGTTGTCGCGGATCGACATGTTGAACAGCATGTTCTCCTGGAACACCACGGCCATGCTCCTCCGCAGCGAATCCAGCGTCACGTTGCGGATGTCGACGCCGTCGATCGTAATCCGGCCTTCGGTCGGGTCGTACAGCCGCAGCACCATGTTGAGCAGCGTGCTCTTGCCCGAGCCGCTCGGGCCGACGATCGCGATGGTCTTGCCGGCCTTCAGCTTGAGGCTGAGATTGTCGATCACCGGCTGCTCGGCGCCCTCATAGGCGAACGACACCCGCTCGAACGCGATGTTGTCGACGATCCGCGGCAGCTCGGCGGCGCCCTGCCGATCGGCGATCGGGGTTTTCTCGTCGAGCAGCTCCTGCATGTGGCGCACCGCGGCGGCCGCCTGGATCGACACCGGGATGAACTGCATCAGATGAGCGATGTTGTACGACACCTCCCAGAACGCGCTCTCGAAGGTGACGAAGGTGCCGACCGTGATCTGGCCGGTGGTCGCCAGATATGCACCAAGCGCCAGCACCAAAAGATGCAGCATCAGCACCGAGACGGTGACGCTGCGCTCGACCATCGAAGTCAGGAAGGTGGCCTGCGCCATCTTCTGGCGCGTCGCCTGATTGCGCAGCGAGAAGAAGCCGAACATCTTGCGCTGCAGGCTGAACGCCTTGACGACCGCCTGGGCGCCGACATTCTCCTGCACCAGGCCGAGCAACCCGGCCTCCTGCACCTTCTGCTCGTAGTTCGCCTGCACCGCCTTCGGCGTCAGGATGCGCGGCCCGATCAGGGTGATCGGGAAGATCAGCAGCGCCACCACAGCGAGCTGCCAGTTCAGGAACAGCATCAGGATGATGCCGGCGATCAGCTCGAGAAACGGCAGCAGCGCGGTGTTGGCGAGGATTTCCACCACGCTTTCGAACGCCGCCATGTCGATCGAGAACCGCGACAGGATCTCGCCGCGCTTGGTGCGGGCAAAATAGCCGGCCGGCAGGCGCTGGACGTGCTCGAACACCCTGGTGCGGACATCCGCCACCACCGCGGCGGCGAGCCGCGCGTCCCAGCGCTCGTACCACACCGCGACGATCGAGGTGATGATGCCGGCGACGCCGAGGATCGACAGGATCTTGTAGAGCTCGCGGAAATCCTCTTCGCCGAGCGCGTCGTCGATCAGGAATTTGAGGCTGAGCGGCATGATGACGTTGAACAGCGTCTCGACGACCACGCCGAACACCACGAACGCCAGCATCTTCTTGTAGTTGACCACCACCGGCCGGATGAAGCCGGCGATCGTGGCGAACGCGCCGGCGGCCTCGCGGGCGGTGAAGACGACGAGCTCCTCGTCGTCGTCATCATCGTCCTCCTCGTCGTCTTCCTCTTCTTGGTCGTCGTCGTCCTCGGCGGCCTCCTTGGCGCCCGGCAGAGGAGCGGCGGGAGTCTTGTCGGCGATGAGCTGCTTCACCGGCGGTTTGGTGGTCGGAACCACCGGCGCCGCGGCGCCGACGGGAAGCGCGAACTTCTCGTCCAGCGGCGAGACCGGTGCGGCGCCTTCAGGGCCGGAGGCAGAACTACCTGGGGCAGAGCTGCCTGCGTCAGAGCCGGCCGAGGGCATTGCGGCAGCGTTGTCGGCCGGCGCCGGGGTGGTAGGAGGATTGGGCTTGCGCGCCATGAATCGAAAACCGCTGGGTGGCCGGACAGCACGACTACAATGAGCGGCGCCGTGACTTGTTCAAGCCACGGCGCCGAATTTGCTGAAGCGAACGCAGGCCGTCCGCGACGACCTCACGCTCAGTCGTCGTCGTCCTCGTCATCGACCTTGTCGAAGAACGAATAGCGCAGGCTGTCGGCGTCGCTGTACCAGTGGCCGGGGCCCCTGCCCGCTTTCACCGCGAGCTCCCACAACGCGTCGCCGCAATCGTTGCGATGCACCGACAGGTCGAAGCCGTTGGAGAAGAACAGTTCCGACCACTCCCACCAGGTGCCGAGCTTCTTGATGCCACGCAACAGGTCGTAGCGGTCGATGACGCCCGCATCCATGTCGCTGGTCACCGAGCCGAACACCAGACCGGTGCGGGCGACGCGGTGCAGCTCGCGGATCGCCTTGACCACGCGGTTCTCCGCGACGTGGCACAGGCTGGTCTCGAACACGAAATCGAATTCCTCGTCCGCGAACGGCAGCTCGGCGATCGAGCCCAGCTTGTTGTAGGGCTTCAGCGCCTCCGGCGTCTTGCCGTGGATGAAGCGGTTGTTCTCGACGCCATAAGCATCGACGCCGCGCTGCCGCAGCGCTCCGACCAGCTCGCCGCTGGCGGAGCCGGCGACCAGCAGCTTGTAGCCGTGCGGCGCGTCCCATACCGTCTTGATGGTCTGGATCAGATAGTCCGGATCGGTAAACCGGCTCCAGACCTCGCGATACGGGCCCTGGTTGCGGTAGTTCTCGAAATAGTCGCGGTCGATCTTGTCGGACACCGGCTTGCCGTCGGCGGCACGAGCCCGGCGCAGCTTCATCGTCTCGGTGACGATGATATCGGTGGCGGCGTCCGAGGAATCCAGCAGACCGTTCAGCGTCGAGTCGAACAGATAGTCGCCGACGATGACGAAGCCCGGATGGTTCTTCGGTTCGGGGCGATGATTGGTCATGACGTCGCGCACCGGCAGGCCGCCGGGGATGCAGTTCACCGACGACAGCCAGCGATGGGTCTTGCCTTCGAGGAAATGGCCGCGGACGTCGCCGATCTCGGCCGGCAGCGACTTCAGCGCCAGCTCGATCAGTTCGTTGTCGGTGAGGTTGGAGAACGCCAGCGCGTCCGAGCCGGCGATCAGGAAGTTGAGCACGCCGTATTTGCCGACGTCGTGGCGCGATCCCTCGTTGTAGACGCAGCAGCCGCCGAACGCTTCCGACATGAACCAGGAGCCGGGAATCTTGTCGCCCCAGAACGGGGAATCGAACAGCAGCGAGATCCGCAAGTAGTGCGCCGGGCGGTCGAAATAGGCGACGTGCTTGACCATCGCCTTGCGGAGCTGCTCGTTGCCCCAGCTCAGCGTGGCGAGCCAGTTGTGCGGCAGGCACATCAGCACGAGATCGAAATCGCGCGTCTCCGGCCCCTTGCCGTTCATCATGTTCAGCTCGTAGCGCCCGCTCTCGGTCTTGCCGACCTTGAGGACGCGGTGGTTGAACTGGATCTCGGCGTCGATCTCGGAACGCAGGCACTCGATCAGTTGCTCGTTGCCGTTCTGGATCGAATACAGGCCGATATAGCCGTCGATATCCATCACGAAATTCTTGAGCGCGTTGAGGCCGTTGGTGTTGTGGCTCTCGGTGGCGATGTCGGATCTCGCCATCACCTTGAAGAAGCGCTTGGCGGTCGGGTCCTCGATCTCCTTGTCGAGCAACTGCTCGCAATTGGTCCAGGCCCAGGGGTGTTCGTTGTCGTGCGCGCCGACGCCTTCGTAATACTCGGTCGGCGTGATCTGCTCGGTGCATTTCTTGCGGAACGCGACGATCGCCTCGGCGGTCTTGTCGCCGTACTTCTTGCGCATGCCGGGCACATCGTTGAGCAGCTCGCCGTCGAGCTGCACCTGCTCGGCGTCCATCGGGATAGTCTGCAGGCCGAAATGCTGCACCAGTTCGCGCAACGGGTCCGGGCCGGACATCGAGTAGTCGTACAGCTCGGCGACACCGGCCTCGTACATCGCCGGCGCGGTTTCGAATTTTTGGGTGACGATCTTGCCGCCGAGCCGGTCGGAGGCTTCGAAGATGGTGACCTTGCACAGGCCCCCGAGCTTGCGTTTGAGATACCAGGCGCTCATCAGCCCGCCCGGGCCGCCACCAACGATTGCAAGGTCAAACATCGTGTTCTTTCAGAAACATCGCCGCAGCGTCCGCCGCGCGTGCCGGTTCTCCCCGCGGCTCCTGTCCGGGCCGTGATTCTCTGAGAAAACCAGCGTGGCTTCAATGGCTTGAGGCTGATTTTGACGTCGAAACCCGCACCCCGGTTCTGAACCGTGGATTCAACCTATAGCAAGGGCTTTTGCACCTGAAGGAAAGATGAACGGGCCGTACGATCCGGGGTAAAACGCTGTACCGAAACGAAAAAGCCTGGCGAAGAGCCGGCTGCTTTCGAGCATCAATCGCATCAGCGCGGCGTCGCGACGTGGCCCTCGTGGCGGAAGAAATCGCTTGCGATGCTCGCCAGCGGCGAGTCGACGGCGCGCAGCAGAGTCATATCCAGCAGGTCGTGACGCACGATCTGCATCTCGCCGGCGACCGGATCGTCGACAACATTGCCGGTCCGCTTCCAGCCGAACTCCGCAAACACCTCGACCATCGTAGCGTGGATCGTCATGAAGCTGCACCGCGCACCGGCCAAGTGCATGCTGCGATAGGCCTGAAAGAACATCGGGAGCGCCATGGCACGGGCGCGGCGCTCGGGCAATACGGCGAACCTTGACACAACGACCGTGACGGCAAGGTCGACCGGCTCCACGGCCTCGACCAGCGGCGCGAGGTGGGAATCGCCGAGCGCGTCGGCGGCGCGCGACAGTCTGACGGTGGCAAGCTCTCGCCCCTGATGTTCGGCGACGAACACCAGGCTGCAATGATCGATCTCTTCCACCGCAAGCCTGTCGCCGACCTCCCCGCCAGCATGTGGCTGTCCGGCTCGGGCTGCCCGGACCTGGGCGCGGAGACGGCCGACGTCCTGCAATTCAAGCTCCGATCGAACGACACGTATCGAGCTGTCCGTCGTGACCCTCGCGGCCTGCGGCCAGCGATCACCGAGGAGCGGCAACCTCGGATCCGGCGCGTGCGCCCGGACCCACAAATCGGCGACAACGTCTGAGGTTCTCATGCGGCTATTCGCGCTTCTGCGTCGAAATACAGCTTGCGATGGCTGCGGTACCTCTGCATCACCCGTTTGGGTTAGGCATCCGTCCAGGAGCCCAGCCGGGCGGAGTTTGCCGGCGTCAGGACAAAGGCAGGTGCCGGCCCGCCAGCAGGCTCACGAGTTCCTGTTGGCGCGATACGCCCGTCTTCGCCAGCACCGCCTTCAGCTGGGCGCGGACGGTTTCGCGCGAGATGCCTTGGGCAGCCGCAATATCCTCGACCGAGCGGGTCTCCCCGATGCTTCGGGCGACACGGGCTTCAGCCGGCGTGAGGTCGAACAGCCCCTGAATGACTTCCGCTTTTGGGACAACAGCGCGATCGACCGGAGTGATCACCAGAAGCATCTCGGCCTGCGTGAAAATGTCATGGGCCAATCCGCGGATCGGAACCAGATGAACGATCATGGCCGACCGATCGTCCGCGGCGGGAATCGGAATGGACGCCGTCGTGGCCAGATGCCCCGTCGCGGCGTGCCGCCCCAGCGCAGATCGCAGCAACGCGTCGGCGCCGGAGCTGGTCAGCGAGACACCTTCGCGGCGGTCCTGGATCACGGTGGGGATCAACGCCTGGAAGAGCGTATTGGCGGCCAGCAGCCGGCCGCCGGACTCCAGCACAGCCCCGGGCAGGCCGATGATTTCAAGTGCGCGAGCCATTCCGCGGGCCTGCTCCATACCGAGACGCGATGACAACAAAGCGGCGCGGGCAAAGTGCGGACGCAAGGCGTCGAGCCCTTTCACGATAGCAGGATCGACCGGCTCCTTGGCGTAGGGGTACTCGGCATGAATGATCATGGTATCACCCGAGGGTGCCGGGATCGTAGTGGCCACGCCGCGTCCGATTCCCATAGGAATGAGATAGTCCTCGTAAGAACTGTCGAGGTACGTCTCTCCAGGCGCGAGCAGATCGTTCTCGGTGACAAAGCCGGCATGATCGGATGCGATCAGACGCGCGGCACGCTTGTTCTCTGGATATCGCAACGGATAATCGAGGCTGAGCCGCAAGATGTTGTCGTTTGACGCCGCGCGCGTCGTAAAAGCAACGCCCCGGGCCGCAATCAGGATAGCTCCCCAAGCGCCGATATCGGATGCCAGCGCGTCGAGCAACGGCTGCCAGCGCTCCGGCGCAGCCGCGGCTTCGTAAATGCCATCGATATGGCGCAACAGGTCCAACGGATTGCCCTCCGCCCGGCGGCAATAATCGATCGTACCCGACTTGAGCCCATCCCTCGGCTGAGAATACCGGCTCGTCAAATAAAAAGGCCGGGATCGCTCCCGGCCTTTCGATGTTGTAGGCGCTCCCGCGGCGGTTATTCCGCCGGCGGCAGCGACAGCGGCTCGGCTTCCGGCGCAGCGGCCGGCACGATCGCCGCCTGCTTCTCGCGCTCGTCGAGGATCAGCCGGTCGCGCTTCACCGCGACTTCGCGGATCTTGGCCATCGAGGCGCCGGTGCCCGCCGGGATCAGCCGGCCGACGATGACGTTTTCCTTGAGGCCTTCCAGCGGATCGACCTTGCCGTTGACCGCGGCTTCGGTGAGCACGCGGGTGGTCTCCTGGAACGAGGCCGCCGAGAAGAATGAGCGGGTCTGCAGCGACGCCTTGGTGATGCCGAGCAGCACCGGGTTGCCGGTGGCGGGCTTCTTGCCCTCCTCGACCGCCTTGGCGTTGAGCGCGTTGAACTCGATCTTGTCGACCTGCTCGCCCGAGATCATGTCGGTCTCGCCCTGGTCGGTGACCTCGATCTTCTGCAGCATCTGGCGAACGATCACCTCGATGTGCTTGTCGTTGATCAACACGCCCTGGAGTCGATAGACCTCCTGGATTTCATTGACGAGATAGGCCGCGAGTTCCTCGATGCCCTTGATCGCCAGGATGTCGTGCGGCGCCGGATTGCCCTCGACGATGAAGTCGCCCTTTTCGACGACGTCGCCGTCCTGCAAGTGGATGTGCTTGCCCTTCGGGATCAGGTACTCGCGCGGCTCCTCGTTCTTGTCGAGCGGCTCGATCGAGAGCCGGCGCTTGTTCTTGTAGTCGCGACCGAACCGGATGGTGCCGGCGATCTCGGCGATGATCGCCGCATCCTTCGGCCGCCGTGCCTCGAACAGCTCCGCCACCCGCGGCAGACCGCCGGTGATGTCGCGGGTCTTGGCGCTCTCGGTCGAGATACGCGCGAGGATGTCGCCGGGCTTGACCTGGGCGCCGACGTCGACCGACAGGATGGCGTCGACCGACAGCATGTAGCGGGCGTCACCGCCGCGTGCCAGCTTCAGCACCTTGCCGTCCTTGCCCTTGATCACGATCGCCGGACGCAGGTCGGCGCCGCCGCGGGTCGAACGCCAGTCGATGACGATACGCTTGGCGATACCGGTCGACTCGTCGAGCGTTTCGGAGATCGACTGATCCTCGATCAGATCCTCGAACCCGATCGTGCCCTCGACCTCGGTCAGGATCGGCCGGGTGTACGGATCCCACTCGGCGATGCGCTGGCCGCGCTTGACCATATCGCCCTCGTCGACGTGCACGCGCGCGCCGTACTGAATGCGATGGGTCGCACGCTCAGTGCCGTCCGGATCGACGATCGCGATCACCATGTTGCGGACCATCGCAACATTGTGGCCTTCGCCGTTGCGGGCGATGGCGCGGTTCTTGATCACGATCTTGCCGTCGAAGTTCGACTCGATCACCGACTGCTCGTTGATCTGCGCCGCGCCGCCGATGTGGAAGGTGCGCATCGTGAGCTGGGTGCCCGGCTCGCCGATCGACTGCGCCGCGATCACGCCGACCGCTTCGCCGTGGTTGACCGGAGTACCGCGGGCAAGATCGCGCCCGTAGCACTTGCCGCAGATGCCGTTGACCAGCTCGCAGGTCAGCGCCGAGCGGATCTTCACTTCCTGCACGCCGGCCTGGTGGATCGCCTCGACGTCCCGCTCCTCCATCAGATCGCCGCGCTTGACGATGATCTCGTTGGTGGCCGGGTCGCGCACGTCCTCGCCCGCGGTGCGGCCGAGGATACGGCTGCCCAGCGAAGCGACCACGGTGCCGGCGTCGACGATCGCCCGCATCTTGATGCCGAGCGAAGTGCCGCAGTCGGCCTGCGTGATGATGCAGTCCTGCGCCACGTCGACCAGACGCCGGGTCAGGTAACCCGAGTTCGCGGTCTTCAGCGCGGTGTCGGCCAGACCCTTACGGGCGCCGTGGGTCGAGTTGAAGTACTCGAGAACCGACAGACCTTCCTTGAAGTTGGAAATGATCGGCGTCTCGATGATCTCACCCGACGGCTTGGCCATCAGGCCGCGCATACCGGCGAGCTGACGCATCTGCGCGGGCGAACCACGCGCACCGGAGTGGGCCATCATGTAGATCGAGTTGACCTGCTGTTCGGAGCCGTCCGGCGCCTTCCGAACCGCGGAGATCTCCTTCATCATCTCCTTGGCGATTTCCTCGGTGGCCTTCGACCAGGCGTCGACCACCTTGTTGTACTTCTCGCCGTGGGTGATCAGACCGTCGTTGTACTGCTGCTCGAAATCCTTCGCCAGCGTCCGGGTCGTGTCGACGATCTTCCACTTCGAGCCGGGCACGACCATGTCGTCCTTGCCGAACGAAATGCCGGCCTTGAACGCGTTGAAGAAGCCGAGCGCCATGATCCGGTCGCAGAAGATCACCGTCTCCTTCTGACCGCAGTGGCGATAGACTTGGTCGATGACGCCGGAAATCTCGCGCTTGGTCATCAGCTTGTTGATGACGTCGAACGGCAGTTTCGGCGACTTCGGCAGCACCTGGCCGAGCAGGATGCGGCCCGGAGTGGTCTCGATCAGGCGGACGGTTTCCTTGCCATCCTCACCCACCCAGTGCCAGCGATACCTGATCTTGGTGTGGAGGTGGATGACCTTCGCGTACAGGGCATGCTCGAGCTCGGCGAGGTCGGCAAACACCTTGCCCTCGCCCGGCAGGCCTTCCCGCATGATCGACAGGTAGTAAAGGCCGAGCACGATGTCCTGCGACGGCACGATGATCGGCTGACCGTTCGCCGGATGCAGGATGTTGTTGGTCGACATCATCAGCACGCGCGCTTCGAGCTGCGCTTCGAGCGACAGCGGAACGTGCACGGCCATCTGGTCGCCGTCGAAGTCGGCGTTGAACGCCGAGCAAACCAGCGGGTGAAGCTGGATCGCCTTACCCTCGATCAGCACCGGCTCGAACGCCTGAATGCCGAGGCGATGCAGCGTCGGGGCGCGGTTCAGCAGCACCGGATGTTCGCGGATCACCTCGTCGAGGATGTCCCAGACCTCCGGCCGCTCCTTCTCGACCAGCTTCTTGGCCTGCTTGACGGTGGTCGACAGCCCCTTGGCGTCGAGCCGCGAGTAGATGAACGGCTTGAACAGTTCGAGCGCCATCTTCTTCGGCAGGCCGCACTGATGCAGCTTGAGCTCGGGACCGACCACGATCACCGAACGGCCCGAATAGTCGACGCGCTTGCCGAGCAGGTTCTGACGGAACCGGCCCTGCTTGCCCTTCAGCATGTCGGCGAGCGACTTCAGCGGGCGCTTGTTGGCGCCGGTGATGACGCGGCCGCGGCGGCCGTTGTCGAACAGCGCGTCCACAGCTTCCTGCAGCATGCGCTTTTCGTTGCGGATGATGATGTCCGGCGCGCGCAGCTCCATCAGCCGCTTCAAGCGGTTGTTACGGTTGATGACGCGGCGATACAGATCGTTCAGGTCCGAGGTCGCGAACCGGCCGCCGTCGAGCGGCACCAGCGGGCGGAGGTCCGGCGGGATCACCGGCACGACGGTGAGGATCATCCACTCCGGCTTGTTGCCGGAATAGCGGAACGCCTCGACGATCTTCAGCCGCTTGGCGAGCTTCTTGTGCTTGATGTCGGAATCGGTCTCGGCCATCTCGGCGCGGAGCTGCGCGTCGATCTTTTCGAGTTCGAGGCCCTTCAGCAGCTCACGGATCGCCTCGGCGCCGATCATCGCGGTGAACGAATCCTGGCCGTACTGATCCTGGGCGCGCAGGTACTCCCCCTCCGACAGGAGCTGACGCTCCTTGAGGTCGGTGAGGCCCGGCTCCAGCACCACGTAGTATTCGAAGTACAGGATGCGCTCGAGGTCCTTCAGCGTCATGTCGAGCAACTGCCCGATGCGCGACGGCAAGGACTTCAGGAACCAGATATGGGCGACCGGCGCGGCCAGCTCGATGTGGCCCATGCGCTCGCGACGGACGCGGCTGAGCGTGACTTCGACCGAGCACTTCTCGCAGATGATGCCCTTGTACTTCATCCGCTTGTACTTGCCGCACAAGCACTCGTAGTCCTTGATCGGCCCGAAGATGCGGGCGCAGAACAGGCCGTCGCGCTCGGGCTTGAAGGTACGATAGTTGATCGTTTCCGGCTTCTTGATTTCACCGTACGACCACGACAGAATCTTCTCCGGCGACGCGATCGAGATCCGGATCTGGTCGAAGACCTGAGCCGGCGTCGTCGGATTGAACAGATTCATAATTTCCTGGTTCATCGCCATCTCCTCGCGTGCCGGTCGTCACCGGCCGCAAAATCGGAATTCCAGAGGCATTCCCCGCCGCGCGCGTCGCGCTGGCGCGGCAGAGACACCCGGCGGCCGGCGCAAAGCGCGCCGCCGGGGTCGACGCATTGAGTTACTCGGCCGCTTCGGCCGGCGGCGGCGCCGCCAACTTGGAATTGTGCAGGTCGACGTTGAGGCCGAGCGAGCGCATTTCCTTGACGAGCACGTTGAACGATTCCGGGATACCGGCCTCGAACGTGTCGTCGCCGCGCACGATCGCCTCGTACACCTTGGTGCGGCCGGCGACGTCGTCCGACTTCACCGTCAGCATCTCCTGCAGCGTGTAGGCCGCGCCGTAGGCTTCGAGCGCCCACACCTCCATTTCGCCGAAGCGCTGGCCGCCGAACTGCGCCTTGCCGCCCAGCGGCTGCTGGGTGACGAGCGAGTACGGACCGATCGACCGGGCGTGGATCTTGTCGTCCACGAGGTGATGCAGCTTCAGCATGTAGATGTAGCCGACGGTCACACGCCGATCGAACTGATCGCCGGTGCGGCCGTCGTACACGGTCGACTGACCCGAAGCGTCGAAGCCCGCGAGCTTCAACATCTCTTCGATGTCGGCCTCCTTGGCGCCGTCGAACACCGGGGTCGCGATCGGCACGCCGTGGCTGAGATTGCGGCCGAGTTCGAGCAGTTCGCCGTCGTCGAGCGACTTGATGGTCTCGTGCTCGCCGTAGATCTTGCGCAGGGTCTCGCGCAGCGGCGCGAGGTCCTGGCTCTGGTAGTAGCTGTCGATCGTCTCGCCGATGCGCTTGCCGAGACCGGCGCACGCCCAGCCGAGATGCGTCTCCAGAATCTGACCGACGTTCATGCGGCTCGGCACGCCGAGCGGGTTCAGCACGATGTCGGCGTGGGTACCATCCTCCAGGAACGGCATGTCCTCGATCGGCACGATCTTCGACACCACGCCCTTGTTGCCGTGGCGGCCGGCCATCTTGTCGCCCGGCTGGATCTTGCGCTTCACCGCGACGAAGACCTTGACCATCTTCATCACGCCGGGCGGCAGTTCGTCACCGCGCTGCAGCTTCTCGACCTTATCGAGGAAGCGCTGTTCGAGGCCCTTCTTCGACTCGTCATACTGCTTCCGCATGGCCTCGATTTCGGCCATCAGCTTGTCGTTCGGCGCCGCGAACAGCCACCACTGCGACTTCGGATACTCTTCGAGCTCCGCGCGGGTGATCTTGGTGTCCTTCTTGAAGCCCTTCGGACCGGCGATACCCTGGCGGCCGTCGAGCAGGTCGGCGAGACGGCCGTAGACGTTACGGTCGAGAATCGCCTGCTCGTCGTCGCGGTCCTTGGCGAGGCGTTCGATCTCTTCCCGCTCGATCGCCAGCGCACGCTCGTCCTTGTCGACGCCGTGACGGTTGAAGACGCGGACTTCGACGATGGTGCCCTGCACGCCCGGCGGCACCCGCAGCGAGGTGTCGCGAACGTCCGAGGCCTTTTCACCGAAGATGGCGCGCAGCAGCTTTTCTTCCGGCGTCATCGGGCTTTCGCCCTTCGGCGTGATCTTGCCGACCAGGATGTCGCCGGCGCGGACTTCGGCGCCGATGTAGACGATGCCGGCTTCGTCGAGGTTCTTCAGCGCTTCTTCCGAAACGTTCGGAATGTCGCGGGTGATTTCCTCGGGGCCGAGCTTGGTGTCGCGCGCCATCACCTCGAATTCCTCGATGTGGATCGAGGTGAAGACGTCTTCCTTCACGATCCGCTCGGAGAGCAGAATCGAGTCTTCGAAGTTGTAGCCATTCCACGGCATGAACGCGACCAGCACGTTGCGGCCGAGCGCCAGCTCACCGAGATCGGTCGACGGACCGTCGGCGATGATGTCGCCCTTCTTGACGTGGTCACCGACCTTCACCAGCGGACGCTGGTTGATGCAGGTCGACTGGTTGGAGCGCTGATACTTCATCAGCCGGTAGATATCGACGCCCGACTTGGTCGGATCGAGATCTTCGGTGGCGCGGATCACGACGCGGGTGGCGTCGATCTGGTCGATCACGCCGGTGCGGCGCGCGGCGATCGCAGCGCCCGAGTCACGGGCGACCACGCCTTCCATGCCGGTGCCGACGAACGGCGCCTCGGCGCGAACCAGCGGCACCGCCTGGCGCTGCATGTTCGAGCCCATCAGCGCGCGGTTGGCGTCGTCGTTCTCGAGGAACGGGATCAGCGCCGCGGCGACCGAAACGAGCTGCTTCGGCGACACGTCCATGTAGTCGACCTGGTCGGCCGGCATCGGCACGACGTCGCGGGTCCCGCCGGCGCGGCAGACCACCAGATCGTCGGTGAACTTACCCTTGGCGTCGAGCGCCACGTTGGCCTGCGCGACCGCGTAGCGGCCCTCTTCCATCGCCGACAGATACACCACCTCGTCGGTGACGCTGCCTTCCTTGACCTTGCGGTACGGGGTCTCGACGAAACCGTATTTGTTGACGCGGGCGAAGGTCGCCAGCGAGTTGATCAGACCGATGTTCGGACCTTCCGGCGTCTCGATCGGGCAGATCCGGCCGTAATGGGTCGGATGCACGTCGCGGACTTCGAAGCCGGCGCGCTCGCGGGTCAGACCGCCCGGGCCGAGCGCCGACAGGCGGCGCTTGTGGGTGATCTCCGACAGCGGGTTGGTCTGGTCCATGAACTGCGAGAGCTGCGACGAGCCGAAGAATTCGCGCACCGCGGCAGCCGCCGGCTTGGCGTTGATCAGGTCCTGCGGCATCACGGTGTCGATGTCGACGCTCGACATACGCTCCTTGATGGCACGCTCCATGCGGAGCAGACCGATGCGGTACTGGTTCTCCATCAGTTCGCCGACCGAACGCACCCGGCGGTTACCGAGATGGTCGATGTCGTCGATCTCGCCCTTGCCGTCCCGCAGGCCGACCAGGGTCTTGATCACCGCCAGGATGTCTTCCTTGCGCAGCGTGCGATGGGTGTCCGGCGCATCGAGGTCGAGACGCATGTTCATCTTGACGCGACCCACGGCCGACAGGTCGTAGCGCTCGGCGTCGAAGAACAGCGACTGGAACATATTCTGGGCGGATTCCAGGGTCGGCGGCTCGCCCGGACGCATCACCCGGTAGATGTCGAACAGCGCGTCCTCACGCGTCATGTTCTTGTCGGCGTTCAGCGTGTTGCGGATGTAGGGACCGACATTGACGTGGTCGATGTCGAGCAGCGGAAGCTCCTTGTAACCCTCCTCGTTGAGCATCTTCAGCGTCTTGTCGGTGATCTCCTCACCGGCTTCCGCATAGATCTCACCCGTCTTCGGGTTGACCAGATCCTCGGCCAGATAGTTGCCGACGAGTTCCTCGTCGGACATCCGCAACGCCTTGAGGCCCTTCTCCTGGAGCTGGCGGGCGGCGCGCACGGTCAGCTTCTTGCCGGCTTCGAGCACGACCTTGCCGGTGTCGGCATCGATCAGGTCGTTGACGGTCGAGTAGCCGCGGAAGCGGTTGACGTCGAACGGAACGCGCCAGCCTTCCTTGGTCCGCTTGTAGAGGATCTTGTTGTAGAAGGTCGACAGGATCTCTTCGCCGTCGAGGCCGAGGGCGAACATCAGCGACGTCACCGGCAACTTGCGGCGACGGTCGATACGCGCGTAGACGATGTCCTTGGCGTCGAACTCGATGTCGAGCCAGGAGCCGCGATACGGAATGATGCGGGCGGCGAACAGCAGCTTGCCCGACGAATGGGTCTTGCCCTTGTCGTGATCGAAGAACACGCCCGGCGACCGGTGCATCTGCGAGACGATGACGCGCTCGGTGCCGTTGACGATGAAGGTACCGTTCATCGTCATCAGCGGGATGTCGCCCATGTAGACATCCTGCTCCTTGATGTCCTTCACGGAGCGGGCGCCGGTTTCCTCGTCGATATCGAACACAATGAGACGCAGCGTCACCTTCAGCGGCGCAGCATAGGTCATGCCGCGCTGGCGGCACTCGTCGACGTCGTACTTCGGCGGTTCGAATTCGTAGCGAACGAATTCGAGCATCGAGGCGTTGGAGAAGTCCGAGATCGGGAAGACCGACCGGAACACCGCCTGCAGGCCCTCGTCCGGCCGCCCGCCGGGCGGCTCGGCAACCATCAGGAACTGGTCGTAGGACGCCTTCTGAACCTCGATGAGGTTCGGCATCTCCGCGACTTCCCGGATGTGACCGAAGAACTTGCGAACGCGTTTGCGACCGGTGAACGTCTGCTGCGCCATCGTGGCCTCTCGTTTCGTCGCCCGGTTGGGCGAACCGTCCGGAGCGCGAGCCGCCTCGCCCCCGGGTTGAATACCGAACATCCGAAATTCAGGAGCCAGATTTCAGGAACTAAATCCTAAGTCGGCTCAGCACTAATTCCGAACGCAAAATAACGCGCGGGGCGCTGCCGCACCCGCCCGTCGAAAACCTCGTCGTCACAGACCGAAAAAGCCCGAAATTGCCGATTCTCCTAAAGGCTGCGCGGACACGTTACCACGCCCATCGCGCCTGCGCTTTCGTGCTGCCGCACCAATATGGGACGGCAATGTGGAGATTCGAGGGGTTGCACCCACGCTTTTCCACACATTCCTGTGACGGCTCGTCCGGGCACACCGCAGCCCGCCTCGCCGTTGCCGCCCGGACCGATGGTCCGAACCGCGACCGTGCCGGACCCGGGAGACCCGGGCCCGGCGAAACCGATCGACTTACTTGAGTTCGACCTTCGCGCCAGCCTTTTCGAGCTGGGCCTTGATCTTGTCGGCTTCTTCCTTGTTGACGCCTTCCTTGAGCGGCTTCGGAGCGCCTTCGACCAGATCCTTGGCTTCCTTGAGGCCCAGGCCGGTGATGGCGCGGACTTCCTTGATCACCTCGATCTTCTTGTCGCCGGCCGCGGCCAGGACAACGGTGAAGTCGGTCTTCTCTTCCGCCGGAGCAGCGGCGCCACCGGCGCCCGGAGCAGCGGCAACCGCGACGGCCGCAGCGGCCGAGACGCCCCACTTCTCTTCGAGCATCTTGGCGAGCTCAGCGGCTTCGAGCACGGTGAGGCTCGACAGGTCGTCAACAATCTTCTGCAGATCAGCCATTGAATCAGTTCCTTACGGGTATCAGTTCGAACCAGGGTTGATTGGGAGTGAAGCGTCAGGCCGCTTCGCTTTTGGAGGCATAGGCCTGAACCACGCGAGCCAGCTTGGCAGCCGGAGCAGTGGTGACCTGCGCGATCTTGGTCGCCGGGGCCTGGACAAGGCCGACCAGCTTGGCGCGCAGTTCATCGAGCGACGGCAGCGAGGCCAGAGCCTTCACACCATCGACGTTCAGGACGGTTGTGCCCATCGAACCGCCGAGAATGACGAACTTCTCGTTCGCCTTGGCGAATTCGACGGCAACTTTCGGCGCCGCGACCGGATCGCTGGACGTAGCGATCACAGTCGGCCCCTTCAGCAGGGAGCCGATGGCTGCGACGTCGGTGCCTTCAAGAGCAATTTTGGCGAGACGGTTCTTCGAAACCTTCACCGAGGCGCCCGCCTGCTTCATCTGCTGACGCAGCTTCTGCATCTGGGCAACGGTGAGGCCGGAATAGTGAGCGACGATCGCGACGCTGGTGGTCTGGAACAGACCATTCAGCGATTCGACCGCCTCTTTTTTTGCCGCTCTTTCCACAGCAAGCTCTCTCCGGTTGGCGGTCCCTGCGAGCAGGACCACCGGGTTGCACCCACCGTCCCGCTCCAACCCGACCCCGAGGCACAAGCCTCCAAGGACACGTAGGGCAAGACGATCGTGAATTGCCTGCCCTCCCGAACCAGCTCCGGCTGATCGCCTTCGCCCGAACGGGGTGTCGAGGTTCGAACCCTATCCGCATCCCGCCGCCCGCAGCGTCGGGATACAAAATCCGGTCTTCACCCGTCTATGCAGGCCGTATGATTAAGCCTCTGAGGAAACGATTGCTTCCGCTTCGGCGCCTGCAGTCTCGGACAGGACCGAGATCGTTTGGCAGACAGTCCGGCAAGCCGACCCATCGACCTTTTCCGATCCCTGCTCGCACTCCGATCCGAGCGACAGTATTCTGCATCCTTCAGCGATCCGGGTGGATGAGTTGAAGGAACAGTCTCCTATCGATCAGGTCATTGGAATGCGCGCACGGGCGCGCCAGCCACAGCCGGCACGCCCGGAGCGGGGTGTTTAGCGAGTCTTAATGCGCTTGCCAAGAGCAAACTTCGCTAATCGGCACGATTTTGGCATAGCGCACCCAGCACGGGGCGCGCTCAGCTGCAGCGACTTCGCGAATCCTGCCGGATCGTGCCGGCCCGCGCAAGCCTCCCGGTCAAAGCTCGCACCACTCGTTCACCCCTTCGGGCATGCAGCGCCGGCCTCGGCCCACGCCTTGATCAGCGCACCGAACTGCTTCTGCGTTCCCGGCGCCGGGGTGCGCCCCTCGCCCGGATGCCAGCCCCAGCCGACCAGCTCATCCTCAGCCATATGATGCACCAGCGCGGCCATGTCCTTGTTGCCGTTGCGGGTTCGGTCTTTGATCTGGACGCAAATCTGGCCCAGCGTCTTGCCCTGCCACGCCATCTCGAGCGGCGCCAACGCCCATTTCGGATTGCCCGGCACGCCGGCCGCATCGAAGTTCGCCTGGTGGTGGCAGGTGGTGCAAGCGAGTCCGCCAGGCGGGCCGAGGCCATGCTCGCCGCGCACCACCAGCGGCTGATGCGGTCGCATCGCGTCGGTCTGGGTCGGCCGGTCGCCGGCCGGATGGCAGTTCATGCAGCGCGGCGAGGTAATGACCTTGCCGGCCTCCTCGAACAGCGCGATCGCCCGCTTCTGCTTGTCGCGGATCTTGGCGAAGTCCGAGACCGGCCGAAGCTGATTGGGATCGGCCGCGCGGCTGGCTGCATCAGCCTCGCCCGGCATCAGCGGTCCGACGACCGCGACCAGACTGGCGGCCATCACCCCGGCGAAACCGGCCAGGACGGCCTGACGGACCCGGCTCATGCGGCGGCTCCCGGCACGATGGGCAATTGCCGCGGCCGGCCGAGGCCGAGTTTGGCCATCGCATTGGCGACCGCCGGCCCGAGCGGCGGCACGCCGGGCTCGCCGACTCCGGTCGGCTTCTCGGTGGACTGAACGATGGTGACGTCGATTTCCGGCATTTCGTCGATCCGCAGCGACCGGTAGGTGTCGAAATTGCCGGCGACCGGGCGGCCGTTGTCGATCGGCTGCTCGGCATAGAGGATGTGACCGAGCGCGAAGCCGACACCGCCCTCCATCTGGGCGCGGATGATGTCCGGATTGACCGCCACCCCGCAGTCCACGGCGACCCACACCTTGTGCACTTTGGGACCGCTGTCGCCGACCGACATCTCGACGATCTGCGCTACGAAGGTGTTGAAGCTCTCGACCACCGCAACGCCACGGGCGCGGCCGGTTTCCAGTCTGGCGCCCTTCCAGTCGGCCTTCTCCGCCACCGCGCCCAGCACGCCGGCGTGGCGCGGCTTGTCCTGCATCATCGCCAGTCGGCCTTCGACCGGGTCCTGGCCGGCGGCTTCGAGCAACTGATCGACGAACGCCTCGACCGCGTAGCCGGTGTGGGTGTGGCCGACCGACCGCCACCACAGCACTGGAACGCCGATCTCGACCTGATGCGCCTCGCATTTGAAGTTGGCGATGTCATAGGGCAACTCGTTCGAGCCCTCGACCAGCGTGGGGTCGAGACCGTCTTTCATCATCGCCTCGAACGCCGATCCCTTCATGATCGACTGGCCGACGACGGTGTCGCTCCAGGCAGCGATCTTGCCGTCCTTCACCACGCCCCGCATCCGATGCAGGCCGAACGGCCGGTAGAACCCGCCCCGCATGTCGTCCTCGCGGGTCCACACCAGCTTGATCGGCCGGCCCGGCCCGAACGCCTTGGCGACCTCGGCGAGCTCGCGCGCGACCTGCGCCGATTGCTGGGCGCGACGGCCGAAGCTGCCGCCGGCCAGGATAGTTTGCAGCTTGATCTTGTCGACGCCGATGCCCAATACCTCGGCGATCACACCGTGATCGGGGGTTGGAAACTGGCAGCCGTACCGAGCCGAAGCGGTCTCGCCCTGCCAGTGAATGAAACCGTTCAGCGGCTCCATCGGCGCATGCGCCAGATACGGAAACACGAACTCCGCCTCGATGAGCCGGCCGCCGTCAGCTACCGCCGCGTCGAAATCCCCCTTCGCCTTGACGACGCGGCCGGGCTTGTTCGACAGCTCCCGGAACTCACCGAGGATGTCGGCCGTGCTGCGCGTCTCCGCTGCGGAGTCGTCCCAGATGATCTTCAGCTTGTCGCGGCCCTGCTTGGCTGGCCAGAAGCCGGTGGCATAGACCGCAACGCCGGTCGGCACCTGCTTGACGTCGACGACACCCGGCACCTTCCTGGCCGCACTCGCATCGAACGATGAGACCTTGCCGCCGAACCGCGGCGACCGCGCGACCAGCACGGTCAACATCTCCGGCTCGTTGATATCGAGCGTGAACACTGCAGAGCCGTTAGATTTCTCGACGCTGTCGAGACGCTTGACCGCCCCTTCCTTGCCGATCAGCTTGAACTCGGATGGATCCTTCAACTTCGGATCCACCGGCACCGGCATCTCCATCGCCTTGTCGGCAAACTCGCCGAACCGCCCCACTTTGCCGGAGCGATGGCGCAAGATCCCGTTC
Source organism: Rhodopseudomonas parapalustris (assembly GCF_053772255.1). NCBI lineage: Bacteria > Pseudomonadati > Pseudomonadota > Alphaproteobacteria > Hyphomicrobiales > Nitrobacteraceae > Rhodopseudomonas > Rhodopseudomonas parapalustris. The sequence goes on along the minus strand of NZ_JAMKBZ010000040.1, from coordinate 9,765 downwards.
TCGACTGTGACCTCGCTGGCCGGCACATCCCAGCTTTCGGCGGCGGCGGCGACCAGCATTTCGCGTGCCGCAGCGCCGACTTTCCGCATCTGATCATAGGAATTGGCGATCGCGCTGGAGCCGCCGGTGCCCTGCAAGCCGAACAGCAAGTTCTTGTAAAGCGCCGGGTTCGACGGCGCGTGCTCGGCGCGCATCTGCGCCCAGTCCGCGTCGAGCTCTTCGGCGACCAGCGTCGCCATCCCGGTGAGCGGCCCCTGCCCCATCTCGATGTGCTTACACAGCACTGTCACGGTGGAGTCCGGCTTGATGATCAGGAAGGTGTTGGGCGCAATGTTGACCTGCTGCGGCGCCGGCTGGTTCTGGGCGAAGGCGGGTGCGCGGGCGGCAACGTAAGCGCCGATCACGAGGCCCGCACCGGCCTTGAGGACGCTGCGACGGGAAAGGCTGCGATCGTGCATGGTCATGCTCAGCCCTCCAGCGATTTCGCGGCTTGATGGATCGCGGCGCGAATGCGGACATAGGTGGCGCAGCGGCAGATGTTGCCGTTCATCGCCAGATCGATGTCCCGGTCGGTGGGGGCCTTGTTCTGCGCCAGCAGCGCAGTTGCGCTCATCACCTGGCCGGACTGGCAGTAGCCGCATTGCGGCACGTCGATCGCTGCCCAGGCGGCCTGCACCGCGCGGCCTTCGTTGCTGCTGAGCCCCTCGATCGTGGTGATCTTGCGATCCCCCACCGCCGACACCGGCAGCGAGCACGAGCGCATGCTCTGACCATCAATGTGCACCGTGCAGGCGCCGCATTGCGCGACGCCGCAGCCGTATTTGGTGCCGGTCAGTCCCGCGCCGTCGCGGATCGCCCACAGCAGCGGCGTATCAGGATCGACGTCGACCGCATGCGCCTGCCCGTTGATGGAAAGTGTAAACGCCGCCATCGGCGCGCCTCCCTGAAATCAGGGAGCGAACCTAACTGCGACGAATTAGCAACTACAACTCACATCAAGTTGCGACGAAATCCTCGCGTCGCGACGGAACGAAAGCGGGTCTGTTGCGTTAAAAGGGCCTGCCGTTAGGTACTATCCTTCGACCGGATAGGGCAGCGGCTTTCCCTCGAAATACGCTGCCAGATTGGCGATTACGCAATCCTGCATGGCGACGTGCGCCTCCAGGGTATGCCCGCCGATATGCGGCGTCAGCACCACGTTCGGAAACTCCGCCAGCGCATCGGGCGCGTAGGGCTCCTGCGCGTAGACGTCGAGGCCGGCGCCGGCGATGGCCCCCTCACGAAGGGCTTCGATCAAGGCCGGCTGATCGATCACCGAGCCGCGCGAGATGTTCACCAGCACCCCACTCGGCCCGAGCCGCTTCAGCATCTTCGCGTCGATGATGTTCTCGGTGTCGGGGCCGGCGCGGACCGCGACGAGCAGAACGTCGCACCAGTCGACCAATTCACCGAGGTCGCCGATATAGCGATACGGCACGTCGTGCCGGCTGCGGCTGTGATAAGCGACCTCGGTCTCGAAGCCGGCGACGCGCGCAGCGATCTTGCGACCGATCTCGCCGATGCCGTAGACGCCGACCTTGGCACCGGTGAGCCCACGCGGCGGCTTGAGCATCGGCGACGGCTTGGCGCCCGACCAGCCGCCGGCGCGCACATAAGCGTCCGCCGGCAGCACGCGGCGCATCAAGGCGAGCAGCAAGGCCAGCGCCAGATCGGCAACGGCGGATGCATTCGCCGCCGGGCTGTTGCCGACCACGATGCCGCGCTCGGCGGCGGCTTTCAGATCGACGCCGTCATAGCCGGTGCCGTAGCAGACCACCGCCCCGAGCGCCGGCAACATGTCGAAGGTCGCGCGGCCGAGCGGCTGGCCGCCCATCGTCAGCAGCGCGCGGACATTGGCCAGCTCGGCGGCGCCGAACACCTGATCGGCCGGCTTGCCCGCGGTCTCGAGCAGTTCGAAGCGCTCGGCGAACCGCCCCAGCATCGACCTGCCGAACCGCGACGTCACCAGAACCTTGTCGGCCATTCCTGCCCTCATGTTTGTTGTTGTTGGTTTGCGAGCAAACAAAAAGGGCGAACGGGTTGCCCCGTCCGCCCTCTTTCAAATCGTCGATCGTCCGGGCACGGACTTAGTGGACGGTGCCCGGCTCGACCTTCACGCCCGGGCCCATCGTCGAGGACACCGCGACGCGCTGAATGTAGGTGCCCTTGGCGCCGCTCGGCTTGGCCTTGTTGACCGCGTCCGCGAGCGCCTTGATGTTCTCCACCAGCTTGTCGGCTTCGAACGAGGCCTTGCCGACGCCGGCCTGGATGATACCGGCCTTCTCGACGCGGAACTCGACCGAACCGCCCTTGGCGCCCTTGACCGCGCCGGCAACGTCCATGGTCACCGTGCCGATCTTCGGGTTCGGCATCATGCCGCGCGGGCCGAGTACCTTACCGAGGCGGCCGACCAGGGGCATCATGTCCGGGGTGGCGATGCAGCGGTCGAAGTTGATGTTGCCCGCCTGCACCTGCTCCACCAGATCCTCCGCGCCGACCACGTCGGCACCCGCAGCCTTGGCTTCGTCCGCCTTGGCGCCGCGCGCGAACACGCCGACGCGCACGGTGCGGCCGGTGCCGTTCGGCAGCATGACCACGCCGCGGACCATCTGGTCGGCGTGGCGGGGATCGACGCCGAGGTTGATCGCGACCTCGATGGTCTCGTCGAACTTCGAGATCGCGCGCTCCTTGATCAGCTTCACCGCCTCGTCGAGCGGATACAGCTTGGTGCGATCGATGCCTTCGCGGATCTTCTTCAGACGCTTACCGATTGCCATGATCCGTTACCCCTCGACCTGCAGGCCCATCGAGCGGGCAGAACCCTCGACCATGCGCATGGCCGACTCGACGGTGTCGCAATTGAGATCCTTCATCTTCTTCTCGGCGATCTCGCGCACCTGGGCGGAGGTCACCTTGCCGGCGACGTCGCGGCCCGGCGCTTTCGAGCCGGACTGGATCTTGGCCGCCTGCTTGAGGAAGTAGGACATCGGCGGGGTCTTCATCTCGAAGGTGAACGACCGATCGGCGTAGATCGTGATCACCACCGGAATCGGCGTGTTCTTCTCTTCCTTCTGGGTCTGCGCGTTGAACGCCTTGCAGAACTCCATGATGTTGAGGCCGCGCTGACCAAGCGCGGGACCGATCGGAGGCGACGGGTTCGCCGCTCCGGCCGGCACCTGCAACTTCAGGTATCCGGTTACTTTCTTTGCCATCTAACTCTCCTGTTGCCGGCGAGCCGGCGGTTTCAGGTTTCGTGGTGGGGCGGTTTCCGATGACTGGCGATCACCGGCACGCCTCCCACGTCGATTTTGAGCAAGGCGCAAGCCCCGCTCACTCCCGTCATGCCCGGACTTGACCCAGCAATGACAGCAACGATCAGACCTTCTCGACCTGACCGAATTCCAGTTCGACCGGGGTCGCTCGGCCGAAGATCGACACGGCGACCTTCACGCGCGAGCGCGCCTCGTCGATTTCCTCGACCACGCCGGAGAACGACGCGAACGGGCCGTCGGCGACGCGGACGTTTTCGCCGATCTCGAACGACACCGACGCCTTCGGGCGCTCCACGCCTTCCTGCACCTGGTGCAGAATGCGCATCGCCTCGGACTCCGAAATCGGCATCGGCTTGTTCTCGGCGCCGAGGAAGCCGGTGACCTTCGGGGTGTTCTTGATCAGGTGAAAGGCCTCGTCGGTGAGGTTCATCTTCACCAGCACGTAGCCGGGGAAGAACTTGCGCTCGGCGTCGACCTTGCGGCCGCGGCGCACCTCGGTGACCTTCTCGGTCGGCACCAGCACCTGCTCGAACAGATCCTCCAGGCCACGCTGCTTGGCCTGCTCGCGAATCGATTCGGCGACCTTCTTTTCGAAGTTCGAATAGGCGTGGACGATGTACCAGCGCATGCTCATAGGGCGGGGCCTGCCGTTAGACGCCGAGCAACAGGCGGATCAGCATGCTGATCACCTGGTCGGCGGCAAAAAAGAAGATCGAAGCCAGCGCCACCATCACGAACACCATGATCGTGGTGATCGAGGTTTCGCGGCGGGTCGGCCAGGTCACCTTGGCGGTCTCGCTCCGCACTTCCTGCAGGAATTTGAACGGGCTGAAGGCCATGGCGTGATCCGGTTCAGTCTCGATATCGGGTTGATGAAAGCCAGACAGCCCTGTTGCGCCCAACCTTTGCCAAGGAACCCCTCAGCTTCAGGATGAGCCGCCAACCGGGCCCTGTTTTTCGGGAAATCAAAGCCGCGCCGGAAATCCGTCAAAACGGGCCGGCAGCGAGTGAGGCTGTCTACTGCGCCACGTCCATAAGGTCAAGATGCGCCCCCAACGGGGGGCGTTCCGCCCTCCCTCTGGGCGGCTGGATGCCGTCCGGGATGCCGTTCGGTCGGGCCGCCTTGGCCGCCCGCGCGCTCCAATTGGCACCCCAGCGGGCAGCCGGGCTTCACGCAGGCGATCCGGCCACGGGCCGCCCCTTCGGTTTCGCGTTCCGCGCCTTGGACGCATGGATCCAGTGGATCGGCCCCCACCGAGATTATCCACTGTCTCCGGCCGGCCATCGCGACGGATGGTCGCACAAACAGGACCAGGGGTCGGCCGCGGATCGGAGGCCAACGACAGCTCGGTCCAAGGTGGCTCGTTTCGCTACTTCGAAATACGCCAGATGATAACGACAGATCGCTCGACTTCGACGACATTATCGCAAGCGAGCAGCGCGCGACGTTCGCTCACAACCGTGCATCCGCAAGGCGCGCAGGTCCGGACGCGACCTCTCATTTGATCTGTTCTAATTGTGCTCGTCTTGCGACCGCGATCGTTTTCGTAGACCGCATCTCCTCTGGCGCATTCTCATTGGCGTCTTCTGGGAGGGGCGAAGGAAGTGATACTCGACAATGTGGCTCGCGTTGCGTGCCTTGGTGCTGTGAGCCATCTCACTTTGTCATTCGTGACTGTATCACTCGCGATCGACTTCGTCGCACCGGCGCATGCACAGTCGACGCTGCCTGCGATCAGCGTCGAAGCCCCGACACGGCAAAGCAAGCCGAGCGCCAAACCCGCCCGCCGAGCGTCGGCCCCGCGCGCCGCGCCCCGCCGTGCCGCGGTAGCGCCGCTGCAGCCGGTCGCTCCGGTTCCCTACGTCGTACCCAGCCGCGGCACAGTCGGTGCGCTGACGCCGTCTTATGCCGGCGGCCAGGTCGCGAACGGCGGTCAGGTCGGTCTGCTCGGCAATCGCGGCGTGCTCGATACGCCGTTCAACCAGACCACCTACACGCGCGAGCTCGTCGAGAACACGCAGGCGCGCACGCTGGCGGACGTACTCGTCAACGATCCCGCCGTCGCCTCGGCGCTGCCGCGCAATATCGGCCGCGAACAGCCGGTGATCCGCGGCTTCCTGCTCGGCAACACCGCCGTCGGCATCAACGGCTATTTCGGCCTGATCGGCAACAACAACTTCAACGTTCTCGATGCAGTCGAGCGCGTCGAGGTGATCAAGGGCCTGAGCGGCCTGCTCAACGGCCAGTCGCCCGACGATTCGATCGGCGGAGCCATCAATCTCGTGTTGAAGCGCGCACGCAACAAGCCGATCGCCGAACTAACCACGTCGTTCGCCTCGCGCGGACAAGGCGGCGTGCATCTCGACGTCGGCCAGCGCTACGGCGAACACAAAGAATTCGGCGTCCGCTACAACGGCAGCTATCGCGACGGCAAGACTGAGGTCGACAATCAGAGCCTGCGGGATCAGAGCCACGCGCTGGCGCTGGATTATCGCGGCGAGCGCGTGCGGGTCTCCGCCGACGTGCTCTACAACGAATTCAGCGGCAACGGCCTCAGCGGTCGCAGCACGTTGAGCACGAGCCTGACGGCCGTACCGACACCGCCCTCCCCGACCAATTTCTGGATTCCGGCCTGGACCGGCATCAAGGGATCGAACACAGCAGCGCTTTTCCAGGCGGAAGTGGACGTCACCGACTGGCTGACCATCTATGGCGGCGGTGGTTTCTTCGACAATGCCATCACTCCGAAGATCGCCAATCCAACCATCGTCAACGCCCTCGGCGACACCACGTCCACGCCCTTCATCAACCGACAAAACCGACACAACCATACCGAACAGGCAGGTTTTCGGGCCACGGTGGAAACCGGTCCGGTGCTGCACGAGGTCAATTTCAACACCACGCTGTGGAGCGGCCAGATCGACGGCTCGCGCAGCACTGGCACGCTGGTCAGGTCCAACATCTACAACCCGATCCCCGCGCCCTTCCAGTCGATCCCGGAACTGGACGTCGTCAAGGCCAATGTCAGCTCGTTAAACAGCTACGGCATCGCCGACACGATGTCGGTGCTGAACAAGCGCATCCAGTTCACGATGGGTATCCGCCGGCAGGAAGCTGGGTCGGACGCGTTCGACGCGATCACCGGCGCCACGACCTCGAGCTACAAAGCGGGCACATGGTCCCCGGCCTACATGCTCGTGATCAAGCCGCTGGAGAACGTCTCCGTCTACGCCAACTACATCGAAGGCCTGATGATGGGCACGATCGTGGACGCCGGTTTCCAGAACCAGGGACAGGTGTTCCCGCCCTACAAGTCTGTGCAGCACGAAATGGGCGTGAAGGTCGATTGGGGGCGGTTCACCACCACGGTCGCCGCCTATGACATCTCGCGGCCGGCGCAGATAACCGTTCCGAATTCACCCTTGCCGATCTACTCGATCGATGGCGAGAACCGCAATCGCGGCGTCGAGATCAACACCTTCGGCGAACTCACGACCGGTTGGCGCGTGCTCGGCGGCGCGTCGTTCATGGATGCCCGTCAGCTCAAAACGCAGAATGGCACCAATGACGGCAAGCGCGCGATCGGCATTCCCGAGGTGCAGGTCAGCCTCGGCACCGAATGGGACACGCCTTTCGCCAACGGCCTGACGTTGACCGGCCGAGCAGTCCATTCCGGCGAGGCCTATGCCGACGCTGCCAACCGTTTCCTGGTGCCGTCCTGGACGCGGTTCGATCTCGGTGCGCGCTACACCTTCGCCTCGCCCTGGAACGGCAAGCCGATCACGTTGCGGTTCGCGGTCGAGAACGTCGGCAACAGCAGCTACTGGATGACCAGTGCAGCGGACCGACAGATCTATCTCAGTGCACCGCGCACCTATCTTGCATCGACCACGTTCCGGTTCTGATCCGGAAGAAGCCGACGACGATGACGAATGATGCGCGCAGAGCCGGACGGAGCCAACGCCCGGCCTGCGCGCGGGCCGCGACGTGGTCCGCATGATCTCGTTTTCGGTCTTCATCCACAAATGGACCGGCCTGTTCGCGGCGGCGTTTCTGATCGTCGCCGGCGTGACCGGGAGCCTGCTGGCGTTCGAGAAGGAGCTCGAGGCTCTCGTTAATCCTGAGCAGTATGTGGTGCAGCCGCGCCTGGACGCGCAGGGACGGCCCGCCGCGATGCTCGATCCGTTCGAGCTGCATGCCCGGGCCGTCGCTGCGCTGCCGGGTTATCAGGTCACCGGACTTCCGTTTCTGCGGACGCCGGATCGTTCGGTCCCGTTCAATCTGACGCGCAGAGATCCGAAACAGCCCGATGCGGATCAAGCCTTCCTCGATCCGTATGACGGGCGTCTGCTCGGCGTGCGCAAGTACGGCGCCACGCCGTTCGATAGCACCACGCTGATCGGCTTCATCTACAAGCTGCACTATGCGCTGGCGCTGCCGGCCCCCTATGGCCAATGGTTGTTCGGCCTCGTCGCGCTGGTGTGGACGGTGAACTGCCTGGTCGGCATCGTATCGACCTTCCCGCGGATCTCACCATTCTGGAAGCGCTGGTTGCCGGCGTGGCTGATCAAGCACAAGTCCAGCGCGTATCGGCTGCATTACGACGTCCACCGCGCCTCCGGCCTGTGGCTGTGGGCGGTGCTGTTCCTGTTCGCGTGGTCGAGCGTGATGCTCAATCTGCGGCAGGAGGTCTATACGCCGGTGATGTCGACCTTCCTCAAGTTCAGCAAAACGCCGGAGCCGCGCAAGCCGGACACCAGCAAGCCGCTGCTTGGCTGGCCGCAAGCCTCCGACATCGCCTCCCGCGCGATGGACGAACTGGCGGCTCAGCACGGCTTCACCGTCAATTTCCGCAGCCACCTATTCTACAATCGCCGCTTCGACGCGTTCATCTATTTCGCCAACACGTCGAGAGACGTGCAGAGCGACCGTGGCCAAACCGGGGTGTTCATCGACGCCCGCAGCGGCGCCTTACTCGGCTCCCGGATGCCGACTGGCGCCTATTCCGGCGACACCGTCAGCCGGTGGCTGCAATCGCTGCATATGGCCAAGGTGTTCGGCCTGCCCTATCGCGTTTTCGTCGCGTTCGTCGGGCTGGCGCTGGCGATCAGCGCCTATACCGGTCTCTACGTCTGGTGGAAGAAGCGCAAGGCGCGGCTGGCCCGCGACGAAAAGCTCCGCGCCAAGGCAAAGGCGTTGGCTGCTTAGCCCGGCCCTTGCAAAGGCACCCAGCCCACGCCGGCTGCGACGGCCAGACTGTCGCTTCGCCACCGCATCGCCCGCAATCGGCGGCCGCCAGCGCGACCAAAATCGACGCCGCAAGCCCCGGCGTTGACCGACTATTTTAGATAAATCAGATGCTTAGCGGATCGCTGGCAGGAGTGGCAGGGCTCGAACCTGCGACCCCCGGTTTTGGAGACCGGTGCTCTACCAATTGAGCTACACTCCTACGTCGGCGTCGCTGCCGAACGAGCCGTTTGAAGCACAGGCGGTGCCCTGCTGGCAAGTGGGATACGCGGTTAGGCTTTGGTCTATTCGACAGGTTCCACAGGCACGGCATCCGGACCGGTTCCGGACTTGCGATGTGATCGGGGCGCCAGCGCGCAATCCCGGTTGGCACCCGTCCCCGGGGCATTCTCGAACACGCAGCGGGTCGGCGGCGCGCCGCAGACCCGGTCGAGCTCGCGGAAGCCGACGCAATGCCCGTCCGGCGCGCGATAGCCGGTGCCGCCTTTGCAGCCGCAGCCCTTGCATGGCGGCCGGTCCGGGCAGGCCGCCTCACCTGCCGCCGGCGCGAGCAGAGCAAAAAGAAAGGCCGCGAGCACGATCAAACGTGCTCGCGGCTGTCGTTCGGCGTGAGCGATGATGGTTACTCGATGATCGCGGCGACGACGCCGGCGCCCACCGTGCGGCCGCCTTCGCGGATGGCGAAGCGCAGCTTCTCTTCCATTGCGATCGGCACGATCAGGTGCACTTCCATCGCGATGTTGTCGCCCGGCATCACCATCTCGGTGCCTTCCGGCAGATGCACCACACCGGTCACGTCGGTGGTGCGGAAGTAGAACTGCGGACGGTAGTTGGTGAAGAACGGGGTGTGGCGGCCGCCCTCTTCCTTGGTCAGGATGTAGGCCTCGGCCTTGAACTTGGTGTGCGGCTTCACCGAACCCGGCTTGCACAGCACCTGGCCGCGCTCGACGTCTTCACGCTTGGTGCCGCGCAGCAGCGCGCCGATGTTGTCGCCCGCCTGGCCCTGATCGAGCAGCTTGCGGAACATTTCGACGCCGGTGCAGGTGGTCTTCTGCGTCGGGCGGATGCCGACGATTTCGATTTCCTCACCGACCTTGATCACGCCGCGCTCGACACGACCGGTCACCACGGTGCCGCGGCCCGAGATCGAGAACACGTCTTCGACCGGCATCAGGAACGGCTGATCGATCGGACGCTCCGGCTGCG
>NZ_JAMKBZ010000039.1:0-37820 GCF_053772255.1 Rhodopseudomonas parapalustris | reverse complement strand
AAATTGTTCACGGACGACTCAATATTGTTGGTCGCGGGCGTCGTAGTTGTTCAGGTGCATAGCTGTCGGTCGCCGCCAGGGAAGCTATTGTGGTCGGGAGACACCCCCTTGTGACATCAAGTCTGCCAAAAATCTCGAGAGCGCCGGCCCTTTGACAATCTATGATGATGTGGCAGCGCTGCTGGCGGGCTATGGTGCGTCACCACTGGGATTTCGCGAAACTGTGACCTCGCCATAGGCGAGAATAGCAAGTCTCTCTCTCTTCTGTCCTCGCATCTCGGCTTCGGCTCTCGGTCCTACAGCGAAAGCTCCACGAAAGGTCAACACATGAAGAAAACCACTCAGACACCCACCGACGAACTTCCCCCGAAGAGGACCTTCCGGGCCGATCGACCACCCACAACAGGTTTCGTGACCGTGGTGGACGGGCATTTCAAGTCGCAGTTCGATACCATCGAGGCTGCCGAAGCGGCGGGGCGGGAACTGAAGGCCAAATACCCGATGCTTCAGATCGAGATCTACGACTCCGAGGACAAGAAGCGGACGTTGTTGAGCTGACGGAGCCCGGGCATTTCCGGTTCCGATCGGATCAGACCCGAAGCTCCTTTTTTCGCTTCTGGCCCTTATCGGCCCCGTCGGATCGTTGGGCTCACGGCCGTCAATCGCTCTTGCGACAACGATGCCGCTTATCCCTTCTTCCGCTGGAAGAACTTCATGAACGCGCTGACGGCTTCCTGGGATTTCATCCGCTCGCCGAACAGTTTGCTCTCCTGATCGATCCGGGCGATCAGTTCGTCGGCCGGCGGCTTGATCAGCTTGCGCGAGATCGCCACCGCTTCGGCCGGCAGGGCGCAGATGTCGCGGGCGGCTTTCATCGCGTCGGCCTCGGTCTGGCCGGGCGGCACCACGGCGTTGACGAAGCCGGCTTCGCGCGCCTGTTCGGCGCTGAGCTTCTGCCCCATCACCAGCATCGCGAAGGCGCGCTGGTGGCCCATGGTGCGCGGCGCCAGCAGGCTTGAGGCGCCTTCGGGCACCAGACCGAGCTGGATGAATGGCGTCGAGAACGTCGCGGCGGTCGAGGCCAGCACGTAATCGCAGTGAAACAGCATCGTGGTGCCGATGCCGATCGCCAGCCCATCGACCGCGGCGATCAGCGGCTTCTGATTGTGTGCCAGTGCGTAGAGAAAATCCGTCGCCGCCGACACCCGCGGCGCGCCGCTCTGGTCGGTGCCGGCTTTGAGGAAGTCGTCGAGGTCGTTGCCGGCAGTGAACACGCCGGAGCCGCCGGTGATCACCAGACAGCGGACGTTCGAATCGTCCTGCGCCGAATGGATCGCCTCGCTCATGCGGCGATACATCTCCTGCGTCAGGGCGTTCTTCTTTTCCGGCCGGCGCATGGTGATCACGCGCGCGCCCTCGTCATGGGTGACGATCAGATGCTCCGACATGGTTTCCCCCAAAGCTGCCCGCTCACAATGGCGGGCTTCGGTGTGATGGCGAGCGCCGTTCCGGTTCAGGCGGTGAGCACCGCCTCGGCGCCGGCCACCGCGTCGGCGCTGTCGATGACGCTGCGTTCCAGCGCCGGCGCCTGCACCGCAACGGTTTCGGCGAAGAACCGCGCCAGCGCGACGTAGCGCGCCGGATTGCTGATGCCGTCGAGGTCGCGCGCCGCGAGTGCTTCGGCCGCCAGTGCGCAGCCGCCGAGCGTGGCGCCGAACAGGCGCAGGTAAGGCGTGGCGCCGGCCAGCGCGTCGTTGGCGGCGCTGCCGAGCTTGTCGAGCAGATGGCGGCTGGTGCGGTCGAGCGATTCCAGCGCTTCGCGCAGCCGCAATCCGGTGAGCCCGAAGCCCGGATCGTTCGAGGCCTCGACATCCTTGACGATCAGCTTCAATTCGTCGAGCAGCGCGAACACCGAGGCGCCGCCGGCCGCGCCGAGCTTGCGGGTGACGAGGTCGATCGCCTGGATGCCGTTGGTGCCTTCGTAGATCGGCGCGATCCGCGCGTCGCGATAATGCTGCGCGGCGCCGGTCTCCTCGATGAAGCCCATGCCGCCATGGATCTGGACTCCCAGCGAGGCGACTTCGATGCCGATGTCGGTGGAGAACGCTTTCGCGATCGGTGTCAGCAGCGCGCCGCGCGCGGCGGCGGCGGCTTTGACCTTGGGATCGCTGCTGCGAGCGGCGATATCGAGCGCGACCGCGGTCGAATAGCAGATCGTGCGCGCGGCCGCGGTCAGGGCCCGCATCGTCAGCAGCGTGCGCTTGACATCCGGGTGCTTGATGATCGGATCTGACCCGGTGCCGGTGCTGCCGATCGCGCGGCCCTGCTTGCGCTCCTGGGCATAGGCCAGCGCCTGCTGATAGGCGCGGTCGGCGATGCCGACGCCTTCCAGGCCGACGGCGAGACGCGCCTGGTTCATCATCGTGAACATGCACTGCATGCCGCGGTTTTCCTCGCCGATCAGATAGCCGATCGCGCCGCCGTGATCGCCCATCGTCATCGTGCAGGTCGGCGAGGCGTGGATGCCGAGCTTGTGCTCGATGCCGCTTGGAAAGATGTCGTTACGGGCGCCCAGCGAGCCGTCGGCATTCACCAGAAACTTCGGCACCAGGAACAGCGAGATGCCCTTGGTGCCGGCCGGCGCGTCCGGCAGCCGCGCGAGCACGAAATGCACGATGTTGTCGGTCATGTCGTGGTCGCCGTAGGTGATGAAGATCTTGCTGCCGAAGATCTTGTAGCTGCCGCCTTCGGCGCGCTCGGCGCGGGTGCGCAGCGCGCCGACGTCGGAGCCGGCCTGAGGCTCGGTGAGCTGCATCGTGCCGGTCCATTCGCCCGACACCAGCTTGCCGAGATAGATCTTCTTCAGCTCGTCGCTGCCGTGGGCGTGCAGCGCTTCGATCGCCGACAGCGTCAGCAGCGGGCACAGCCCGAACGCCATGTTGGACGAGGCCCAGATCTCGGTGCACACCGCATTGACCGCCATCGGCAGCCCCTGGCCGCCGAACTCTTCCGGTCCCGACACCGCGTTCCAGCCGGCGCCGATCCAGCGCTGATAGGCGTCGGGCCAACCGGGCGCGGTGGTGACCTTGCCGTGTTCGAGCTTGATGCCGTGCTTGTCGCCGACCCGGTTCAGCGGTGCCAGGATATCGCTGGCGAATTTGCCGGCTTCGTCGAGGACCTGCGCGGTGATTTCGCTGTCGTAATCGCCGAAATGGCCGGCGGCGACCGCCGCCTGCAGTCCCGCGCCGTGGTTGAGCGAAAGAAGGATGTCGTCGATCGGTGCGCGATAGGTCATGACAATGTCCCGGCTGACGGAAGGATGCCGGCCTTTTTCCATGAAAAGCCGTTCCCCTCAACCGTCCGCCGCGTCGCGGCCCTCTGGATCGCTCTGGGACCGGCTCTGCAATCCGGGCGCCGGACGCAGCTTCGCTGCGGGATTGCGGCTCGCGACGGTTGAAATGCCGCCTCTGTGTCGATAGACCGGCGGAGCCGAGGCGAATCCGCCGACCGGCCGCATCAGAGGCGGCCAGTCTAGGCCGTTGGGGCGTAGCCAAGCGGTAAGGCAGGGGATTTTGATTCCCCCATGCGGAGGTTCGATCCCTCCCGCCCCAGCCAAGGCTCAGCCCGCCAGGTTCAAGTCTCTGATTGGAGATGGGTTTCCAGTCTTGAGGCTGGCCGCCTTAGCTCGCCAGACTCTTCATATACGCCCGCCATCCGCCGAAGGCCGAAATGTCGGTTGCGCCTTTCAGACCTTCGGCCTCGACGATGAAGCCCTTCGGCGTGGTGCCGTCGGCGAGCCGCGTGGTGCCGATGCCGAGCGGCGCCGGGATGCCGGCGACGAAGTTGCCGAATCCTTCGGCGGAGATTGCCCAGACTTCCGTGGCGATCGTGACGCCTTCGCCCGGTGCGACGCGCAGCAGACCAGGCCGGAACGGCGGGCCGCCTTGCAGCGCGAACAGCTTGTAGTCGGGCGCGGTGGGGACCGCGCGCAGGAAACGTGCGCCGCGGCTGGTCAGCTCGTGGTTCAGCGGCATGCCGGACAGATGCGCGCCGACCACCACCAGCTCGATCTGGTTTGCAGCGGCGGATGGCGAGGCGTCGGCAGGAACGGGCACCTTGGTGCTGCTGGCGCCGAGCGTCACGCCGCTTGCGGCGTGAAGCCGTCCGCCGAGAACGGCGAGCAGGTCATCGTGACCGGCCGGAGCGATCAGCGTCACGCCGGATGGAAAGCCGTCGTCGCGGAATCGGCCGGGCACAGCCAGTGCGCACAGATCAAGCAGGTTGACGAAATTGGTGTAGGTGCCGAGCTCGCTGTTCGGGCCGATCGGATCGGCTTCCAAATCTGCCATCGTGCGCGGGCGCGGATAGGTCGGCACCATCAGCACGTCGATACTGCTCCAGATCGCATCGGCGGCGCGGCGCAGCTCCGCCAGCCGATACAGGCCGCCGAATGCATCGGCTGCGCTGAACGCCGAAGCCGAGCCGATGATCTTCCGCGTCACCGGATGCAGCAGCTCGGGCGTGGTCTCGATCACCTGCCGGATCGCCTGATAGCGCTCAGCGACCCACGGTCCGCTGTAGAGCAGGCTGGCGACGTCGAACAACGGCGCCATGTCCACCGCGCGTGCCGGTACGGGCACCACCGTGGCAAGATCGGCGACGGCAAGATCGAATGCGTGTTCGGACTCGAGGTCGCCGGCGAATTTGCGGCTGGCTGGATTCGGTAGCCCGATGCGCAAGCCGGGCGGCAACGCGCCCAGACGGGCCGGTGCGCCGGCGTGCGGGCGCGACCAGGGATCTTCGCGGTCGAAAGCAGCGACCACCCGATAGACCGCGTGGGCATCGGCGACGGTGCCGGCGAACACCGAAATCGTATCCAGCGTTCGGCACGCCGGCACCATGCCGCGCGACGACACGCTGCCGAGCGATGGCTTCAGCCCGACGATGTTGTTCAGCGCGGCCGGGACACGGCCGGAGCCTGCGGTGTCGGTGCCGAGCGCGAACGTCACCAGACCATGCGCCACCGCCACGGCCGAGCCGCTGCTCGATCCGCCCGGCACATAGCGCGGATCGATGGCGTTGCGCGGCACGGGATAGGGCGTGCGGACGCCGACCAGGCCGGTCGCGAACTGATCGAGGTTGGTCTTGCCGATCAGGATCGCGCCGGCATCGAGCAGACGCTGAACCGCAAACGCGGTTTCGCTCGGTGTCGAAGCGAAGCCGGGGCAGGCGGCCGTGGTCGGAAGGCCCGCGACGTCGATGTTGTCCTTGACGGCGAATGGGATGCCCCACAGCGGCTTCGTAGCGGGATCGAACGGGCCGAGTGCGTCGGCGTCGGCGAGAACATCGTGCTCGGGTCGCAGCGTGATGAAGATGCCGGGATCGGCCACCGCTGCGATCCGGCGATACGCAGCGGCGACGATCTCGGCCGGAGACGCGCCTGCCGCATACGCGGCGTGCAGCGTCGCGATGGTCGGGAAGGTGGTGAGTTCAGCAGCCGACATCACACTTCCTCCAGCGCGCAGATCAGATCGCCGGCGCGCAGCGTCTGCCCCGGCTTGGCATTGAGGGCTCTGACGATGCCGCGCGCGGTCGCCGGAATCGCGATCTCCATCTTCATCGACTCGATCACCGCCAGCGTCTGGCCGATTTCGACGTGCTCGCCGGGTTCAACGGTGAGCTTCCAGACGTTGCCGGGCGCCTCGGTGAACTGACCGACGCAGCCGTCCGGTACGTCGCCGCCGGAGCCGAGCGCGGCGGCGGTGTCGTCCTCCACCACCTCGTCGAGCTTGGCGTCGCGCCAACGTTGGCGTTCGGCCTCGAACGCGGTCTGCTGACGGGTCTTGAACGCCGTGATGCCGTCGGCTTCGCGCGCGAGGAACGCCTTGTAGTCGGCGTAGGAGAACGTCGTTTCTTCGATTCGTAGCGGATAGCCGCCGTGTGGAAACGCGGCGCGGGCGTCGAGCAGTTCTTCCGGCGTCACCGGGAAGAATCGGATCTGGTCGAAGAACCGCAGCAGCCAGGGATGGCCCGGCTTGAACACTTCGGTGGTGCGCCAGGTGTTCCAGACCTGGATGGTGCGGCCGAACAGCTGATAACCGCCGGGGCCTTCCATGCCGTAGATGCACATATAGGCGCCGCCGATGCCGACGGCGTTTTCGGGCGTCCAGGTGCGGGCGGGATTGTACTTGGTGGTGACCAGGCGGTGCCGCGGATCGACCGGGGTGGCGACCGGTGCGCCGAGATAGACGTCGCCGAGGCCGAGCACCAGATAGTTGGCGTCGAACACGATGCGCTTGACGTCGTCCTCGCTGGCAAGACCGTTGATGCGGCGGATGAACTCGATGTTGGACGGGCACCACGGCGCATCGGGGCGCACCAGCTCCTGATACTTGCGCATCGCCAGCACCACCTGCGGATCGTTCCACGACAGCGGCAGGTGAATGACGCGGCTCGGCACCGCCATCGCTTCGACCGAGGGCAGTTCGCGCTCGATTGTCGCCAGCACGTCGAGCAGCTTGCGGCGCGACATCACCTTGCTGTCATAGTGGATCTGCAGCGAGCGGATTCCCGGCGTGAGATCGATCAGGCCCGGCAGGCTTGCTTTCTGCACCGCCTCGGCGAGTACGTGAACCCGCAGCCGCAGCGCGATGTCGAGCTCCATCGGGCCGTATTCGACCAGCAGGTTGTCGTCGCCGGCACGGCGATACACCACCGGGATCTCGCCATCGTCACGGCGGCCGACGATCGCCGAGCCGAGCTCGGCAGGCGCGGTGATCACGGTGGGACCCGCGACCGGATCATCGGCGCGCGTCACCGGCACGAAGCGGAGCTTATCGCCGGGCTTGAGCTGACCGATCTTCCATAATTCGTCGCGCGCCACCACGGCCGGGCAGACGAAGCCGCCGAGGCTCGGGCCATCGGGACCGAGGATGATCGGCATGTCGCCGGTGAAGTCGATCGCGCCGACCGCATAGGCGTTGTCGTGGATGTTGGACGGATGCAGGCCCGCTTCGCCGCCGTCGGCACGGGCCCATTGCGGCTTCGGTCCGATCAGCCGCACGCCGGTGCGGGCGCTGTTGAAGTGCACCTCGTAGTCCGAGGAGAACAGCGTCGCGATGTCGTCGTTACGAAAGAAGTCGGGCGCACCGTGCGGGCCGTAGATCACGCCGATCTGCCACGCCCGCGTCAGCGCTGGCCGCTCCTCGTCTGTCAGCGCGCGGGGCTCCGCGACCGGTGCGGCGGAGCCGAAATGCAGCACGTCGCCGGCCTTCAGCGCGCCGGTGGCGTGGCCGCCGAACGCGCCGAGCGTGAACACCGCGCGAGAGCCGAACACTTCGGGCGCATCGAAGCCGCCGCGGATGGCGAGATAGCAACGCTGACCGGCGCCCTCGATCTTGCCGATCGCCAGCATTTGGCCGGCACGTACCGCGATCGGTGTATCGTTGCCGACAGCCACACCGTCGAGCTTCGCCGCCATGCCGGCGCCGCACAGCGCCACCACGGCGTCGGCGTTGAAGCGTAGCGTCGGGCCGCTGACGGTGAGTTCGAACGCTGCGGTGGTTTCCGGATTGCCGACGATGCGGTTGGCGAGGCGGAACGAGCGCTCGTCCATCGGTCCGCTCGGCGGCACGCCGACGTGCCATAGATGCAGCCGGCCAGGCAACTCCTGCAGCCCGGACTGCGCGCCCGGTGCCACCACGTCGATGGTGCGCGCCGCGAACCTGAAATCGGCCAGTACCTTGGTGGCGACCTTGCCGCTGCGGAACAGATCGGACGCCGCAATCGCGCGCAAGTAATCGAGATTGGTCTCGATCCCGGCGACGGTGGTGGCGGCGAGCGCGCCGATCATCTTGTCGATCGCCGCGTCGCGGTCGTCCGCGTGGACGATCAACTTCGCCAGCATCGGATCGTAGAACGGCGTCACCTCGTCGCCGGTTCCGATCCAGCCATCGATACGCGCGTCATCTGGAAACGCTACCTGGGTCAGCCGGCCGGCCGAAGGCCGGAAGCCGGCACCGGGGTTTTCCGCATACAGCCGCACTTCGATCGCTGCGCCTTGGGGTGGAGGCGGTGTGTAGCTGGCGATCGGGCTGTCGCCGGCAGCCTGGTGCACCATCCATTCGACCAGATCGACGCCGAACACGGCTTCGGTGACCGGATGCTCGACCTGCAGGCGGGTGTTCACTTCCAGGAAGTAGAACTCGTCGCGGGCGACATCGTAGATGAATTCGACGGTGCCGGCGGATTCGTAGGCGACACTTCGGCCGAGCGCGACCGCGGCCTGGTGCAGCCGCGTCCGCATTTCGTCCGAGATGCCAGGGGCCGGGGTTTCCTCGACCACTTTCTGATTGCGCCGCTGCAGCGAGCAGTCGCGCTCGCCGAGCGCGATCACGTTGCCTTGGCCGTCGCCGAAGATCTGCACTTCGATGTGCCGGGCATCGGCGACGAAGCGTTCCAGATAAACCCGGGCGTCACCGAAGCTGGCACGGGCGGTGCGCTGCACGGTGGCGAAGCGCTCGCGCAGCGTCGCCTCGTCGTGGCAGAGCTGCATGCCGATGCCGCCGCCGCCGGCGGTGCTCTTCAGCATCAGCGGAAAGCCGATGCGGCCGGCGGCGTCGAGCGCTTCTTCGATGCTGTCGATCAGCCCGGTGCCGGGCAGCAACGGTACGTTGCTGGCCTGCGCCAGTTCGCGGGCGCGGTGCTTCAGGCCGAACGCCTCGAGATGCTCGGGGCGCGGACCGATGAAGGCGATGCCGTGCTGCTTCAGCCGCTCCGCGAAGCCGCGGTTCTCGGACAGAAAGCCGTAGCCGGGATGCACCGCCTGCGCGCCGGTTGAGAGGCAAGCGTCGATCACGGCGTCGACATTCAGATAGCTGTCGCTGGCGGCGTCGCCGCCGACACGCACCGCTTCGTCGGCCTCGCGTACCGGGCGGGTGAAACGGTCGGCGTCCGAATAGATCGCCACCGATGCGATCCCCATCCGGCGCAAGGTGCGGCCGATCCGCCCGGCGATTTCGCCGCGGTTGGCAATCAGAACTTTGCTGAACATGATCAGTCCTCGCCTGCCTCGTAGATCACCACCTGGATCGGCGTCGGGAAGAAGCCGTTGCAGGGATTGTTGACCTGCGGACAGTTCGAGATCAGGCACAGCACGTCCATCTCGGCTACCATCTCGACGTAGTCGCCGGGCTTGGAGACGCCGTCGACCACGGTGAAATTGCCGGACGTGTCGAGTGGGACGTTCATGAAGAAGTTCAGGTTCGGCACGATGTCGCGCTTCGACAGGCCGTGCTTGGCGGCCTCCAGCACGAAGTTCTCGCGGCAGGCGTGTAGATATTTGGTTTGGTGCCCGAACCGCACGGTGTTGCTCTCGCACGAGCAGGCGCCGGCGGACGTGTCGTGCAGACCGCAACTGTCCGCCACCATCCGCAGCATGGTGCGGCCCTCGGTGGACATGATCCGCGTGCCGGTGGTGACGTAGGCCGAGCCCTGGGCGCGCAGCGTATCCTGGCCGCTGTAGCGTTCGCCGTGATCATCGGCGGCGTAGAACAGGGTGTCGACCGCCTGCTGGCCGTGGCTGTCGACGATGCGCAGCGTCTGGCCCTTGCGGATGATCGCCGACCACGGCACGCGCGCTGGGATCTCGGTGTCGAGCACGATGCGGGCGGAAGCGGGAATCGCGGTCATGCTCAGGCCCTCCCTGCGGCGCCAGCGAGATAGAAGGCGTTGTTCTCGAACGCGCGCTTGGCTTCGAGTGACACGTTGCGGCACAGGTCGTCGGCCGCCGGTTCGGGGGCCTGATAGCGGATGATCTCGACATCGCCCGGTGCGTAACTGGGGGATGGGTCGAGCGGATGCGGACAGTTCGACACCGCGACGAGCAGGTCGAGCTCGGCGCGTAGATCGACGAAGTCGCCATTGTTGCGGCGTTCGCCGTGCCATTCGAACCGGCCCTGCGAGTCGACGGCGACCGGTGCGAAGAATCCGATCGATGGATGCACGTCGCGGCGATCGAGCCCGAGCTTTCCGGCGGCGAGCACGAAGTTGTCGCGGGTGTTGCGCAGGCCGGTTGTGCCGTAGCGCTCCGCATTGGTCGCCGCAGTGGACCCGCCGACCATGGTGTCGTGCGCGCCGCTGGTGTCTTCGATGATCGACAGCAGCGCCCGGCCCATGTCGGACAGGATCACCCGGCCTTTGCGCAAGGACGCCGCCCACTGCACCTTGATGGTGTCGGCGTGGTTCAACCGCTCGCTGGGATCGCGCGCATTCCAAGCCTGGATGCTGACGCAGGAGTTGCCGTCCGTATTGATAATGCGCAGCGCTTCGCCGCGGCCGAGCTTGGTCACGTAGTACCAGCCTCCGGGCACGGTCTCGCGATGAATGACGGTCTCCGGTGGAATCGGCGCGCCGTCGCGCGGAGTCGGCGGCGGCAGTGCTTTCGGGGCCTGCTGCTGGCCCAGCGCCTTGTGCTGTTCGTAGCGCTGGCGGTTGGCCTCGACTTCGGCCTTCTCTTGCTCGGTCAGGATCATGCTGTCCTCACGGTGAACAAATGCCGGGTCGTCCCGGCTCATGCTCCCTGTGCGGCCGGGTCGTCCCGGCCGGAGCGGATCGGATGGTCGGGGTGTGGCTGCGCGACGCGCCGCGGAAAGATTTCGAGGTCGCGCGAGATCGTGGCGCCGTAGCGCTCGCGCTCTTCGGGGCGGTTGCGATTGCGTTCGAACGCGATCACCCTTGTCGCCAAGCTGAACGCTTCGGACAGGTCGTGCGTGACCATCACCACGGTGAGCTCGGTCTCGTTCCACAGCCGCTTCATCAGGACGTGGATGTCGGCGCGGATACCCGGATCGAGCGCGCCGAACGGCTCGTCGAGCAGCAGGATCTTCGGACCGCGCATGATCGCCTGCGCCAGTGCCAGCCGCTGCTGCATGCCGCCGGACAGTGCCGACGGATATTTGGTCTCGTGGCCTTTCAGCCCGACCTCGTCGAGCAGCGTCATCGCCTGCTCGGTCGCCGCACGCCTGGCCTGACCGAACAGCCGGCCGAGCAGCCGCGACTGCTGCAGTTCGCGGCCGAGCAGCACATTGTCGAGCACGGTGAGATGCGGAAACACCGAATAGCGCTGGAACACGACGCCGCGATCGGCGTCGGGCTCGGGCCTGAGTGGTTCGCCGTCGATCAGGATGCGGCCGCGGCTCGGCGCTTCCTCGCCGAGCAGCATCCGCAGGAAGGTGGTCTTGCCGCAGCCGGATGGGCCGACCAGCGCGAGGAAGGCGCGCGGCGCGACGTCGAGCGTGATCCGCTCCAGCACGATGTGGTCGCCGTATTCCTTCCAGACGTCTTCGAAGCGGATCGCGCTCATTCCGCCCTCACCGATGCGAACCAGGGGAATGCCTTGCGCTGCAGAAGACGCAGCGCGAAGTCCATCGCGAAGGCGAGCAGCGTGATCCACACCACGTAGGGAATGATCACGTCCATCGCCAAATAACGCCGCACCAGGAAGATGCGATAGCCGAGACCGGAGTCGGAGGCGATCGCTTCGGCGGCGATCAGAAACAGCCAGGCGGGGCCGAGCTGCAGCCGCAGCGAGTCGATCAGCCGCGGCAGGATCTGCGGCAGCACCACGCGCAGCGCGATCTGCCAGGTCGAGGCCCCGAGCGTCTGCGCCTTGATCAGTTGCTCACGCGGCAGCTCCATCACCCGCATGGCGAGGTCGCGGATCATTGCCGGCAGCGTGCCGATCACGATCAGCGCGATCTTGGAGGTCTCGCCGAGCCCCATCACGATGAACAGGATCGGCAGCAGCGCCAGCGGGGGCACCATCGAGGTCACCGACACGAACGGGCCGAGCAGCGCGTTGGCGGCCGGCAGCAGACCGATCACGATCCCGATCAGGAGCGCCAGCGACGTCGAGATCGCCAGCGCTGCCGCCAGTCGCTCGACGCTCGCCAGCGTGTCGACCCACATCAGATAGCTGCCCGTGCGGGCGTCGAGCTGGAACGCCATCTGCTTGACCGCCTGGCCCATGCTGGACAGCGCCGGCAGCAGCTTGTCGTTCGGATTCTCCGCCAGCCTAGCGCCGGAGCCCAGCAGATACGCAATGATCACCAGCACGAACGGCAGCGCCGCCATGTAGATGGCGAGTTGCCGTCCAGGCCTGATGTTCACCCATCGCATCGTCGCGCTCCGGCTTGGCTTGTGACGTGATCGCTTACAGCTTGCCGGCCGCAGCCATGTCCATGAAGCTCGGGTCGAACCGCAGCTTCACGTTGGCCTTGTCGCCGAGCACGCTCTTGTCCGCGAGTTCGATGCCGACGGCGTCGGCCGACTTCGCGCCCTTGCCGAGCAGATCCTTCTCGAACAGGAACTTGCGGACGCGGTCCATGGTGTTGCCGATCGCGGCGCTCTTGGTGAAGGCGTCGGCGTCCGCGGCCTTGCTGAACAGCCTGGTCGAGGCGAGCTGGCTTTCGAAGCCGGCCAGATCAGTGCCGGAGGCCTTCGCCATCGCTTCCTTGGCGGCCTTGGCGTCGGCGCCGTCCGCCGTCATCTTCGCCATGGTCTCGTACCAGATTCCGACCAGCGCCTTGGCGAAGTTCGGGTTGTCTTTCACCACAGCGGTGTTGGCGACCATCAGATCCATGATTTCACCCGGGATCTGCGAGGAGTCGAACACCTTGTGCGCGTCGGGCGAGGCGAGGATTTCGGAGACGATCGGATTCCAGGTCACCACCGCGGTGACGTCTGACGTCTTGTAGGCGGCGGCGAGGTCGGCGTCGGAGGTGTTGACCACCTTGACGTCCTTCTCGCTCATCTTGTTGGTTTCGAGGGCGCGGGCGAGCAGATAGTGCGACACCGAGAACTCGACCAGGTTGACCTTCTGGCCCTTGATCGCGGCGAAATCCTTCTTGTCCTTCAGGATCACCGCGTCGTTGCCGTTGGAGAAGTCGCCGACGATCACCGCGGTGATGTCGACGCCGCCGGCGGCGGGAATCGACAGTGCGTCCATGTTGGTGATGGTCACCGCGTCATAGGAGCCCGCGGTATATTGGTTGATCGACTCGACGTAGTCGTTGAACTGCTTCACCTCGATGGTGATGCCGTATTTGTCCGCCCACTTCTTCACGATGCCGGTGTCGGCGGCGTAACCCCACGGCATCCAGCCGACATAGATCGACCAGGCGACCTTGAAGTCCTTCTTGGGGGCGGCGGAGGCGCCAGCGACGCTCAGGGCGACGATCGAACCGGCGAGGATCAGAGAACATAGCAAACGAGTCTTCCGCATCGGATCATTCCTCAGAATCTGGTCACGATGAGGAATTGACATGGACCATCGTTTGCCAATTCCTCGGCTTACGAGGTCTCCCGGGCTTTTGTCCCGCCGTGCGTCCGAAGGATTTCTCCCTTCGGGCGGCAGCTCTCGGACCAGCGTCTGCGTACAGACCGGAACCCTAGCCGCCAACTCTGGTCATAATTGTTGCCCCAACTTTCTGGCGTTTGGAAGTATTGCGGCGCACAAACAATGTGCAACCGACGGCGGTTGTTTGATCAAATTGGCCACGCGACTGGCGATGCAGGTACGATCGTGTGTCACCGTCGACCGCGCTTGGTCTCGTCCTCCATCGGCGTCGACGCCAACCGGGCGTTTGCGCTAGGCTCGGCCGATCAGGCGCAGCAGGGGCGAAGATGAACGACAGACTGTCGGCGTCGGAGCAGGCGCTCATCGATCGTGAAAGAGAACTGGCGGAGGTCCAGCGCATCGCCAGGGTGGGCGGTGTGGTGGTGGATCTGACCGCCGGGTTCCGAAATCACCGGTCGCCGGAGTATCTGGCGATCCACGGCCTGCCACCCGACGCCGTCAACGAGACGCATGAAGACTGGGTCCGGCGGTTGCACCCGGAGGATCGCGAACGCGCCGAGCGGCAGTTTCTCGATCTCATCAAGGGATCCTCCGACCGCTATTCGTCCGAGTATCGCATCATCCGCCCGAACGACGGCGAAGTGCGGTGGATCGCGGCGGAGGGGCGGATCGAGCGCGACGCATCGGGCCGGGCGGTGCGGATGGTCGGCGCGCATATCGACATCACCGACCGCGCGCTCGCCCGCGAGATGCTGCGCGAAAGCGAGCAGCGCTTCAGGCTGATCGCCGACAGCGCGCCGGTGCCGATCTGGGTGACGCGGCTCGACCGCACCCGCAGCTTCGCCAATCGCGCCTATTGCGAATTCATCGGCGTGCCTTACGAGGAGGCGCTGCGGTTCGATTGGCGCAGCATCATCCATCCCGATGATGCCGCCGAGGTGGTGCGCAACAGCCTCGCCGGCGAAGCCTCGCTGAAACCGTTCCATCTGGAAGGTCGTTATCGCCGGGCCGACGGGCAATGGCGGTGGATCAGGTCGGAGTCGCAGCCGCGATGGGACCCGACCGGTCGTCACATCGGATTCATTGGCGTCGCTCACGACATCACGTCGGCCAAACAGGCCGAGATCGACCTGCGCAACGTCAATGACACCTTGGAGCGGCTGATCGCGCAGCGCACCGCGCAACTACATTCCAGCGAGTCGCAGCTTCGGGCGATTCTGGAGACCACCAATCAGTATCAGGGCCTGCTCGATCTGAAGGGGCGTCTGCTCTACGTCAACGCCACGGCGCTCGCCGGTATCGCGGCCGGGCCTGCCCAGGTGTTGGGCTCGCTATTCTGGAAGACGCCGTGGTTCTTCGCCACAGCCGGGGCCTCGGAAGCGATCGAGCGGGCGTTTCGTTCGGCTTGCGCGGGCCAGACCGCGCGCGCCGAGCTGGAACTGCAGCTCGCCGCCGGGCCGCGCCACATCGATTTCTCGCTGCGGCCGGTGTCCGATGCGCAGGGCGGCATCATGGCGGTGCTGGCGGAAGGCATCGACTCGACCGAGCGCCGGCGCAATGAGGAAGCGCTCCGACAGGCGCAGAAGATGGAAGCGGTCGGGCAGCTCACCGGCGGCGTCGCACACGACTTCAACAACCTGCTGACCATCATCCGCTCCGCGGTGGATTTCCTGCGCCGGCGCGATCTGCCGGAGGAGCGCCGCCGCCGCTATGTGGATGCGATCTCCGATACGGCCGACCGCGCCTCGAAGCTCACCGGTCAATTGCTGGCATTCGCGCGCCGGCAGCCGCTGTCGCCGGTGGTGTTCGATGTCGCGGCCCAGATCCAGAGCATCGCCAATTTGATCCGTCCGCTGGTCGGCAGCCGTGTCGAGATCGACGTCGAGACTGGCGCCGGTCCGAGCTACGCCGTCGCCGACGTCGGCCAGTTCGAGACCGCACTGGTCAATCTCGCCGTCAACGGCCGCGACGCAATGAACGGCGAGGGCAAGCTGACGATCGCGCTGCGGCCGGTCGATGAAATTCCATCGGTGCGGGCGCAGCCGGCGCGGCCGGGGGCATTCGTCGCGGTCTCGGTTACCGATGGCGGCAGCGGCATCGCGCCCGCTCATATCGAGGTGATCTTCGAGCCGTTCTTCACCACCAAGGAGGTTGGGCGCGGCACCGGCCTTGGTCTCAGCCAGGCATTCGGCTTTGCCAAACAGTCCGGCGGAGAGATCGCGGTGCAGAGCACACCTGGGCAAGGCTCCACCTTCACCATCTACCTGCCTCAGGCGCAGCCTCCGGAGCTGACCGTGGCCGCGGCACAGTCTCCCGCAGATCCGGCCGGCGGCCTCGGTCATCGCATCCTGGTGGTGGAGGACAATCTCGAGGTCGGGAAGTTTTCGACCGAGCTGCTGCAGGATCTCGGCTACGCTATCAAATGGGCCAAGACCGCCGACGAAGCGCTGGCCGCATTGGCCGAAGACGAGTTCGCGTTCGATCTGGTGTTTTCCGACGTGATCATGCCCGGCAAGAACGGCGTCGAACTGGCAACCATCATCCGCGAGCGTTATCCAGGGCTGCCGGTGGTCCTGACCAGCGGGTACAGCAGCGTGCTCGCCGAGAACGCGCACCAAGGCTTCGAGCTGATTCAGAAACCTTATTCGGTCGAGGCGCTGTCGCGTGTGTTGCGGCGGGCGATTTCGGAGCGAAGGACTCGGCCGACCGGATGAGAGAATTCGCCGGCGTCAGGCCCGTTCACATCATCAGCGGCTTGGCTTCTTCGGCCATCGCTTTGAGTAGCGGCAGGAAGCGGTCGATCATTTCGCCGGTGGTGATGCGATCGACATGAGCGCCGATATTGGCTGCTGCGACGATGGTGCCGTCGTAACGGCGGATCGGCACCGCGACCGAGCGGAAGCCGGGTTCGGCTTCGCGGTCGACCAGCGAATAGCCTTTGGTGCGATCGGCGATGATGGTGGCGATCACCGTCGGCTTGTCGACGATGGTCTGTTCGGTCTGCTTGGTCAGCGTCATGCCGTTGATGATGGCGGCCAGCTCGTCGTTGCCGAGCCGGCCGAGCAACACCCGGCCGACCGAAGTGCAAAACAGCGGCAGCCGATAGCCGAGGTCGATGCCCGCTGAGAACACCCGCGCCGGACTGGCGCGAGCCACGAACACCGCATCGTCGCCGTCCAGAATCGCTAGCGAACAGACTTCCTTGGCGTCTGCCGAGACCCGGTCCATCAACGGCTGCAGCACAGCGCTGATCTGGTTCGACGCCAGATACGCCGAGGCGAGGCCGAGCACGCGCGGGGTCAGGGCGAACAGCCGTTCGTCGCTGCTGACGAATCCGGCGGTTTGCAGCGTCAGCAGGATGCGGCGTGCGGTGGCGCGCGGCAGGCCGCAGGCTTTTGCGACGTCGCTCAGTGTCATCGGTCGCTGCTCGGTGCCAAAGGCTTCGATCACCCGCAGGCCGCGCGCCAGGCTCTCGATGAATTCGGCGCTCTCGCGCGTAACGTCGTCCGGGGTTCGTTTCAATTTAGGCATCGATCGGTACTTTAGTATGGGGCGATGCCCGGATGTTGGAAAGAGACTGAGCCGCGGCGATTAACCGCTGACCTATACGACTGTCCGCTGTGCGAACACAAGTTCGCTCGCAGGAGGTCGGTCTGATGCGAGCCTAGGCGCTGAACGCGCAGAATTTGCGCTTGCCTCGTTTGCTCTTTAGAGGCAGTCTCATTCTAAACGAACATATGTTCGTCTATTGAACAATTCGGCGGGCGGCGAAGGAATGGTCACGATCGAGGTCTGCAGCTATGGCAGCGATGGGCTGCCGTGTTTGCGGACCGCCTTCGACCGCGCGCTCACCAGAAGGCAGCCGGCCGAGGCTGCGCGAAGGAGGCCAACGCCATGATGAGTCAGGAACAGAATGATCTGATCACCCGGGTCGGGCCGGGGACACCTTGCGGCAAACTGATGCGCGCCTATTGGCAGCCGGCCGCGCTGGTCGACGAGCTCGAAGGCGAGCGGCCGATCAAGCCGGTGCGGCTGCTCGGCGAAGATTTCGTGTTGTTCAAGGACGAGACCGGGCGCTACGGCCTGGTCGATCGCGACTGTCCGCATCGCGGCGCCGATCTCGCCTTCGGGCGGCTCGAGAACGGCGGACTACGTTGCGCCTTCCACGGCTGGCTGTTCGACGTCGATGGCAACTGCATCGAAACCCCGGCCGAGCCGGCCGGCTCGCCCCTGTGCAAGAACATCAAGCAGCGCGCGTTTCCGGTCGTCGCGAAAGGCGGGATCCTGTGGGCCTATCTCGGCGCGGGCGAGCCGCCGGCGTTTCCGGAGATCGATTGCTTCATCGCGCCCGACACCCATGTGTTCGCATTCAAGGGCCTGATGGAATGCAACTGGCTGCAGGCGCTCGAGGTCGGCATCGATCCGGCGCATGCCTCGTTCCTGCACCGCTTCTTCGAGGATGAAGACACTTCGCAAGCCTACGGCAAGCAGTTCCGCGGCGCCTCGGCGGGCAGCGATCTGCCGATGACCAAGGTGTTGCGCGAATACGATCGTCCGATCATCAATGTCGAGCACACCGAATACGGCCTGCGGCTGATCGCGCTGCGCGAGATCGACGACGAACGCACCCACGTCCGCGTCACCAATCAGCTGTTCCCGCACGGCTTCGTCATCCCGATGAGCACCGAGATGACGATCACGCAGTGGCACGTCCCAGTCGACGATACCCACTGCTACTGGTACGCGATCTTCACCAGCTACGCGGCGCCGGTCGACAAGGTGAAGATGCGCGATCAGCGCCTCGAACTCTACGAACTGCCGGACTACAAGTCGCGCAAGAACAAGACCAACGATTACGGATTCGATCCGCACGAGCAGGCCACCGCGACCTACACCGGCATGGGGCTGGACATCAACGTGCACGACCAGTGGGCGGTGGAGTCGATGGGCGCGATCCAGGATCGTACCCGCGAGCATCTCGGTCAGAGCGACAAGGCGATCATTCAGTATCGCCGGCTGCTGCGTCAGGAAATCGAAAAGGCCGCCTCCGGCGCCAGGCCGCTATTGGCGCTCGACGAGGCCGCCGCGCGCGCGATCCAGGGGCCGGCGACGATGGACGGCATCGGGCCGAGCCGCGGCTGGGAAACCTATTGGATGGAGGTCGACGTCAAGCGTCGCCGCGGCGCGCCATGGGCCGCGCCGGTGCCGTCCGAGATCGCGGCGAAGGTGCCGCATCTGACGGCGGCGGAATGAGACTGCACGGCAACGGATCGAGGAACGAGCGTTGAGTCTGGTTGAGAAGTACGGTCTCTGGTCTGACGAGCAGATCGAGGCGGCAGCGCGGGTACGGCGGATCGCCGAGGAGCAGGGGCTCGAGACCATCCGGTTCTCGTTCCCCGATCAACACGGCATTCTGCGCGGCAAGACGCTGATCACCGCCGAGGCGCTGAACTGTCTCGACAGCGGCGCCTCGATCACCACCACGATGCTGTGCAAGGACACCTCGCACCGCACGGTTTTTCCGGTGTTCAAGGCCGGCGGCGGCTTCGGCATCAAAGAGATGGAAGGCGGCGCCGACGCTATCATGCTGCCTGATCCGACCACCTTCCGCGTCCTGCCCTGGGCGCCGAAGACCGGCTGGGTGCTGTGCGATCTGTATTTCGGCAACGGTCAGCCGGTGCCGTTCGCGACCCGCGGGCTGTATCGGTCGGTACTGAAGCAGCTCGCCGACCGCGGCTATGATTACATGGCCGGGCTCGAGGTCGAATTCCACGTCTTCAAGCTCGACGACGTGATGATGTCGCCGGAGCATGCCGGGCAGCCCGGCGAGCCGCCGGCTGTCAGCCTGCTGTCCCACGGCTATCAGTACCTCACCGAGCAGCGCTACGATCAGATCGAGCCGGTGCTCGACCTGATCCGCCACGACGTGATGGCGCTCGGCCTGCCGCTGCGCTCGATGGAAGTCGAGTTCGGGCCGAGCCAGTGCGAATTCACCTTCCAGCCGACCGTCGGGCTGATGCCAGCCGATCTGATGGTGCTGTTCCGTAGCGCGGTGAAGCAGATCTGTCGGCGGCACGGCTATCACGCCACCTTCATGTGCCGGCCAAAGATTCCCAATGTGGTGTCGTCCGGCTGGCATCTGCATCAGTCGCTGGTGTCGCGCACCGACGGCAGCAACGCCTTCGTGTCGCAGACCGAGGTGCTGTCCGATCTCGGCAGGCACTATCTCGCGGGGCTGTTGCACCACGCCCGTGCCGCCACCGTGTTCACCACGCCGACGATCAACGGCTACAAGCGCTATCGTTCGTACTCGCTGGCGCCGGATCGCGCGATCTGGGGCCGTGATAATCGCGGCGTGATGATCCGCGTTCTCGGCGGGCCCGGCGATCGCGCCACACGGATGGAGAACCGGGTCGGCGAACCGGCAGCCAACCCGTATTTGTACATGGCGTCGCAGATCCTGTCCGGCCTCGACGGCGTCGATCGCAAGCTCGATCCCGGCCCGTCCGCGGACACGCCTTACGAAGCTCAGGCCGACCTGTTGCCGAAATCGCTGCGCGAGGCGATTTTCGCGTTGCGCGACGATCCGTTCTTCCGCACCACCATGGGCGACGGATTCATCGACTATTACACCTTCATCAAGAACGCCGAGATCGAGCGCTTCCAGGCCGAAGTCACCGAATGGGAGCAGCGCGAATATTTCGAGATGTTCTAGCGGTAAGCCGCAATCGTTTCGTCAGCCAGAGGAGAGGAAGCAGAACATGAAGGGACTTCGAACGGTCTGCGCGGCAGCGGCCTTGTCGTTCGTCGCGGCAGGCGCCCACGCCGACACCATCAAGGTCGGCGTGATCGGCACCATGTCGGGGCCATACGCGCTCTTCGGCCAGAACTTCAAGATGGGTATCGACGCCTGGGTCGCCGAACACGGCAACAAGGTCGGCGGTCACACTGTCGAGTTCGTCTATCGCGACGAGGTCTCGCCCAATCCGGCGCAGTCGAAGGCGCTGGCGCAGGAACTGATCGTCAAGGAGAAGGTGCAGTACATCGCCGGCCTGTATTTCACGCCGGACGCGATGGCGGTGGCGCCGCTGCTGCAGGAAGCCAAAGTGCCGATGGTGGTGCTGAACGCCGCCACCTCGTCGATCACCGAGAAGAGCCCGTACATCGTCCGCACCTCGTTCACGATGTTCCAGAACACCGTGCCGGCCGCGAAGGTCGCCAAGCAGAAGGGCGCCAAGAAGGTCGCGATCGCGGTCAGCGACTACGGTCCGGGCATCGACGCAGAAACGGCGTTCAAGAAGACCTTCGAGGCCGAAGGCGGCAGCGTCGTCGAAGCGATCCGGATGCCGCTGTCCACCACCGATTTCGGGCCGATCATGCAGCGCATCAAGAATTCGGGCGCCGACATGATCTTCACCTTCCTGCCGGCCGGCCCGCCGACGCTCGGCTTCGTCAAAGCCTATATCGACAACGGCCTCAAGGCGGACGGCGTGAAGCTGATGTCGACCGGCGACGTCGTGACCGAACCTGATCTGCCCAATATCGGCGATTCCGGCATCGGCATCCTGTCGACCTATCACTACGCGGTGTCGCACGACTCGCCCGAGAACAAGGCGTTCCTGGCCCAGCTCGAAAAGGGCGGTGCCAAGCTCGGGGACATCACCATGACGTCGGTCGCGGCCTATGACGGCGCTCGCCTGATCTACAAGATGATCGAGGCGACCGGCGGCAAGCAGGATCCCGACAAGGCGATCAAGGCGGTCGAAGGCATGAAGTGGACCAGCCCGCGCGGACCGGTGTCGATCGATCCGACCACCCGCCACATCACCCAGAACGTCTATCTGCGGGAAGTGGTGAAGCAGGACGGCAAGCTGATCAACAAGGAGATCGAGACCTTCAAGGATCAGCCGGACTGGGGACTGGTTAAGCAGTAAGCCGAAACTTTGGGCCCTTCGCGCTTGGTTCGTGACTTGGCGCGGAGGGCTCTGCTCGACTATAGCGGTTTCCAGCGAAGCGGATCGCGATCCGCGCAAGGAAAGCGCGTCGAGCTCGACGGTCAGCGCGCCCAGTGGAGTCGGGAGTGAGGTTGTGAAGGCTGAATTGAATCGAACCAGATCGGTGGCGTCCGCGTGGGCGGCTCTGTGATGCGGACGATTCTCGGAATCCTCCCGGACGCTCTCGCCTACGGCATGGTGCTGTTCACGATCT
The DNA here is from genome assembly GCF_053772255.1 of Rhodopseudomonas parapalustris. Taxonomy (NCBI): domain Bacteria; kingdom Pseudomonadati; phylum Pseudomonadota; class Alphaproteobacteria; order Hyphomicrobiales; family Nitrobacteraceae; genus Rhodopseudomonas; species Rhodopseudomonas parapalustris. Next base: position 16,255 of record NZ_JAMKBZ010000039.1, on the reverse strand, counting down.
CGATCGGTCTGTCGATCATGATGGGCCTGATGCGGGTGGTCAATCTCGCACACGGCGCGTTCGCGATGATCGGCGGCTACTTTGCCTCGTTCGCGCTCACCTCGCTCGGTGTGTCCTACCCGATCGCGATCCTGATCGCGGTCATCGGCGCGGTCGTCATCTCGGTGCCGTTCGAATTTCTGCTGTATCGCCGGATCTATCGTCGCTCCGACGAACTGACGCAGATCCTGCTGACGATCGGCATCACCTTCTTCATCGTCGGCGTGGCGAACTACATCTTCGGTCCGACCTCGAAGCCGATTCCGCTGCCGGAATTGCTGAAGGGACCGTTCGATCTCGGCTTTCGGATGATCCCGGCGCACCGGCTGTTCGTGATCGGCTGCGGCGTCGTCACCGCGGTGGCGCTGTGGCTGATGATCGAGAAGACCGAGTTCGGCGTGCGGCTGCGCGCTGCCGTGGACAACGGCGACATGGCCGAGGCGCTCGGCATCCGCACCCAGATCGTGTATTCGGCGACCTTCGCGCTCGCGGTCGGGCTCGCGGCATTCGGCGGCGTGGTCGGCGCCGAGCTGTTGCCGGTCGAGCCGTTCTACGCGCTGCGCTACATGGTGACGTTCCTGGTCGTGGTCTCGGTCGGCGGCGCCGGTTCTGTGACCGGTGCGATGGCGGCGTCGCTGCTGCTCGGCCTCGCCGACACGACGGGCAAGTATCTGGCGCCGGAATACGGCGAGTTCTTCTTCTATGTCGCGGTGATCGTGATCGTCTACATCTTCCCCCACGGTCTGTTCGGAAAGGCGCACTAAAGATGGCGACCTTGTCCGTCACCGCTGCAACGACCGCGTGGACCGGTCTCCGCAACGATCTGATCGCCGCCGTGGTGATCGCTGTGCTCGGCGCGATCGGCTGGTTCGTGTATCCGGACGATCTGGCGTTCCTGACACGCGTGATCGGGCTCGCCTTCCTGGTGATCTCGCTCGATCTCGTCACCGGCTATTGCGGTGTCGCGACGCTCGGCCATGCGGCGCTGTTCGGCGTCGGCGCCTATGCGGCCGGCAATTTCTGTCTGGCCGGCGTCACCGATCCGATCCTGATGCTGCTGATCGGTGCGCTTGCCGGCGTGGCCACCGGGCTGGTCTCGGGCCTGCTGGTGACGCGCTTCCGCGGTCTGCCCCAGCTCGTGCTGTCGATCGCGTTCGGTCAGCTCGTCGCCGCGCTCGCCAACAAGCTGTCGTCGATCACCGGCGGCAGCGACGGCCTGGCCGGCATCTCGGCGAGCCCGGTGTTCGGCATCTTCAATTTCGACATGTTCGGCCGCACCGGCTACGTGTTCTCGGTGATCGTGCTGTTGATCACCATGGTCGTGCTGCTGCGGTTCGTGCGCTCGCCGTTCGCGCTGATGTGCCGCGCCATCAAGGACGACACGATGCGGACGCGGATGATCGGCGTGTCGGTATATCCGCGGCTGGTGGTGATGTACTGCGTGGCCGGCGCCGTCGCCGGTCTCGGTGGTGCGCTGACGGCGATCAACACCGGTGTGATCGGGCTCGACAGCGTCAGCTTCGAACGTTCGGCCGAAGCGCTGATCATGCTGATCCTCGGCGGCGCCGGCAATCTGTGGGGCGCGTTGATCGGCACCATCCTGTTCGAGCTGTTTCATCATTACGTCTCGGCCGCCAGCCCGTTCCACTGGATGATCCTGGTCGGCGTGCTGCTGATCGTGGTGGTGCTGTTCTTCCCCAAGGGGCTGGTCAACGAGGTGACCCGACGGATCGGCGATTTCAGACAGGCGAGGGCGGCGCGATGACCACCTTGCTCGAAGTCCAGCACCTGTCGAAATCCTTCGGCGGCCTGCGTGTCACCGACGACGTCTCGTTCACGCTGTCGAGCGGCGACCGCGTCGCGCTGATCGGGCCGAACGGCGCCGGCAAGACCACGCTGGTCAATCAGCTCTCCGGAGATTTGGCGCCGTCGGACGGACGCATCCTGCTGGCCGGCGAGGACGTCACCGGCGCGTCGATCCCGGAGCGCGTCCGCGGCGGATTGGTGCGCACCTTCCAGGTGACGCGCCTGTTCACCAGCCTTACGGTCGCTGAGAACGTCGCGCTGGCGGTGATGCAGCGCCGGGGTCTGACCAAGCGGATGTTCTCTTCGGTCATGGACAGATCCGACGTGCGCGACGAGTGGCAGAGCGTGCTCAGCCTGCTCGGCATCGGTCATCTGGCGGCGACGCCGGTGACCAAGCTGGCTTACGGTCAGCAGCGGCTGCTCGATCTGGCGATCGGCCTCGCCATGAAGCCGCGGGTGCTGGTGCTCGACGAGCCCGCCGCCGGCGTGCCGCACGACGAGTCGCCGCGCATTCTCGAAGCGATCGGGCGGATGTCGCCGGAGATCGCGATCCTGATGATCGAGCACGACATGGATCTGGTGTTCAAGTTTGCGAGGCGCGTTCTGGTGCTGGCGAACGGCGCGCTGATCTTCGAAGGCACGCCCGCCGAGGTGAAGGAAAACGACGCCGTCCGTGCGGCCTATCTGGGAAACTATGCCGATGCCCGCCGCGCGTCTTGACGTCGAAGGCCTCAGCGCCGGCTACGGCTCGGTGAGCATTCTGAGCGACATCAGCTTCGCGGTGCCGGCCGGCGGGCGGCTCACGGTGCTCGGCCGCAATGGCGTCGGCAAGACCACGCTGCTGGCGACGCTGATGGGGCTGACTACCCACAAGAGCGGCTCGGTGCGTCTTGGCGAGCGCGACGTCACTGGGCTTAAGACCTTCGCCCGTGCCGCGGCCGGGCTCGGCTATGTGCCGCAAACCCGCGACATTTTCCGCTCACTCACTGTCGAAGAGAATCTGTTCACCGGTCTCAAAGGCCGGCCGCGGACCGAGCTCGAGTCCGTGTACGCGATGTTCCCGCGACTCGCCGAGCGGCGCAACCATGGCGGCATGCAGCTTTCGGGCGGCGAGCAGCAGATGCTGTCGCTGGCGCGCACGCTGCTCGGAAAGCCGAGCGTGCTGCTGCTCGACGAGCCGCTCGAAGGCCTCGCGCCGGTGATCTGCGATCAGTTGATGGAGACCATCGTCAAGTTGGCGCAGTCCGGCGAGATGACGGTGGTGCTGGTCGAACAGCAGATCGAGCGCGCGCTCGATTTCGCCGACGAGGTGATGGTGGTCGAGCGCGGTCGGATCGCCTGGCGCGGACTGGCGGCTGACTTCAGAGCGGACCGCGAATTGGCGGACCGGCTGCTCGGCGTCGGCATTGGCTGATTTGGCGCGGTGACGCGCAGGTCAGTCGGTGACGTCGAGGACTGCCGACAGCGCGACCCGGAGCGAGTCGATCGAATACGGCTTGCGGACGATCGGCAGTTCGCGCAAATCGGCCGGGATCATCGCGGTGTCGCCGTAACCGGTGGCGAAAATGAAGGGAATCCCGCGACGTGTGAGTTCGGCGGCAATCGGCAACGAATTCGCGCTGCCGAGATTGACGTCGAGGATCGCCAGCGTCGGCGGCGTCTGGGCAATCGCCAGCAGGGCTTCCTCCACCGACGATACCGAGATCACCGATTTCGCACCCATCGCGCCGAGCATTTCCTCGGCGTCGAGAGCGATCACCAACTGATCTTCGACCAGCAGGATCGAGGCCGCGGAGATGTTCAGCTCTCCCGCACCGAACGACCTGTCTCCGGTCGCCGGCGCGGACTGGCGGCGCTCCGTCTTCGTGATGAATTTACTCGGGATGCACAGCTTGGCCACCAGGCCGTCCGGCGCATAGTCGACCTCGCTCGTTCCACCGAGATCGAACGGGATGCTTCGGCTCAACAACACCGTGCCGAAGCCCTGCCGGCTCGGCGCACGAACCGTCGGGCCGTCGCTCTCGCTCCACTCGATCTCGCAGCGTCCGTCGTCGAGCACCGTCCAGGCGACCCTCAGCCGACCCGAGGAGCGTGACAGCCCGCCGTACTTCGCCGCGTTGGTCGCCAGCTCGTGCAGCACCAGGGCCAGAACCGAATAGGCGCGCGGATCGAGGCCGATGTCGGGGCCGTCGAGGGTGATCTGTTCTGCCGGGTAGGGCGACAACTCGGCCCGGATCAGATCCTGCAGCGCGCCGCCGCCGTCGGAGCGCACCACCTGATCGTGCGCGAACGACAGCGCCATGATCCGACCGCGCAACGCGGCAGCGAATTCCTCCAGCGAGCGGCCGTCGTCGGCCGGCTGATTCACCAGCGACTTGATGAGCGCCAGGATGTTCTTGACGCGGTGGTTCAATTCCTCGTTCAACACGCGCTGGCGTACCTCGGCCTTCTTGCGCTCGGCCGAGAGCACCTCGCTTTGGCGCAGCAGCACCTCCCGCAGCCCGACCTGGACCGTCGCGGCGTTGTCGCGATCGTCGCTGTTCCAGGGGAGCGATTGTCGGTCGACCTGTTCTTTCCAGATCGCGAAGCTTTTGCGCGGAGTGAGTCGATCGCCACGCGGGCCGGTGTCGTAAGTCTTGTTCGGATCGCCTGCCCAGTTCAGCGTCTGCACCTGTTCTTTACGGAAGAACAGCAGGTAGTCGCGCGCAGTTTGCGAGAGCGGGATCGCCAGCATCCCGGCGGCGGCCCCGGCGTAGTCCGACGCTGCGACGATGCGATCCGACAGCGCGTGCGTGGCGATGATATCGCTGCTGTCGCGGTCCGCGAGGAATTGCAGGATGGCCGGGAGCGCGGCCGGTGGCGGAGTCGAGCCGCGCGCGGTCCAGACGCCGTTCATCCAGAGTCCGACGCCGTCGCAGGGGATCAGTTGGGACATCCGCTCGAGGTTGTCGCGCAGGAAATCATCGACGGACGCATCGAACGACATGCCGCCCATCAGCCCATCGAGCGTCCGCCGCGTGCGAAGCGATGTCTGAAATCGGCGTTGATGATGGACCGCGGTGAAGTGCAACGAGAAGAAGTCCGCGAACATCTCGGCGGCGACACGCTGTGCCATCGGCACCCTGCGTGGTTCGTAGTGATGGCAGGCGATCAATCCCCACAGCGCGCCGTCAATGATGATTGACAGCGACATCGAGGCTTTGACGCCCATGTTGCGTAGATATTCGAGATGAATCGGGGACACGCTGCGCAGGTGCGCATACGATAGATCGAGCGCAGCACCGGAGGCGTCGCGCTCCGGCACGATCGGACTGCTGCTGTCGCAGGAATCCGAAATGACCCGGATCGCGTTCTTCAAGTAGAGCTGACGCGCCTGCTGCGGAATGTCGGACGCGGGGAAGTGCTGACCGAGAAAGCTCTCGAGGTCGCTCCGCTTGGCCTCGCCGATCACCTTTCCGGAGCCGTCGGCTGCAAACCGGTAGATCATCACGCGATGGTAGCCGAGCATCGCCTGCAGATAGCGTGGGACTCGTGCCGCCATCTCGTCGAGCGACTTCAACTCTTTGGTGCGTGCGATGATCTGCCGGGTCAACCGTAGCGGGTTGTCCGCTTCGTCGGCCGCCGCCGGTTCGAACTCGATGATCGACGTGCCGTCGTGCCGGTGCAGCGACACGTCGAAGGTGCGGCCGGTCGCGCTGTCGCGCCAGCCGAAGATCAAGGCGGGGCGTTTGGGGTCGGTCGCTTGCGCCAGGGCGTTGCGCAGGGCGTGCGCGTCGGACTCGTCGAAGTAGCCGGCGAGCGGTTCATCGGCGCGCGGCGTCTCGCGGCCCAGCACGGCCCCAGCGTTCTGTGACGTCCGGGTGATGCGGACGGCCTGCGCGTCGCACGCGAGCAGGCAGCCGTGCGGTTGAATTCTTCCAGGAATGTGGATCGGCTCGCGATCGCAGGACGTGAGGTCCACTTCATTCGACATGGTGGAGTCCGCTTTGAGTCCCGGTGTCGCAACCGTGCGTCCACGCGCGATCCGCCGCTGCGAGAGGGCAAAAAGGCGTGTTTGTCGAGGGGGGTGGAGCGCCGAGAGCCAAATAGATGCCTATGCGGTGAACGGGAGGCAGCCGTCCGTCTGGCCTGGGCCGGAGACACGCATCATCGGGTGGCTCGCTGGGACGCTGGAACCAACTTAACGAACTTGCATTGACTGTTCCGTTCACTAGTGGACACAGGAACTGTCGATGCTGCATTCTTCGGAGCGACCCAATAACAATTTGTTGCGAGCTTTGAACTCGCACGATTACGAGCTGATCCGTCCACATGTGAGATGCGAGACCAAGGTCGCGGAAGAGCTGCTTTACCGGCCGGGCGACCATGTCGGCAGTGCTTACTTTCCGTGCGGCCCGAGCCTGGTCTCGTATGAAGTCACCGATGGCGACGGTCGTAACGTCGAGACCATCCTGGTGGGGCGGGAAGGGGCGGTCGGCGGCATCGTCAGCTCGGGATTTCTGCCGGCCTATTGCCTGATCGTGGTCAAGTTCGACGGTCCGTTCGTCCGGCTGCCGATCGTCAACATTCAGTCCGCCAAGGATCGTTCGCCGAGCTTCAAGAACCTGTTCGCGCGTTACGCCGATTGTCTGATGGCCCAGATGTTTCAATCGACGGCATGCAACGCGATCCATTCGATCGAACAGCGAACCGCGAAGTGGATCGCCGCGGCGATGGACCGGACCGGCGACAGCGTGGTGCCGCTCACCCACGAGCAGCTCGCGGCGATGTTGGGGGTCGGGCGCAGCTACACCAGCCGCGTGCTGCAAGCGTTTCGTCAGGAGGGAATTCTCACCACTCGGCGAGGCGCACTGATCGTCGACGACGCGGACAAGTTGCGGTTGCGTGCCTGCCGCTGCAACTCGGCGGTGAAGGATCATTTCGACGTCGTGCTGCGCGGCGTCTACCCCGAACCGGACGACGCCGCAGCATAGCTCGAAAGAGCTTCAGCGGGGCGGCGGGCGCTTGAGATGCAGATAGCCGGGATCGAACTCGCCGATCTTCGCCACCCCCTGCCAGTTGCGGATGGTCAGAACGCCGTGACGGAAGTCCATCGTCTTGGAGGCGCGCAGCGTCGAGATCGTCCGGTTGACCGTCGCGATCGCCATCCCGAGCGTATCGCCGAGCTGGGACAGGCTGATCGGTAGCTGCATCGAATTGCCGTCGGTGAGCTTCGACACCTCTGCGCGGTAGAACAGCTCGCAGAACAAGTGCGCCATCCGGGCTCGCATCGTCCGCGCGCTGTTGTTGGTGATCGCTTCGCGGAAGATCGCCGCGTCGACCAGAGTCTCGCGCCAGATCGCCGTGCCGAGGCCGGGACGAGTCTCGAACATCCGCAGGATCTCCCGATGCGGGATTGTGGCGGCGGTCGCCGGTCCGATCGCGCAGATCGAATGATCCATTCGTTCGAGAAACATCCCCTGCGAGTCGGGCAGATCGCCGACCATGTGAAACGACAGAAATTGACGACGGCCGTTGTGCTGCAAATGATACCGGCCGACCATTCCGTCGACGACCAGCGCAGCGCCTTTCGGCGATTCGCCCTGCTGGACGAGGTCTTCGGTGCTATCGAGGTGGCGCAAGCTGTAGCTGAGGTTCCGAATCGCGGTCAGATCCTCGGCGGACAGGCGGGAATGCTCCCGCAACTTATCGATCAAGACGCGGTGGACGTCCTTCATCGGGCTTCCTCTTTGGGGCGTATCATCTGATACGGGATGCGTCTTAACGCTGCATGGCGGAACAAGTTGCAATTCGCGGCGGGCGTAGACCGGGCGCAGCTTCTTGCGGACCGGGGCTCGGGCATGCTCTGTCGTATCGGGACGATCGTTGCGGCATGTCGTCCGCTGCTTCGCGAGGAATTTCGATGACTGACCTCGGTCGGCTGTGGCTGGTCCGGCATGCGCCGGTGGACGGCCCGAAAGGCGTGATTCACGCGCCCGATGCTCCGGTCGATCTCGGCCATACGGTGCGGCTGGATTGGCTGCGCGAGGCGCTGCCGGCGGAGGCCGTGGTCGTGGCCAGCCCGAGCCGGCGCACCCGCGAGACCGCGGAGGCGCTCGGCTTTCAGCCGCTGCTGGAGCCGGATTTCCGCGAGCAGGATTTCGGGACCTGGACCGGGCGTCGCCACGACGATCTGGCGCGCGAACTCGGCCCCGCCTACGACGCGTTCTGGCTGGATGCCGCGCGGCTGGCGCCACCTGGCGGCGAGAGTTTTGTCGATCAGATCGAGCGCGTGCAGCGCGGCCTGACGCGCCTGCCCGGCGGGGACGTCGTCCTGGTGGTCCATTCCGGCACGATCCGGGCGGCGCTGGCGATTGCACTCGATAGCTCGCCGGACGCGGCGCTGAGCTTTGTGGTCGATCCGCTGTCGCTAACCCGGATCGACCGGATTGGCGCCGGCTGGCGTATCGTGTGCGTCAATCGCATCCCCGGCTAGGTTCTGGCCCGTCCCGCGGCTTGGCCATTTTTGCTTGCGCGCGAACCTGCCGCATGCTCTGGTTTTGCCGTCTTCGGTGCCTCGCGTGCGAGGTGAAACTGGGAATACGGTGAGGTGTTTTCACCAACTCCGTAGCTGCCCCCGCAACTGTAAGCGGATCTGCCTGGATCATCAGGCCACTGGCGTCATCGGCGTCGGGAAGGCGATCCAAGCGATATCCGCGAGCCAGGAGACCGGCCGAAGACGGACCTATCTAACCGATCGACGGCGGGTCGAGAGCGGAGCAGCGATGACCGAATTTTCTTAGCAGGCGAAGCCGCGCGCCAGCGGTGGTTTGCAGCGTCGTTCGACGACTGCCGCCGCTTTGCGCCATCACCCAATCAGAACCAGCCACAGCGTCGCTGCGACCGCGAGTTCGCGGTCCCGTGCTGCGGCGAGAGGGAGCGGTCATGGAGCCGAAAGACACGACCACTAACGAAGCTTTCAAGGGCTTCACCAATCAAGCGTGCCCGTTTCTGCCGTGTCATCGCGGCGTCGAGCGCGAGTTCAATTGCCTGTTCTGCTACTGCCCGCTCAGCGCGTACCAGTGTCCCGGGCCCTACAAGACGTTCGTCGATCGCAACGGACTGACGCGCAAGGATTGCTCGGACTGCACCCTGCCGCACAACGGCTATCGGCGGTCGTGGAATTTCATCCAGCGATGGCTGGAGCGCCCGGTGCCCTGGGACGGCCAGCCGCAGGATCCGCGTCGGCTCAAGCGCGAAGTCTCGGACAGCGGCGAGTGACCGTCGCGGGCGCCTCCGCAAGGCTCTCGTGGAGCCGCGTCGGAGGCGCCCTTACGGGCGCTTACAGCGATCGTGCGATCAGCAGCTTCATCACCTCGTTGGTGCCGCCGTAGATCTTCTGGATACGCGAATCGATGAACATCCGGCCGATCGGGTATTCCTGCATGTAGCCGTAGCCGCCGTGAAGCTGCAGGCATTCGTCGACGGTCTCGACCTGCTTCTGGGTGGTCCACCATTTCGCCATCGAGGCGGTGACGGCGTCGAGATTGCCGGCGATGAGCTGCACCAGACAGAAGTCGACGAACACCCTTGCGATGAAGGCTTCGGTCTTGCGCTCAGCGAGCGTGAACGCGGTGTTCTGGAATTCGATGATCGGCTGGCCGAATGCTTGGCGTTCCTTGGTGTAGTCCGAGGTCAGTGCGACGGCGCGCTCCATCGCCGCCACGGCGCCGATCGCGATGATCAGCCGCTCCTGCGGCAGTTGCTGCATCAGTTGCACGAAGCCCTTGCCCTCTTCGCCGCCGAGCAGGTTCTCCTTCGGCGTACGGGCGTTCTCGAAGAACAGCTCGGAGGTGTCGGAGGCGTGCAGGCCGATCTTGTCGAGGTTGCGGCCGCGCTTGAAGCCGTGGTTGTCCTTGGTCTCCAGCACGATCAGCGACAGCCCCTTGGCGCCGGCGCCGCCGGTGCGGGCCACCACGATGATCAGGTCGCAGTTCTGGCCGTTGGTGATGAAGGTCTTCTGGCCGTTGATGACGTAGTGGTCGCCGTCGAGCTTGGCGGTGGTACGCACACTCTGCAGGTCCGAACCGGTGCCGGGTTCGGTCATCGCGATCGCGCCGATCAGCTCGCCGCGCGCCATGCCCGGCAGCCAGCGCTGCTTTTGCGCTTCGGAACCGTAGTTCAGAATGTAGTGCGCGACGATGCCGCTGGATACGGTGACGCCGGACAGCGCGTCCGGGACGATCTGCTCCATATCCTCGTAGACCGCGGCGTCGTAGGCGAAGCTCGCGCCGAGGCCGCCGTATTGCTCCGGAACGCTCGGCAGCAGCGCGCCCATTTCGCCGAGCTTCAGCCAGGCCGAGCGGTCGACCATCTTCTGCTTGCGCCATTTGTCGCTGTGCGGCGCCAAGTCCTTGGCGAGGAATTTACGAAACTGGTCGCGGAACGTATCCAGCTCTTCGGTCATCCAGGGCGAACGGTACTGCATGTTTCCTCACTCGAATGGGCGGCCGCTTGCCGCGGCACATCACCCGCTGATCTAGGCCAGTTCGATTGTGCAGAATAGACCGTGCGCCCGCCGCATCTTGCGGCGTGTTGCTGCAGACCGGGGTGGTGTTCGCACGCGCACTGCGCGCCATACGGGAAGATGCGCTCAGGTCGCGCTGTCGATCAGGCTTTCAAGCAGCCGCTTCAACTCGGCGGTGGCCTTGTCGCCGTAATTTTCCGCGATGTGCGCTTCCTGGCTCAGCGCCAGCGCGTTGAGCCGCTGGGTCAGTGCCTTGCCACGATCGGAGCTGTACATCAGCACCTTGCGGCGATCCTCCGGATCTTGGACCCGATAAACCAGCGCGTCCGACACCATCCGGTCGATCATCTTGGTGAGGGTCGGGTGATTGAGCAGCACCGCCTCGGCGAGCTCGCCCATCGAGTGTCCCTTGCCGTCCGACAGGACCTTCAGAATCCGCCACTGCTCCACCGGCACCCCTTCGCCGCGCAGCCGCGCTTCGAGCTGGCGGTTGATCTCCCGGTTGGCCTGCGCCAGCAGATAGGCGAGGTGCTCCGTGATCGGTGGATTGCGGTCGGGCGATTTGGCCAAGATGAGACTTTATCGTTCGCTTTGAGTGAATCGGATGCGCAGTTTGCTGCATCTATATGCACAGCAATCCTTGAAGATTCAATATTTTCGAATAGCATCAATCGACGTACCCGGGGAGGGGATTTCGGCGGGGCCACCCGCACCAAGCAGGAGAGGGCGTGCTTTCGGCTGTCGATCTCGGACATACTGGTGTCTCTGGAATGCCGCTGCTCGGCTTGCTCGACCGCGGCACGCTCGGCGATGCGCGGTGGGTCGAAGGACCGGGGGACGGCGACGGCGCCGCCGCACGGCGTGCACGCAACAAGCTTCGCGTCGCCAATTTCGTCACCTTCCAGGGCTCCCCAGGATTGTGGGGGCCGGCGTCGACCAATGCGGCGCTGCTCGCCGCCGCCGAGATCAACAAGCGCGGCGGCATTCTCGGCCGCGAGATCGAACTGGTGTTCTGCGATGCCGGTGGCGCGATCGAGGACGTGGTCGAGCGCGTCTCGCAGTCGGTCGCGTGTGAGGACATCGATATCGTGATGGGGTCGCACATCAGCGCGGTGCGGGTCGCGCTGCGCAACGCGATCCGCGGCCGGGTGCCGTACATCTACACCCCGGTCTATGAGGGCGGTGAACGCGCGCCCGGCGTGATGGCGATCGGAGAGACGCCGCGCTGGCAGAGCCGGCCGGCGATTGACTGGCTGGCGCGGGAAAAGAAGGCGCAGCGCTGGTATCTGATCGGCAGCGACTACGTCTGGCCTTGGCTGTCGCACCGGGCGGTGAAGAAATACATCAAGGACGCCGGTGGCCAGGTTGTCGGCGAGGAATTCGTGCCGCTCGGCGAGGACGACCACGAGCGTCATCTCGACCGTATCCGCGCCGCCCGCCCCGATGCGGTGCTGATCTCGCTGATCGGAAACGACAGCGTCACCTTTAATCGCGCCTTCGCCGAAGCGGGACTTTCTCGGCACATCCTGCGTCTCGCCGGTGCGATGGACGAGACGGTGCTGCTCGGGATCGGCGCCGATAACACCGAGAATCTGTTCTGCGCCTCGGGCTATTTCGGCTGCTACGATTGCGCCGCCAACGATGCGTTCCGCGACTCCTATCGGCGGATGTTCGGCCCGACCGCGCCGCCGATCGGCTCGGTCGGGCAGTCGAACTACGAAGGGCTGCGGTTTCTGGCGACGATCGCCGAAAAGGCGCAGACGCTGGCGGCTCGCCCTTTGCTGCAGGCGGCACGAAACGTGGTGTATCAGGGCGGGCGCGGCGAGGTGACGATCCGCGACGGCCGTGCAAGGATGACGATGCACCTCGCTGAAGCCGACGGCCTGGATTTCAAATTGCTCCGCACGTTCTGAACCGCGCTGACCTCGTCAGCATCGATGAGCTTCAAAATAATACTTGAAAAGGAAAATATTTCCCTGTGTAGTATCGCAATGATGCGGCGGCGCTTCTGCTGAGCCGCCGCCGGTGTCCCTCCCCGGGTCGCCATTGCCGATCCGCCTACGCGCAGGAGAATGAACTTGGCCGTCTCGCTTCCCACACCCACGCAGCTTCTCGAAGTCGCCGATCAGTGCGGCCTGTCACTCACCGACGAGGACATCGTTTCGTTCCGCGGACTGATGCAGCCTTCGATCGACGCTTACAACGTGGTTGCGGCGCTGCCCGACGAAGTGCCGCTGGTGAAGTATCCGCGCACGCCGGGCTATACGCCGGGCGCGGAGGAGAATCCGCGCAATGCCTGGTATCGCAAGTCGAGCGTGAAGGGCGCGTCGTCGGGCAGGCTGAAGGGCAAGACCGTCGCGCTGAAGGACAACATCATGCTGGCCGGCGTGCCGATGATGAACGGCTCTTCGACCCTCGAAGGCTACGTGCCGGACTTCGACGCCACTGTCGTCACCCGCATTCTCGATGCCGGCGGCGAGATTCTCGGCAAAACGCATTGTGAGCATTTCTGCATGTCCGGCGGCAGCCACACCGGCTCCAATGGTCCGGTGCATAATCCGCACAAGATGGGCTACTCGGCCGGCGGCTCGTCTTCGGGGAGCGCCGTGGTGGTTGCGCTCGGCGAAGCCGATATGGCGATGGGCGGCGACCAAGGCGGCTCGATCCGCATGCCGTCGTCGTTCAGCGGCACCTACGGCATGAAGCCGACCTGGGGCCTCGTTCCCTACACCGGCATCATGCCGATCGAGATTTATGTCGATCACACCGGGCCGATGACTGCGAACGTCGAGGACAACGCGCTGCTGCTCGAAGTCATCGCAGGCGACGACGGTTACGATCCGCGCATCCGCGCTCCCGAGGTCCACGAGTACACCAAGGCGCTCGGCCAGGGCGTCAAGGGCATGAAGATCGGCATCGTCCGCGAAGGCTTCGAGCAGGCAGGCGCCGAAGCGGCCGTCAACGACAGTGTCCGCGAAGCCGCCAAGCGGCTCGCCAGCCTCGGTGCCACCGTCGAGGAAATCTCGATCCCGGCGCACAATCTCGCCGGCGCCGTGTGGATGCCGATCGGCACCGAAGGCATGACCCAGACCATGATGTTCGGCGACGGCTACGGCCTCAGCCGCCCGGATCTGTATTCCACGACGCTGATGAAGGCGCATCGCGGCTGGCGCGATCAGGCGGATTCGCTGTCCGAAACTACCAAGATGATGCTGCTGCTCGGCACCTACATCAACAACACCTTCGGGCCGCGCTATTACGGCAAGGCGGTCAACATCTCCCGCCGGATCACGGCGGCCTACGACCACGCGTTGGCGAATTTCGATTTGCTGCTGATGCCGACCACGCCGATGAAAGCGACGCCGCTGCCGGCGCCGAACGCGCCGCGCGAGGAAGTGATCGGTCGTGCCTTCGAGATGATCTCCAACACCGCGCCGTTCGACATCACCCATCACCCGGCGATGTCGATCCCCTGCGGCATGGTCGACGGGTTGCCGGTCGGCTTGATGCTGGTCGGCAAGCATTTCGACGAGCCGACGATCTATCGAGCGGCCCACGCCTTCGAGCAGTCCGGCGACTGGAAGACGATGTAGCCCGCGCGTGATGTCCATCAGCCGGTAACGCCGAATGGAAAACCTGTTCGCTGCCCTGTTCGAGATCCTGAGCTTCGGCTCCATCGTGGTGCTGGTGGTTCTGGGGCTCGGGATCATCGCCAGCATGATGGGCATCTTCAACTTCGCGCAGGGCGAGTTCGTCTTGCTCGGCGCCTACATCACCTATCTGGCCCACACCGCCGGCCTGCCGGTGTGGACCGGTATGGTCGCGGCACCGTTCCTGGTCGGTGCGTTCGGCCTGGTGCTCGAACGCCTGATCGTGCGGCGGTTCTACGCCGCACCGATCGTGGCGATGCTCGGCACCTATGCGCTCGGTCTGATCATCCGCGAGATCGTCCGCGGTCTGATCGGCGGCCTCTATATCTCCGTGCCGGAGCCGATCGGCGGTTCGATCACCGTCGGCGACGTCCATCTGTCGACTTGGCGGCTGGTGATCATCGTGGTCACCGCGCTGGTGATGATCGGCAGCTATCTGCTGCTGTCGCGAACCTCGTTCGGGCTGCGGGTGCGGGCGTCGCTGGAAAATCCGGCGCTGGCGCGGGCCTCCGGCATCTCCACCAACGCGATCTACGGTGCCACCTTCGCGTTCGGTGCGGCGCTCGCCGGACTCGCCGGCGCGCTGATCGTGCCGGTGTTCTCGCTGTTCGCCGATCTCGGCCTGCGCTTCCTGATTCAGGGCTTCATCGCGGTGATGGTCGGCGGCGTCGGCTCGTTCGCTGGTCCGGTCGCCGGTGCCGGCATCATCGGCACGCTGTCGGCGGCGCTGCCCTGGGTGATCCAGCCGGTGATCGCCGACGTCCTCGTCTTCGTGCTCGCCATCATTTTCATCAAATTCCGGCCGCAGGGCCTCGTCTCGGGAAAAGGGATCTAACCTGATGTCCAGCGACTCAGACTTTCAGCTCAACCGTCGCCGCTTCCTCTCCAACTTCGCCTTCGCCAGCACCGCGATCGCCACCGGTGTCGGAAGCTGGGTGGTCCCGGCGGGGTGGGCCAATGCCGCCGCCGGCCCGATCAAGGTTGGCATCGCCACCGATCTTACGGGTCCGATCGGTTACGCCGGCAACGCCGACGCCAACGTCGCCAAGATGGTGGTGAAGCAGATCAACGATGCCGGAGGTCTGCTCGGCCGGCCGCTGGAGCTGCATATCGAGGATACCGCCTCGAACGAGGCGGTCGCGGTCGGCAACGTCCGTAAGCTGATCCAGCGCGACAAGGTCGATGTCGTGCTCGGCGGCGTCACCTCGTCGATGCGCAATGCCATCAAGGACGTCATCGTCGCTCGCGGCAAGACGCTGTACATCTATCCTCAGCTCTACGAGGGCAAGGAATGCACGCCGTATCTGTTCTGCACCGGCCCGACGCCGGCGCAGCAATGCGACGAGTTCATTCCGTGGCTGATCAAGAACGGCGGCAAGAAGTTCGCTCTGCCGAGCGCGAACTACGTCTGGCCCCACACCCTCAACGTCTATGCCCGCAAGGTGATCGAAGCCAACGGCGGCGAGGTGGTGCTCGAAGAGTATTACCCGCTGGATCAGATCGACTTTTCCTCGACGGTCAACCGCATCATCTCCAACAAGGTCGATGTGGTGTTCAATACCGTGATCCCGCCCGGCGTCGGTCCGTTCTTCAAGCAGCTCTATGAGGCGGGCTTCCTCAAGAACGGCGGCCGTCTGTCATGCGTGTATTACGACGAGAACACGCTCGGCATTAACCAGCCGAACGAGATCGAAGGGTTGGCGAGCTGCCTCGATTACTTCAAGGCGGTCGCCAAGGACGATCCGGCCAGCGCCAAGATCCAGGCCGAGTACGACAAGGAATTCCCTGGCACATTCCTGTTCGCCGCCGGCAGCGCCGCCACCGGCACCTATCGCGGCCTGAAGCTGTGGGAAGCTGCGGTGAAGGAAGCCGGCAAGATCGATCGCGACGGCGTCGCCGCGGCGCTCGATCACGCCAAGATCGCCGACGGTCCGGGCGGCCCCGCCGAAATGGTGCCGGGCAAGCGCCACTGCAAGATGAACATGTACACCGCCGTCGCCAAGAACGGCAGCTACGAGATCGTCGAACGCAGCAAGGGTCTGGTCGACCCGAAGGAATGCTGATGCGGTCGCCAACGTCTTGCCCTGGCAGACCTTCACATGCTGCGCCGCGTCGGCTCGCGCGGACTTCACCTCTCCCCGCGTCCGCGGAGAGGTCGACCGGCGTCGCGAAGCGCGGCCGGTCGGGTGAGGGGGCGTCTCCGCATCACCGAGCGTCTGCGATTCGCGGAGGCGCCCCCTCACCCCAGCCCTCT
>NZ_JAMKBZ010000038.1:0-42443 GCF_053772255.1 Rhodopseudomonas parapalustris | reverse complement strand
GGGGGGGGGGGGGGCGCGGCCCCCCCCCCCCCCCCCCCCACACCACCCCCACCCCCGCGCCCGGCGCGCCCCCCGCCAGTCTTGCTCGGGTAGATCAGGTTCTGGATCAGGCGGCCTTGGCGAGGCCGACGCGCGCCCAGATTTCGGCGAGCGCCTGCACCAGATGTTCGATGTCGGCATCAGTGTGCTGCGGCGACGGCGTGATCCGCAGCCGCTCGGTGCCGCGCGGCACGGTCGGATAGTTGATCGGCTGCACATAGATGCCGTAGCGGTTGATCAGCTCGTCGCTGATCTGCTTGCACAGCACCGCGTCGCCGACCATCACCGGAACGATATGGCTCGGGTTCTGCATATGGGCGACGCCGATCTGATCGAGCCGCATCCGGAGCCGGGCGACGCGATCCTGGTGACGCTCGCGCTCGGCCGAGCTCGACCGAATGTGCCGGACGCTGGCCAGCGCACCGGCCGCGACAGCCGGCGGCAACGAGGTCGAGAAGATGAAGCCCGAGGCGAAGCTGCGGACGAAGTCGCACAGAGCCGCCGACCCGGTGATGTAGCCGCCGACGATGCCGAAGGCTTTCGCCAGCGTGCCCTCGATCACGGTGAGGCGATGGCTGAGGCCTTCCCGATCGGCGATGCCGCCGCCGTTCGGACCGTACAGGCCGACGCCGTGGACTTCGTCGAGATAGGTCATGGCGTTGTGCGCGTCTGCGACGTCGCAGATCTCGGCGATCGGCGCGATGTCACCGTCCATCGAATACACCGACTCGAACGCCACCAGCTTCGGCGCATGCGGATCGAGATCGGCGAGCTTGCGCTCGAGGTCGCGCGGATCGTTGTGGGCGAAGATCCGGGTCTCGCTGCGGCTGTGACGGATGCCTTCGATCATCGAGGCGTGGTTCAGCTCGTCCGACAGAATCACGCAGCCCGGCATCCGCGATGCCAGGGTCGACAGCGTCGCCCAGTTCGAGACGTAACCTGAGGCGAACAGCAGTCCCGCCTCCTTGCCGTGCAGTGCCGCCAGCTCCTGCTCGAGCAGAACGTGATAATGGTTGGTGCCCGCGATGTTCCGGGTGCCGCCGGCGCCCGCGCCGCAGGAATCCAGCGCCTCGTGCATCGCCTTCAGCACCTCAGGGTGCTGGCCCATGCCGAGATAGTCGTTGGAGCACCACACCGTGACTTCGTTGGTGCCCTCGGGATGATGATGGGTCGCACGCGGGAACGATCCCGCATGGCGCTCCAGGTCGGCGAACACCCGATAACGCCCTTCGCGATGAAGACCTTCGATCTGGCGCTTGAAATAGGCTTCGTAGTTCATGACGTCCTCCCGTTGAGCGTCGCGGCGGGTTCTGCGACCCGTGCCGATGCCAAGCCGCTCCGGGGATGTTGCTCCAGGAAGGTCTGGCGGAACTGTTCTTCGAGCCGCTGCCGGGCACACACCTGGCGCGCCTTGGGCTCCGAATCGTCGGCGCGGGCGGTCGGCACCACGACGAGCTGCGGCGCGGCGGGGCGACTCTCGACCGTGGCCTGAGACTCGGTGTGCTGCGAAGGGCCCTGCGCGGAGGCAGCGGCGATGGTGGCGGAGGGTTTCTGTTCCATGACGATGTTCTCCGGCGAGAAACCTGGACGAATGCCCCAGCTCCACAGCGTGATGGCAGGCAAGGGCAGCAGCATGAACCAATGCTCGACGACACCGAGCGCGAACAGCGTCGACACCAGCGTCAGTCCGACCACTTCAAACGGCGTATCGGCGACTTCCACAATGCGCTGGATCATAACCACCAGCACTGCGGTCGCCAGAGTCACAGAAATCGGGAAGAAGGCGCTGACCGGCTTGCGCGCGAAGTACGTCTTCAGGAACTGAACGGCGTCCGGCATCAGTTCGTCGTTGGTGACGGGCACGCCGAGAAACAGATTGATCTTCGCACTCTGGCGCAGCACCCAGAGCGCCACATAGGTCCACAGCCCGACTTGATTCTCGGCGCCGAGCGTCACCGCGAGCACCACGGCGCCGCAGGCGAGCAGGCAGATCTCGTGATAGATGATCGCCTGCAGCGCATAGCTCAGCCGGGCGAAGCCCTTGGCGCCGGGCGGGCACGGTTCGGCCCGCGGACCGGTGAGCCAGCCCGACAGGAACGCGATCTCCTGCGCGCCCCACAGGAAGATGATGCAGCTAAATGCCATGTAGGCCGCGCCGACGCTGACGTCGTGCGCGGTGACCGACAGGCCGCACAGCGCGATGGTGAGCATTCCCCCGGCGCACACCGCGCGCAGCAGTTCGGACCGGCCGACGCTGCCGACCAGGAGCAACACCGCCCCGGTGGAGAACCACCAAACGAAGGCTGCGAAGATCGGCGGGCCGAGGTAGCTGACCATCAGACCATCCCCCTCACCACGCCGGACGCAGGCCGATGACGCGCGGCAGTTCGTTGCGCTTCGCCGGCAGCAAGAACAAGCGGCCGAACGCCAGCGCCGCCGAGGCGGCGTAGAACGGCCGCTTCAACTTGCCGAGCAGGCCCTGGCTGTGGCTGCGGTCGATCTTCTCGGCGGCGATACGCAGCCGCTCGAGGTTCTGAAGGAAGCGCGGATCGTCGAGATTGATCGTCACCGGGAACACCTGCTTGGAGATCTCGGTGGTGACGCGGAACACCTGCATGCCATATTCCGTGGCATCCACCCCGAGCGCTTCATAGAAGGCCGGGCGCATGTGATCGCGGACGTACATCGTCGCGAACACCGCCAGCAGGAAGAACCGGATCCACAGCTTGTTGACGCCCGACAGCAGCGACGGATCGGCGCGCATCAGCAGCGCGAACGCCTCGCCGTGCCGGAACTCGTCGTTGCACCAGCGCTCGAACCACTTGAAGATCGGGTGGAAGCGGCGCTCCGGGTGGCGCTCCATCTGCCGATAGATGGTGATGTAGCGGGCGTAGCCGATCTTCTCGGACAGATAGGTCGCGTAGAAGATGAACTTCGGCCGGAAATAGGTGTACTTCTTGACCTTGGTCAGGAACGACAGGTCGACGCCGATGCCGTGATCTTTCAGGATCTCGTTGATGAAGCCGGCGTGGCGTGCTTCGTCGCGGCTGAGAAGGCCGAACAATTCGCGGATTTCCGGGTTCTTGATCCGCTTCTTGATCTCGGCGTAGAGCACGCAGCCGGAGAACTCGGCCGTCAGCGACGACACCAGAAAGTCCTTGAACTCGGCGCGCAGCTCCGGCGGCAGTTGATCAAGGTCGCTGTTGAGGAACTCGTCGGTCTTCTTGAAGTGCGCCTTGTTGTAGTCGGCGCGCAGCTCGTCCATCATCGCGTTCCATTCGGCACGCACGAGGCTGACATCGAGCTTGTCCATCGCCGCATAGTCGGTGGTGTAGAACCGCGGCGTCAGGATGGTGTCTTGCTTGGCGATGTTGAGACTGTCGACGCTGCCCTTGATGTCCGGTCGCGATCGTAGCGCGCCCTGGGCGCCGCCCTCCATTGGAATCATTGAACCCTCCCGGTCGAAAAGCTGACTTCGTACAGTTCGGTCAGTTCACGGTAGCCTTCGAACCGCGCACGGATCTTGTCGAACAGACCGGCACGGACCACGGTTGCGGTGCGACGAACGACCAAACGTTCGCCGAAGTCGACGTGGGTCGGCGCATCATGAACCAGAACCTCGTCGCCGGGTCCGATTTCGATGTCGCCGTCGAGGACGACGTGCGCGTGCAGGGTCTCCGAGGTCTGTTCGATCTCGACCGTGCAGGGGACGTCGAAGCTCGTGCGTTTCCCTAGTCCGAACATGCTTATTTCGAAGCGCCTTTCTCGGTGAGGTTCTCGTTATTGGAGGTGGTTTGTTCAGCGCCGGAGCCGGCGGGCATCAACTGCGCGAAGGCGCGCAGATTGTCGGCGCCGAACGCATTGAGGTCGATCACCTTCTTGGTGACCGGATCGGTCAGCGTGTACTGACCATTGACGTAGCGGGCGAGCTGGAACGCAGGCGCCGAACCGACGCCGGCTTTCTGGCGCTCGCGCGCCATGCCGTGCAGCACCACGCGGACGAAGCCCGAGTGTCCCGGCTGCAGCGACATCACCAATCCGCGGTCGGCGGCGCGATACACCAGCACCGCCCCGTCCGGACTGTCTTCGAAGTTCAGGTCGAGGCTTTCGACCATCGCCGGCGGAGTCATCCGGGACTGTCCGATCCCGGTCAGGCTTGTGGTCGCCGCCGCAGCGATCGTGAAAAACACGACCGCCGCAGCCGCGATCAGAACACCCTTCGGAACATTGAGATTGTGCGCGGCCTCGCTCATCTCGATCTCCGGGTTCAGGCAATTGCCGTTGCGGTGGAACTCGGCAGCGGACCATCCTGGGGGCCGCTGCTGGTGGCTTGTCCGATCGCCAGCGCAGAGCTTTCGGTCTGTGCCTTCACCGCCTCGGTCAACTTGGCGGCGACGGTGGCGACGTCCGGAACCGAATTGAGCATCGGCTCCGGCTGATTGATGTACCAGGGCCGCACATGCGGCCACAGCAACACATAGGAGGCGCGCTTATCGTCGATCATCCGCAGCGGAATATCACCGCTGCCGTCGCGATTGCGGCGCAGGTCGGCGTTGGCGATCTTGGTCAACGGAATGTTGATGGTGATCGGCAGCGCCACGCCCATCTGGAGAAGGACGCGCTTTGAGGTGATGGTGTAGCAGGTCGCGCGACGGAACAACCAGACGAGTAGCGCAAGCAGGCCGAGGCCACCCAGCGCCGGGATCAGAAGCATCGACGCGGAGGTCAATGCTTCCACCGGCGACTGGCCGCTCGACCAGTGCGACCAGGCCTTCCACGCGATCAGCAGGGCGAAATAGGCCGCCACTGCCCGCATGTGGAAGGACCTGATGGCCAACCCTTTATAGGTCGGCTTCCCCTGCCAGATGACGCGCTCTCCCTCCGGCAAGGGCGACGGAAGCTCACGAAACTGGCTGGGGGTGTCCGTCATACCAGAGACTCCGAACGCAGCGGCGTGGCGTAGAGAGTGCCGGCGCCGTAGTACGCACAGATCTTGTCTTCTTCGAGCTTGGTGACCTGGTCGCCCTTGGCGATGGTCGGAACGCCGGCGAACTGATCGCCGCGGATGGCGTCGACCGACACCTTGCCGAACGGGTCGTTGATCAGCGCGAACGGCACCGGAAGCAGCACGCGCTTCTTGCTCTTGGCGACCTCGACTTCGAGGTAGCGGGCGATCACTTCGGCGCGGTCGACCCAGACTTCGGTCACCGTACCGCCGACCACACCGTCGCAGCCCACCACCGGCATGCCGATCGGATTCGGGTCACGCGGATCGAGGAACATGCCCTTGGCGGCGCGCAGCGGAGCGATCGCCGGCAGGTTGTCGAGCGCGAGCTCCGGAACGTCGGCACGCTGTGCGTAGGAGCCCGGACCGACGCCGTCGGCGAACGGGTTCCCGGTCGGCACGAACGGCGCACCCGGCCACGGCGCGGCCGGAGCGAGCGCCACGTTCGGGCGATCGTTGCTGGTCGACGGCACGGTCTTGGTGGCGCCGCCACGCAGCAGGTAGGTCTTCGGATCCGGCGGCGCAGGCACGCCGATCTTCGCCAGACGAGTGCCGGTACCGGCATCGGCGACCAGCGGATAGCCCTCGCGCTTGTCTTCCCGGCGGAGATAGAACAGCAAGCCAGCGAAGAAGATCCAAAATACGTACAGGGTAACCTGCGCTAAGTCCAAATACGCTCCGGGTTGCATGGGACAGACCCCTTCCTCTTAGTTAACCTGGAAATTCGGCAAGGCCGAATTTGGCTGACGACTGCGTGTAGTCCGTTCGTGTCGTGCGCACGAGCGGACCCACGGCGACGAGCGTTGCAAACAGCAACGCGATCTCGATGTAGTAGACGAAGCAATAACCGATCGCCGGCCCCGACAGCACGGCGCCGAGCGCACCGTCGCTGGCGAGCGAAGCAACGGCGTCGCGAATGCCGCCACCCAGCAGGATGCCGCCGCCGGCTGCGGTCGCCTGCACTGCGCCCCACGTACCGAGCGCCATTCCTGAATCACTGCGAGAGGCCACGGCCATCGCCGCGGTCAGCGTGCCGGCCGCGAACAGGCCGCCGCCGAAACCGATCAGCGCCGTGCCGATCCGGAACAGCAGCGCCGATTGCGCCGGCGCCGAGATCACCACCGCCGCGAAGGCGAACATGCCGATCATCGCGCCGAGGCCGGCGAGCCGATACGGATCGCCGCCGCGGCCGAGGGTGCGCGCCGCCAGCGCGAAACCCGCCAGCGTGCCGAGCGCGAAGAACGCGGTCAGCGCCGTGGTCTGGCCGACGGTGAGCTGCAGTACCTGGGCGCCATAGGGCTCCAGCAGAATGTCCTGCATCGAGAAGCCTGCCGTGCCGAGCGCGATCG
Source organism: Rhodopseudomonas parapalustris (assembly GCF_053772255.1). Taxonomy (NCBI): domain Bacteria; kingdom Pseudomonadati; phylum Pseudomonadota; class Alphaproteobacteria; order Hyphomicrobiales; family Nitrobacteraceae; genus Rhodopseudomonas; species Rhodopseudomonas parapalustris. Next base: position 36,050 of record NZ_JAMKBZ010000038.1, on the reverse strand, counting down.
CAACCAACATCCGGGTCGAGCCGCCGGCATCACGGAACTGAGCCCAGGACTCGGCGAACTGCGGACGTTGACGCGCCACAGCGGTCAGCGCCGGATTGCGGGCCTCCTGCTTCCACAGCGCGACGATGTTGAGCAGAAGCTGCATCACCGCGACGCCCTGGATGACCTGAATCAGCCTGAGCTCGCTGAAGTCGCGCAGCAGCTCGCTGAAGATCAGCGCACTGCCGGTCATCCCGATCAGCAGCATGACATACAGGAACGCCACGACTCGCGGCCGCGAGTCTTCCGGCGCGATGTCGGTAGCGAGCGCCAGCCCAGCGGTCTGCGTGGTATGCAGACCGGCGCCGACCAAGAGGAACGCCAGCGCAGCGCCGAATTGGCCGTACACCGCCGGATACTCACCGCCGCCGGACAGCACCAGCAGCGCGAACGGCATAATGGCAAAGCCGCCGAACTGCAGCAGCGTGCCCATCCAGATGTACGGCACGCGGCGCCAGCCGAGCACCGAACGGTGATGGTCGGACTTGAAGCCGATCAAGACGCGGAACGGCGCGAATACCAGCGGCAGCGACACCATCAGCGAAACGAGCAGCGTGGTGACGCCGAGCTCGACGATCATCACGCGATTGAGGGTGCCGTTGAGCAGCACGACCGAGGCGCCGACCGAAACCTGAAACAGCGACAGACGCAGCAGACGGCCGAGCGGAAGCTCTTTGGTCGCCGCGTCGGCGAACGGCAGGAATCGCGTGCCAAGACGCATCCAGCCTTTCGCCAATGTCGCCGCAAGTTGGCTCATCGTCGAACCATCTCCAGGGCCTGCGAGGTGTAGAAGCCGGACGACACCCGATGGGTGCGGCCGGGCTGCCATTGCGCCAGCAGCGGCTCAGCCGCGACCAGGGCACGTAGTTTCTTTTCGCTGATCGGCTCGATCGCCGGCGCACGATCGGCGCGCGGGAAGAAGCCGCCGACGAAGTGCATCAGCGTCAGCAGCGGAGTCTTCGGGGCGAAGGTCACCGCCATTGATTGGCGGGTGCGCGACGCCAGCGTCGCCAGCATCCGGCAGATGTCGTGGGGCAGATAATGGATCAGCGAATCCATCGCGACCACGAAGTCGAACTCGCCGAGTTCGGGATCGAGCATGTCGCCGGAGCGGAAGTCGATCGCGGCCGGATCGATGTCGGCCGGCAACCGCTCGCGCGCTACCGCGACGAGGGTCGGAGACAGGTCGATCGCCACCACCTTGGCGCCGCGCCGCGCTGCCTCGATCGACAGAGCACCGGTGCCACAACCGGCGTCGAGCAGCCGGGTGCCGGTCATGTCGGCGGGAAGCCACGACAACAGGGTGTTGCGCATCTCGTCGCGGCCGGCGCGCACGGTGGCGCGGATGCCGCTGACGGGCGCGTCCGACGTCAGCTTCGCCCAGGTGTCGGCCGCAGTGCGGTCGAAATAGGTTTCAAGCTCGCCGCGTCGCTCGATGTAGCTGCCCAACGCCATCAATCAAATCCCAAGAGATCAAAGATGTCGCGATCCTTCAGCGGCTTGCCTTGGACCGGGGGCTCCTTCGCCTCCCACAACTCCGTAGCGAGCCGAAGATACTCATTTTGCACAGCTTCGATTTCTGCGGTGTGATCCATCTCAAAAAGTGTCATCTTTTTCAGACGGCTCTTCCGGATGACATCGAGATCCGGCAGATGCGCCACGCGCTGGATACCGGTGCGCTCGCCGAACTTGTCGATCTGGTCGGTCTCACGGCTGCGATTGGCAATCAGTCCGGCCAGCCGCACACTGTAGTTCTTCGACTTCGCCTGGATCGCCGCGGCGATGCGGTTGGCGGCGAAGATCGAATCGAAGTCGTTGGCGGCGACGATCATCGCCCGCTCGGAATGCTGCAGCGGCGAGGCGAAGCCGCCGCACACCACGTCACCGAGCACGTCGAAGATCACCACGTCGGTGTCTTCGAGCAGATGATGCTCCTTGAGCAGCTTGACGGTCTGGCCGACGACGTAGCCGCCGCAGCCGGTGCCCGCCGGCGGACCGCCGGCCTCGACGCACATCACGCCGCTGTAGCCCTCGAACACGAAGTCCTCGGGGCGCAACTCCTCGGAGTGGAAGTTCACCGACTCCAGGACGTCGATCACCGTCGGCATCAGCTTCTTGGTGAGCGTGAAGGTGGAGTCGTGCTTCGGATCGCAGCCGATCTGCAGCACGCGCTTGCCCAGCTTGGAGAACGCCACCGACAGGTTCGACGACGTCGTGCTCTTGCCGATGCCGCCCTTGCCGTAGATCGAGAACACCTTGGCGGAGCCGATCTTGACGTCAGGGTCGAGCTGGACCTGGACGCTGCCCTCGCCGTCGCCTTCGGCGCATTTGCCGGCATTGATGTCGGCGCAGCCCGAGGTCTTCAGCTTCAGGGGGTCAGTCAGGATGTTCATGCGGCCACTCCCACGCCTTCCAGGCGATCCTCGAGCTCTTCGCCTGCCTTGCGCAGGGTCTCGAGCATTTCCGGGTCCGGAGACCAGTAGTTGCGTTCGTGCGCTTCGATCAGGCGGTTGGCGACTTTCGCCGAGGCCACCGGATTGAGCGCGGCGAGGCGTGCCCGCATTTCAGGATCGAGCACGAAGGTCTCGGTGAGCTGCTTGTACACCCACGGCGCGACTTCACCCGTGGTTGCCGACCAGCCCATAGTATTTGTGACGTGCTCTTCGATCTGGCGCACGCCTTCGTAGCCATGCTTGAGCATGCCCTCGTACCACTTCGGATTCAGCATCCGAGTGCGAGTTTCGAGTGCGACCTGCTCCGACAGCGTGCGGACGGTGCCGGCCCCGCGGGTCTGGTCGCCGATATAGACCGGGGCGGCCTGGCCGCCCTTGGCCTTGCGCACCGCGCGGCTGATGCCGCCGAGCGTGTCGAAGTAATGATCGACGGTGGTGACGCCAAGCTCGACCGAGTCGAGATTCTGATAGGCGAGATCGACATCGGCGAGCGCGCTCTTGAGCAGCTCGGCGTGCTGCACCGGCTGGCCCTTAAGGCCGTAGGCGAAGCTCTTGCGCTTGGTATAGGTCTCGGCCAGCTCGTCCTCGTCTTCCCAGCGGCTGTTCTCGACCAGATGGTTGACGTTGGAGCCGTAGGCACCGTCGGCATTGCCGAACACCCGCAGCGACGCCGTCTCCATGTCGCACTTGTGCTCGGCCTGATAGGCCAGCGAATGCTTGCGGATGAAGTTCTGCTCGGCCGGCTCCTCGGCGCTCGCCGCCATGAAGGCGGCTTCGGCGAGCAGCTTGATCTGCAGCGGCAGCAGGTCGCGGAAGATGCCCGACATGGTGATGATCACGTCGATGCGCGGCCGGCCCAGCTCTTCGAGCGGGATCAGGTCGGCGCCGGCGAGACGGCCGTAGCCGTCGAACCGCGGCCGGGCGCCCATCAGCGCCAGCGCCTGGCCGATCGGCGCGCCTTCGTTCTTGAGGTTGTCGGTGCCCCACAGCACGATCGCGACCGTCTCGGGCAGCGGATTGCCCTCGGCGATGTGCTTGTCGATCAGCCGCTGCGCCTGCTTGGCGCCGTCCTGCAGCGCGTAGGCCGACGGAATGCGGAACGGATCGAAGCCGTGCAGGTTGCGGCCGGTCGGCAGCACCGCAGGCGTGCGCAGCAGGTCGCCGCCCGGCGCCGGACGGATGAACTTGCCGTCGAGCGCGCGCAGGATCGCGGCGAGTTCGTGATCCTCGGCGAGCAGCTTGTCGATCCCGGCCAGCTCCTTGAGCATGTCGAGATTGGCCTGGGCCTCGGGACCATTGCCGGACAGATGCTCGGGATGGCCGCCGCGCACCAGCGCTTCGAGTAAGGACTTGTCCGGCCGCTTGCCGTGCATCGCATCCGCAACGGCTTCCAGCGTCTCGACCCGCTCCTCTTCGGACGGCACATTGCCGACCACATGGAGGCCGTGCGGGATCAGCGCGTATTCCATCTCGAGCACGGAGTCGGCGAGCTTGGCGATGGTCGCCCCCGCCTCTTCGGCGGTCCAGGCCGGTTCGGCCGGGGCGAGGTCGAGGCCGGCGGCCTGAGCCTGCACCAACGTCGCGAGATTTGCGCGCTCGGTCTCTTCCTCCGGCGTCAGGCCGCGCCAGCGCTCGAGCGAAGACTTCAGCTCGAGCAGCCCGCGATACAGGCCGGCATGCGCGACCGGCGGAGTCAGATAGCTGACCAGCGTCGCCGCCGACCGCCGCTTGGCGATCGCGCCTTCGGACGGGTTGTTGGAGGCGTACAGATACATGTTCGGCAGATCGCCGATCATGCGGTCGGGCCAGCAGGTGCCGGACAGGCCGGTCTGCTTGCCGGGCATGAATTCCAGCGCGCCGTGGGTGCCGAAATGCAGCACCGCGTGAGCGCCGAAATCCTGCTTGATCCAGCGATAGAACGCCGAGAAGGCATGCGTCGGCGCAAACCCCTTCTCGAACAGCAGCCGCATCGGGTCGCCTTCGTAACCGAACGCCGGCTGCACGCCGACGAACACGTTGCCGAAGCGCTCACCGAGAATGAAGATCGACGAACCGTCGCTCTGCTGCTTGCCGGGCGCCGGACCCCACTGCGCTTCGATCTCCCGCAGATAGCGTTCGTTCTTGACGTGATCGCCGGCCATCACGCGGGCATGGACGTTGGCATTGGCGCCGAACCGTGCCGCATTGCCGTTGATGATCGCCTCGCGCAAGCTATCGACGCTTTCGGGGACCTCGACGGTGTAGCCTTCGGCCTTCATCGCCTTCAGCGTGTTGTAGAGCGACTCGAACACGCCGAGGAACGCCGCGGTGCCGGTGTTGCCGGCGTTCGGCGGGAAGTTGAACAGCACCGCAGCGACCTTGCGGTCCTTGCGTTCGCTCCGGCGCAGCGCCACCAGCTTGGCGGTGCGAGACGCCAGCATTTCGGCGCGCTCGCTGCAGACATGCATGTCGCCGCCGCTTTCGTTGCGCTCGAACTTGCAGAACTTCTCGCAGCCCGGGCAGGCGACGTCGCCGCCGTCGGAGCGGCCGCCATAGACCATCGGGTTGGAGCAGCCGTCGAGCTCGGGGATCGCCACCATGATGGTGCTTTCCACCGGCATCAGACCGCGATCGGACGTCGCCCACTGCTCCAGCGTCTGGAACTCGACCGGATGCGCCGACAGATACGGCACGTCGAGCGCGGCGAGGATGTCTTCGGCCGCCTTGGAGTCGTTGTAGGCGGGACCGCCGACCAGCGAGAAGCCGGTAAGCGACACCACCGCATCGACCGTGGGACGGCCGTTCTTGATGAAGAACTGCTCGATCGCCGGGCGCTGATCGAGGCCCGAAGCGAACACTGGAATCACGCGCAGGCCCTTGGCCTCGAACGTCTCCAGCATGCCGTCATAATGCCCGGCATTGCCGGCGAGCAGATAGGAGCGCAGCAGCAGGACGCCGACCGTGCCCTTGGCCTCGCTCGGGCCCGTCGGCAGCTTGTCGACCGACTCGGCAATCCGGCCCTTCATCTTCGGGTGGTACACGCCGATATCGGGATATTCGAGCGGCGGCTCGACCTTGGCGACGCCGCGCAGACCCTTGCGCGGACCGCTCGCGTAGCGGTCGATCAGCAGCCGCACCATGTTGGCGATGTTCTGCTCGCAACCGGCCAGCCAGTACTGCAGCGTCAGGAAGTAGGCGCGCATGTCCTGCGCGGTGCCGGGCACGAAGCGGAGCAGCTTCGGCAGCTGCCGCAGCATCTTCATCTCGCCCTTGCCGGCCGAGCCTTCGTGCTTCTTGCCGCGCAGCTTCTTCAGCCAATTGATCATGCCGAGCGCTTCGGCGCTCATGTCGAACTTGCCGATGTGGGTGAGCTTCACCACCTCGGAGGCCGACATGCAGCACACCATCGCGTCGCATTCGGTGCGCCGCGCCTGCAGCGCCGGCATTACCGCACGGACGTGATCGTCCATGAACAGCATGGTGGCGATGATGATGTCGCCGGTGGCGATGTCGGCGAGGCAGCGCTGCAGCGCGTGTCCGTCGCTCCCCCACTCGTCGGCGGAGTGCACCGTCAGCTCGATTCCGGGATAATCCTTCCGCAACACGTTGCGAGCACGTGCGGCGGCACCGGACAAATGGCTGTCCAGCGTGACGATGACGACCCGGACCGGGGTCTTATCAGCGGGCGAAGTGCGCTTTGGCATCGTACAATGTCTCGACAGTGATTGTTGCGACACCATTCTCGTTGGCGAAGCGCTCGGTATTTCGTCGAGCCTTGCCGCGGACGAAGAACGGTATCTTCAGCAGTTCCTTTTCGGCTTCCGGCGCCCATACGGCTCCCGTGGGAGCAGTTGCGGCCGGGACCGGTTGAGATGCTGCACCGTCGAGAACCGGCGCGCTTTGCGGCAGCGCAACGGCGACCTCCGCCGCTGCGGGCGCGGGGGCGGGTGCGTGGCCGGTGCCAAGATGCGACGGCAGCGCGCCGTCCTTGAATTCGAAATCGTCCTTGAACATCGCCAGAAGATGTTCTTCGAGGCCCATCATCAGCGGATGGACCCAGGTGTCGAAGATCACGTTGGCGCCTTCGAATCCCATCTGCGGCGCGTAGCGCGCAGGGAAATCCTGAACATGGACCGGCGCCGAGATCACCGCACAGGGCACACCGAGGCGCTTGGCGATGTGGCGCTCCATCTGAGTGCCGAGCACGAGTTCCGGATGCAGCTCGGCAACCTTGGCCTCGACTTCCAGATAATCGTCGGTGATCAGCGCTTCGACGCCGTATTTCGCCGCCGCCTCACGGACATCGCGGCCGAATTCGCGGCTGTAAGTGCCGAGCCCGACCACCTTGAAGCCGAGTTCTTCGGACGCGATCCGCGCCGAGGCGATCGCATGGGTGGCATCGCCGAAGATGAAGACGCGCTTGTTGGTGAGATAGGTCGAATCGACCGAATGCGAGTACCACGGCAGCCGCGTCGAAGCGGCCGCGAGTACCGGCTCGGGATCGACGCCGGCGAGGCCGGCGACTTCGCGAACGAACTCGCGGGTTGCCGAAACGCCGATCGGAATCGTCTTGGTAAACGGCTGGTGGAAGATCCGCTGCAGCCACGAGGCGACCTGCGAAGCGATTTCCGGATACAGCACGACGTTGAAGTCGGCGTCGCCGAGCCGGGTGAGATCGACCGGGGTCGCCCCCATCGGCGCCACGACATTGACGTCGATGCCGAGTTGGCCGAGCAGCTTGGTGATCTCAGTAATGTCGTCCCGGTGGCGGAAGCCGAGCGCGGTCGGCCCGAGCAGATTGCATTTGGGACGCTGGCCTGCAGGGCGTTCGGCACGCTTGGTGCCGGGCGGCGGCGCCTTCGGGCCGGCGATCGCGCGCACGAGCTGATAGAACGTCTCCGACGCGCCCCAGTTTTCCTTGCGCTGATACGCCGGCAGATCGATCGGAATCACCGGAATCGAGAAGCCGAGCGACTTGGCGAGCCCACCGGGATCATCCTGGATCAGCGAGCCGGTGCAGGACGCACCGACGATCATCGCCTGCGGCTTGAAGCGCGCATAAGCGTTGCGCGCCGCGCTCATGAACAGTTCGGCCGTGTCCTTGCCGAGATCGCGCGCGGCGAACGTCGTGTAGGTCACCGGCGGCCGCTTGTTGCGGCGCTCGATCATGGTGAACAGCAGATCGGCGTAGGTGTCGCCTTGCGGCGCGTGCAGCACGTAGTGCAGCCCTTCCATACCGGTCGCGATCCGCATCGCGCCGACGTGGGGAGGTCCTTCGTAGGTCCAGACGGTGAGCTGCATGTCAGGCCACCAACTTGGCGCGCCGCACCAGCGGCCGCGCGAACAATTCAGCGAGATCGGCCGCCTGCTCGTACCCCTGGATCGGGGTGAACACGAGTTCGATCGACCATTTGGTGGTGATGCCTTCCGCCTCGAGCGGATTGGCGAGGCCGAGGCCGCACACCACGATGTCGGGCCGTGCCAGACGGCAACGATCGAGCTGATCGTCGACGTCCTGGCCTTCAGTCAGCGCGACGCCGGCCGGAAGCAGCTTCAGCTCTTCGGCGAGCTGCTCGCGGTGCAGATACGGGGTGGCGACTTCGACGAGCTTCATATCCAGCTCGCGCGACAGGAAGCGCGCCAGCGGCAGCTCGAGCTGAGAGTCGGGGAAGAAGAAGATCCGTCGACCGCCGAGCTCGGACTTGAACGCCGCGAGCGCCCGCTCGGCACGGCTGCGATTGGGCGCAGTGACTTGGTCGAAATGCGCCGGATCGACTCCGAACGCATTGGCGGCGGCCCGCAGCCAACCGGTGGTGCCTTCGACGCCGAGCGGAAACGGCGCCGCCAGGCGCTTGGCGCCGCGCTCTTCCAACGCCCGCACGGTGTCGGGCAGGAATGGCTGCGCCATCAGGATCTTGGTATTCGGCCCGACGCTCGGCAGCGCGGTCGATTTGCGCGGCGGAAAGAACGAGACATTGTCGACGCCGAGCGCATCGAACATCCGAACGAACTGATCTTCGACCACATCCGCCAGCGAACCGATCACCAGCAGCGACGTCTTGGCATTCGTCGACGCCGGCAATTCCGGCACCAGCGAGGCCAGGCAGGCATCCTCGCCCTGCGTGAAGGTGGTTTCGATGCCGCTGCCCGAGTAATGCAGAATGCGCACTTCGGGGGAGAACCGCTGCGACAGCCGCAGCGCAGCACGCGACAGATCGAGCTTGATCACTTCCGACGGACACGAGCCGACCAGGAACAACAGCTTGATGTCGGGCCGGCGGGCCAGCAACTGGGTGACGATGCGATCGAGCTCGTCGTTGGCGTCTGTCAGACCGGCGAGATCCTTCTCTTCCATGATCGCCGTGCCGAACCGCGGCTCGGCGAAGATCATCACGCCGGCGGCCGACTGGATCAGGTGCGCGCAAGTGCGCGATCCGACCACCAGAAAGAACGCATCCTGAATCTTGCGGTGCAACCACACAATGCCGGTCAATCCGCAGAACACCTCGCGCTGTCCGCTCTCGGTGCGAACCTCACGAGACACCAATTGATCCGCAGCAGCGGTTGCACAGCCTGGAACGTGAACGGTCATGCGCGGCTCCCGGAAACCGTAGGCTCACGCAGGCCGGCGATCCGCTCGTCACGACGAGCGGCGCGCAACTTCAGCACGAACTGGGTGGCGTTGACGACATAGGTCGCATAGGCGGCAAGGGCGACGTACATCTGATCGCGCGCATCGCCGAGGCCGAGAAACAGCATCACCAGATAGACGGTGTGCAGCGTCAGCACCAAGAAGCTGAACACGTCTTCCCAGAAGAACGCGGGCGCGAACAAGTAACAGCCGAAGACTTCGCGCTCCCAAATCGCGCCGGTGACCATAATGGTGTAGAGCACCAGCGTTTTGATCACGATCGACGCGGTCGCAGCGGCGTAACCGTCTCCGGTCGCCAGATACCACAACACCAATCCAAGACTGACCAGGAACACCAAAAACTGGACCGGTGCCAAAATACCTTGGACCAGCGTCCATTTTGTCGAATCGCGACGAACTCGCTCTTCGGGCGTGTAGAGCATCTTAACTGCTTGCTTTTGTTGTTGAACCCGCTCGGCGCCAGCATGGCGCGATGCGCCGACCTCGGGATCCTTCATGTAAAGAACGTTTGACACATCCCCATCACGGTGATGCGATACCGAAGTTACCGGTTGGGAGGCCGGGACTGTCGCACCCAGACCCTCATTTTCTTGATCTGTTGCTGACTGACGATGCACCGCGCCACTCCCAAAAGTGCGGCTGATCAACAAAGGCTAGTCTCCACACATGCCACTGTCAATCAAACCATACGTAAATTAAACTTGACGGTCCATTGACCGTCAGCCTTATGTCTATGGTCAGGGAGTACCCCTATGGCGGACTGGGACGATCATCCGACCGCGGCGAATACCGCCGCCGAACCAGCCACCTTCCCGGTGACTCCCCTGCCCCCGGCGATTCCGGAGCCGATCTGGCGGTGTTCCCCGCCACTCCAGTCATCGGCCATCGCCACCTCGCTCCGAACCTTCGCCTTTTCCCGAACGACGCCGTCGCAGATTCCATTTTCGAGCATGTCCACCACGGTCGATCCTGGTACGTCTTTCGGAGTGCAGCAGTTCACCTTCCTGGTTCTCAGCCACGACGAGACGGCAGCCTTCGACTACGTGGAGAGTCTTATCTCGCAGGGGACCGCCACCGAATTGATCTTCCTCAACCTGCTCGCCCCCGCTGCGCATCGCCTCGGTGAGATGTGGGAGGACGACACAGCCAGTTTCGTCAACGTCACGCTCGCGGTTAGTCGCCTGCAGCGCATGCTTCGACGAATCGGCGAGAGCGTCGCCGACGAACGCCGCGTCAGCGGCAGCGGTACGGCGCTGTTGACGACGATTCCCGGCGAGCAACACAGCTTCGGCCTGACGATGGTCGCGGAATTCTTCCGGCGCGACGGGTGGGACATCTGGACCGGCCCGTTCGGCTCGCGCCGCGAGATGATCACGTTGGTGCAGGAGCGCGCGTTCGACGTCGTCGGCTTTTCGGTCGGCGGCGATCGCCATCTCGATCAGTTGAAGCACGACATCCAGGACATCCGCCGCGACTCCCGCAATCGTCATGTTGCGGTCTTGCTCGGTGGGCCCCTTTTGATCCGCCGGCCGGAATTGATCAAAGCGATCGGTGCGGATGGTTGCGCGGTCGATGGCGCGAGCGCGCCGCGGCTCGCCCGTGAGCTGGTCCACGCGGCGCGGAACAAGAGCTGACGTCGGATCGCGCGCGAACCGCGATTTCTGTTATAAGGCCTCCTGCATCGGAGGACAGGCATGGTTGTGGAAGCGGCGGAGCGCGGCGCGGACAGCGTCGTCACCGCGTTGTATGTGCGAACTCGACAGTTACACCTCGAAGCTGAGAAGTCCGGCATCCTCGCAAAGATCCTGCACGGCACCGCGGGGCGCGACGGTTACACACTGCTGCTGCGCAATCTTCATCCCGCCTATCAGGCGATCGAGGCCGGCATCGAACGTCATCGCGACAATCCGATCCTGTCGCCGCTGGCCGCGTATTCGTTGGCACGCACGCCCGCAATCGAATCCGACCTGAAGGCGCTCGCCGGCGCGGATTGGAGCGAACGGCTGCCGGTGCTGCCCGCCGCCGAAGCCTATGCCGAGCGGATCGCGCAAGTAAGCAAAGGCGACGGCAGCCTGCTGATCGCGCACGCCTACACGCGCTATCTCGGCGATCTCAACGGCGGACAGATCGTGCGTCGGCTGCTTGAAAAAACCATGCAGCTCAGCGGCGGCGAACTGGCCCACTACGACTTTTCCGCGATCGGCGATCCGGCGACGTTGAAGACCGACTATCGCGACGCGCTGGAACGTGCCGGCGCGGCAGCGCCCGATCCGGCTGCGATCATCGAGGAAGGCGCGGTGGCGTTCACCTACAACATCGCGCTCTCGATGGACGTGCAGCGACACCGGGCCTGAGAGCCTCCGTTCCGCGGCACGCCCAGGTACGACCTACGTCTTGTCGCGCGATCCGTCTTCGCTGTGATCGCTGTGTTCGCCGCGCGCGGTGCGGGCGGAGTGCTGCACCAGATGACCGAGAACTTCGGCGGTGCGCAGCATCGACTGCCGGACACCCTCGAGCAGTTCGGCGATCCGCCCTGTCTCGACGCCGTAGGTGATTTCGAGCGCGGCGAGCTGGGCATTCTCGACCAGCGCCGACAACAGCTTCTCGTGCAGCAGGTCCGATTTGGAATCCAGCCGGAGGCCGGGCCGCGAGCTGGCGAGGAGCCCTTCCTGAAACCTGGTGCGCGCCGCAGCCGCTGTCCGGCGATCGGTCGCGTCGTTGAAAATCAACACGAAGCCGAGCGCACGGTCCTGCGACGGGGTCACCGGATCGGCGCGAACCAGCAACGGCCGCGGGGTATTGCCGGCGCCGCGCAGCAGCACCTCGCCGCGCCAGCCGCGCGCATAATCGAGCAATTCCGCGACGTTGAGCAGGAAGTCGCGCGGCTCGACGAACAGGCCGGCGAGATCCTCCAGATGTGCCAGCGCAGGCGCACCGGCCGGCAACATCGCACGAAACGCGTCGTTCATCAGCACGATGTGGCCATCGGCATCGGTGATCAGCACAGGCTGCAACGAGGCCTCGAGCTGACTGGAGAACTGCTCGTATTGCTCGCGCGCGATCAGCGTCCGCACGGCGCGGAACTGCAGCACGATGTCGGCGACGGTCTGGCCGATGTTGCGAGCGGCAGCGAGATCGGCCGCGGTCCAGGGATCGGACGTGCCCTCGACCACCTGGTGCCACTTGGCGAAGGATCGCCGCGGCGACAGATCGGCCGGACGGTCGCCGATCGTGAACGGCTTTTTCGGATCGCCGCCCCAGGTGACCGTGTGGACGCGCTCGGGACGAAACCAGACCAGGAACTCACCACGGTGATCCGAGATCGGCGCAGCCACCACGCCGCTCGCCTCTCGGGTCAGATGCGCGAAACGCGGCTCGTCGAGGCCGAGCGAAGCTGTCGAGGTCACCGGTGACCGCTGCAGACCGTCGAGCCAAGCGGCGACCGCACGGATGTCCTGGGTGCCGGGCACTTCGCCGACCGTCCTGATCTGGTCCTCGTAGATCAGCGCACAGCCGGAGGCCCGCAGCGGCTGCAGGATCGATTGTGTGGTGTCGAAGATCGCCGGACGCCAGTCGCCCTCGCGGGTGATCGATTCGATCATCCGCTGCTCGAGCCTCTGCACGAACAGCTCCGACTGGCTCTGTGCGAAGCTCTCCAGCGCGGTAATGCGGGTTGCGATCGCCTCGGCCAGCAACTCGCAGATCGCGCGCAACTCGAAATGGATGAAGCGCGGCAGATAATGGTGGCAGGCGACCAGCCCCCACAGCTTTCCGCCGACCACCACCGACACCACCAGCGTGGCGCGAACGCCCATGTTCTTCAGGTATTGCAGATGGATCGGCGACATCGAGCGCAGGAAGCAGCCCGACATGTCGAGATCCTGCCCAGTCAGCGGCGACAGTCGCGGCTCGATCGGCACCGGTTGATAGCCGACGTCGACCAGCACGCGCACGCGCTGGCGCTCGTAGAGCCTGCGCGCCATCTGCGGAATGTCGGACGACGGATAGCGATTGCCGAGATAGGATTCGAGACCGGGGACGTGGCGTTCGGAGAACACCTCGCCGTGACCCTCCTCGTCGAAGCGATACACCATCACCCGGTCGTAGCCGGTGCGTTGCTGGAACAGCAGCGCAGCATCGTCGCACAGCGCGCGCAGCGAACCGGCACCGCGAATCCGCTCCAGCGCCGGCGCCAACGAACCCGACAGATCGATCGGCGGGCCGGCGCGTTCGAGCTCGATGACCAGTCCGCCGTTCGGCGGCCGGTGGATCAACCCGTCGTAATCCGCGGCCGGCTCTCCGATCCGGCAGCGCACCGCGACCGGCACGCCCTCGGCGGTCGGATCGAGATGCGGCAGGATCTTGATCAACAGATCGCCATCGATCTCAGCGAGCGGAACGCCCAGCACCTGCTTCAGGTTCAGGAATTCCGCAGCGTTGACGCTGGCCTGGATGACGCGATGATCCGGCTCGCTGACGACCAGGAGCGCTCCGTGCGGCTGGATCGAACCGGCGAGATGGATCTCTTCAGTTTCGCAATTCGAAAGATCGGCGGTCCCGAATGCGGGGCTGCTCGAGGCAATAGTTGCCACTCAATCCTCTGCGTCGTCTGCGGCGCTGTCCGCCTCGTCGAGAGCAGCGGAGCCGGCGCTCTTGTCGTCGAAGCCGTACCGGTGGAGCTTGGCATAAAGACTCTGCCGACTCAAACCGAGCAGTTCGGCGGTGGCCGTCCGGTTGCCTCGCGACCGCAGCAGAGCCTCTTTGACGTAATGCTGCTCGACGATGCCGACCGTATCCTTGACCAGCTTCCGCAGTGAGGTTCGCCCGAGCTGTCGGCTGATCGGCCCGAGCGCGTGGCGCAGCGGTTCGCCGTCGTCCGCCGTATCGAGCCGGCGCGACACGTTCCGGATCAACACGGCGATGTAGTTGTCCTCGTCGCCGTCGACGGCGGAGATCTCGATCTCGGTCTCGGTGCCGAGCTCGCCGCGGATGGTGGTTTGAAACAGACGGACCGCGTTGAATCGCCGCAGCAGGGTCAGCAGACTGGACAGGTCGGCGCCGGGCCGCCCCAGCCAGCGTCCCAGCGAACATCCGATCGCGGCCGGCTTGGAGCCGAGCTGCACCAGATCGAGGAACGCCTGATTGACGTGACGGACGACGCCAGCCGAATCCATCGCCACGAAACCGTCGGGGACGCGGTCGATCAATCCCCGCAGCATCATGTCGTCGTCGGCTTCCTCGACGGCGGGCGCGGTCGCGACCGGCGTGAAGTGGAGCAGGAATACCTGGCGGCGATCCGCGGACATCAGTGACCCGCGCAGCGTCCACGCCCTGCCGTGACGACCGAAATGAACCAGGACGCTCAGCGCTGTGCCGCGTTCGCGCACGCGCGCCAACATGTCACGGACGGCATCCCGGTCGGCCTCGGCAACCTGGGGAAGAAAGTCGCCGCCCGCCAGATCGTCGTTGCCGCGCTCGCCGCGGATCGCGTTGATCGCGGCACGGTTGGCCTCGACGATCCGAAAATCGTCAGCGGTGACGATCATCACGGCATCGGCGGCAGCGTCGAACACCAGCCGGTAGCGCGTCTCCAGTTCGCGCAGCCGCCAATAGTCGCGTTCCATCGCCTGCTGCGCGGCGATCAGCCGGGAATGCAGCTCGGTGACCGCCTGCATGTTCTTGCCGACCGCGATCATGCCGGTGCGGTCGCCCAGCAGCATGGTGGTGAATTCGATCGGGATTTCGACGCCGCTTGGGAACGTCTGATTGACCTGCCGGAATGCCGAGATTCCGCTGCGCCGCGCATCGTCCATGATGCGACGCACGCTGTCGTCACCGGCGATGTCAGTCCAACGCCGACCGAGCCAACCATCGACGCGCTCGACCGCCATTGCCGGAGACAATGTGACCTCTCGAATCACACCCTCCATATCGAGCAGAAGGGTGACGTCGGCGTGAACGGATTTTGTGACCATCAGCTCCGCTCGCACACGGCGTGGCGTCAATACGACGCATTGTCGAGACATTGCCGTGTTCACAAGGGCTTAGTCGCACTGACGGGCCATGGCAAGTGGCTTCCGCAACGCGGAAACCGAAAATTAGCCGAATTGCCTATTCGGAAATAAAATTTCGATAGATCAACGTCATCAGGCAAAATTGCTTCGCACAACCTATCGTCATTTACGTTAGAACGACTTTACAGAACCGTTCAGAACGGGTTTGGATGCGACTGTCTGTCATGGCCGACAAGGCCCGGGGTCGCTCGACGCCAAGACGGGTTCTTCAAGGAGAGAGACGTGGTCAAAAAACTTCTCACAATCGTCAGCATCGCCGCCACTGCAGCATCTCTGTCGATCGGCACCGCTTCGGCCCAGGATGCCGCGAAGGGCGAAGCCGTGTTCAAGCAGTGCATGACCTGCCACCGCGCCGACAAGAACATGGTCGGTCCGGCGCTGGCCGGCGTCGTCGGCCGCAAGGCGGGCACCGCTCCGGGCTTCAGCTATTCGCCGCTGAACCATCACTCGGGTGAAGCCGGCCTGGTCTGGACCCCGGAAAACATCATCACCTATCTGGCCGATCCGAACGCCTTCCTGAAAAAGTTCCTGACCGACAAGGGTCATGCTGATCAGGCCGTCGGCGCCACCAAGATGACCTTCAAGCTCGCCAACGAGCAGCAGCGCAAGGACGTGGTCGCCTATCTGGCCACCCTGAAGTAAGTCGATCCGACTTACTGACGTCTGGAAGTCACGAGGGCTTCGGTTCGCACGAACCGGAGCCCTTCGTGTTTTCAGGCACCTGTTGTCGCCTGTTGTCGCCGACGCTGGCTATTGAAGACGCCCTGCCCGCTCTCAGCGCCAGCGCCGCAGCACGTCCACCAGATGCGCGCCTCCGGCGGCGAGCAGACACAGCGTCGGCGCCAGCCATCCCGCACCGGCCAGCACGGCCCGCAGCGCCAGCAGCATCAGCGCGCCAGAGATCATCCCGGGCAGGAAATCGGCCGGCGCGATGCCACGCTTGCGCCACAGCCAATAGCCGATCACCGCGATCGCCTCGATAACGAGGAAGATCAGCACCCAGTCGACGAAGGCGCCGCTGGCGAACAGGTCGGACATCATCTGCATGGCAGTCCTCGGCGCGGCAATATCGTCACGCGTTCAGAACGGCGTATTCAGCCGCACCACGGTCCAGTTGAGATAGGCCGCGAAGGTGACCCAGATCAGATAGGGCAACAGGTAGTAGCTCGCAGTGCGGGCGCTGCGCCAGAACAACACCACGCCGACCAGCACGGACAGCCAGAGCAGCGGCACTTCCAGCAGCGCCCAATCCGGCCGTCGCACCGTGAAGAACAGCATGCTCCAGAGCACGTTGAAGAAGCCGTTGGCGGCGAACAGGCCGATCACCCAGTCGCGTTGCGCGCGGGTACGCGCGCCGCGCCAGGCATAGACCGCGGACATCGCGGCAAGCGCGAAAATCACCGTCCAGGCCGGGCCGAACGCCCAGTCCGGCGGCTGCCACCAGGGTTTGACGAGACTCTGATACCAAGTCCCGGTGTCGGTCAGCGAACCGCCGAGCAGACCGACGAAGATCGCGACGGCGGCCGCGACAAAGATCGGATTCACAAGCCACCGCCTGCAGCAATCAAACCGACGCCAGCCCCGTCATGTGGGCCAGGTTCTTGAAGAAGATGCGAACATGCGCGATCGGCTTGGCTCGCACCAGCCTCTTGTTCATGTAGGAGTCCCACGTCAGCTTCTGGACGTCGCGATCGCGGCAGATGCTGACGAATTGTTCGCGGCGCTTGTCGTTGGCGTACCAGTACCACTGCATCAGGCCGAGAATCCGGAACACCGAGCCGTTCGCACGCATGAAGCGCTTGCGGGCCAGCTTCAGCGCCTTGGCGTCGGCGGTCTGCAGAAACTCGCCGACCGCCTCGGCAGCAAGCCGGCCGCCGAGCAGCGCGTAGTAAATGCCTTCGCCGGACGCCGGCGCGACCACGCCGGCGGCGTCGCCGGCCAGCAGCACGCTGTGGCCGTCGTCCCAGCGCGGCAGCGGATGCAGCGGGATCGGCGCGCCTTCCTTGCGGATGGTCTCGACCTCGTCGAGGCCGGTCGCCTTGCGCAGCTCGGCGACGGAATCGCGCAGCGAGAAGCCCTTGTGCATCGAACCGGTGCCGACGCTGACAGTATTGCCGTGCGGAAACACCCAGCCGTAGAAGTCCGGCGAGACGTTGCCTTGATAGTACACGTCGCAGCGGCGGCCTTCGTAGGCGGCTTTCTGCTCCGGCTGCGGCGCCTTGATGATCTCGTGATAGGCGAACACGAACGGCACCCGGTCGGCATCGTGCAGGAACTGTCGCGCCACACCCGACACCGCTCCGTCGGCACCGATGATCGCACGGCAACGCACCGTTTGTTCAGCGGTCGAACCATCGGGCTGACGCGCGTCGTAGTGAACCGTGTTGACGCCGGCCTCGTCGCGGCTGAACCGCTTGAACAGGCCGGTCCGCCGTTCGGCGCCGACGGTCGCGGCGCGCTGGCGCAGCCACTCGTCGAAATGCTCGCGGTCGACCATGCCGACGAAGCCGCCGTCGATCGGCATGTCGACTTCGACATTGCTCGGCGACACCATCCGCGCGGCGTTGATCTTGGCCACCAGCATGCTGTCGGGGATCGCGAAGTCTTCGATCGCGCGCGGCGGAATCGCGCCGCCGCACGGCTTGATCCGGCCGGCGCGATCCAGCAGCACCACCCGCTTGCCGGTACGCGCCAGATCGCACGCCGCGGTGGCGCCGGCAGGGCCGCCGCCGACGACAACGACATCATAAATTGCGGAGTTCTCGGTCATCTCAACCTCCGGCCACTGCTGCATTGGACATATCGACTTCACGGCGGTTCTGCGCACGATGGACCCACACCGCCATCGCCGCCGACACCAGGAACAAACCGGCTTCCGCGGCGAACACCACGGCATAGGACAAGGCTGGTGCCCCCAGGATCAGGCGCGCCAGGTCGCTCGCCAGCGTGCCGATGAAGCCGCCGATGCCGAACGCGATCGCCTGCGCCGCGCCCCACAGCCCCATCCGCACGCCTTCGCGATGCTCGCCGCCGGCGCCGACCAGCTCCATCATCGAGCCGATCGCCGCGACCGCATAGGCGCCGTTGGTGACGCCGAGCATGAATACGGTGGAGCGCAGAGGCCAAGACGGACCGATGATGGCGGCCGACGACAACCCGAGCAGCGCGATCGCGGAGGCGATGCAGCCACCGATCGTCCACAGCTGCAGATTGCCGCGCGACTTCGGAAACAGCGCACCGATGATCGGCACCATCGCCATGCCGATCAGCGTGCCGCCGTGCTGCATGCTGGACAATTTGGTGGTCTCGCCCGGCGTGAACCCGAACACCGCGCCGGCGAACGGCTCCAGGATCAGATCCTGCGCGCTGTAGGCCAGCATCGACACGAACACGAAGATTGCGAAGCGCCGCGCCTGCGGCTCATGCCAGACGTCCGCGAACGCCTTGCGGAACGATTCCTGCTGTATCGCCGGCTTGACGACCTGCGCCGCGGCGACACGGCCCTCGACACCCCAGACGCCGATCAAGGTCAGCACCATTGCGATCAGCGAGACACCGCCCGACACCGCGACCAGCCGCTGCGGCGAGAACGGATCGAGCAGATGCCCGGCGATCGCCGTGGTGACGATGAAGCCAGCAATCATCATCACCCAGACGATGGTCGCCGCCGCAGCGCGGCGCTTTTCATCGACCCGCTTGGCGAGCAGCACCAGCAGCGATGTGCCGGCCGCGCCGACACCTCCGCCGATCAGACAGAACGCGACGATCGCCAGCGCCGTGCCGGCCAACGGTTGCACCGTCATCAGCGCGGTGGCGC
The DNA here is from genome assembly GCF_053772255.1 of Rhodopseudomonas parapalustris. NCBI lineage: Bacteria > Pseudomonadati > Pseudomonadota > Alphaproteobacteria > Hyphomicrobiales > Nitrobacteraceae > Rhodopseudomonas > Rhodopseudomonas parapalustris. The sequence continues at coordinate 17,036 of NZ_JAMKBZ010000038.1, read as the reverse complement.
AGGCAGCCAGGAAACCGCCGAGCGCCAGCACCGCCATGCCGCCGATGATCCACGGCGTGCGGCGCGCGCCGCGGTCCGAGCCGTGCCCCCAGGCCGGGCGGAACACCTGCAGCGCGTAGTGGATCGCCACCAATGCACCGGGCAACATCGCCGGCAGCGCCAGCTCCACCACCATCACTCGGTTCAGCGTCGAGGTGGTCAGCACGACGATCGCGCCGAGGCCGGTCTGCACCAGCCCCATCCGAGCAATGCCGAGCCAAGACAGTGGGCGCATCATGATCAAGCTGCTCCGAACGATGAAACGGCGACGGCGCTGGCCATCATGCCGGAAACATACAGCGCGACGCCGAGGCCCGAGAACCAGGTGGCGCGCTCGACCGGCGAGCGCAGAAACCGCACCATCAAGGCGAGTTGGACGGCGAGGACGAAGCCGACGATGCCGGCCTGGATCGGCCGATCCCACGACAGCAGCAGCGCCACCACGATCACCTGCGGGATCGCCATCACGGCACAGAGCACCCGGGCGGCGTTGTCAACGCCGAGCTTGACCGGCAGCGAACCGACACCGGTCTTGATGTCGCCCTCGATCGATTTGAAGTCGTTGAGCGTCATGATGCCGTGGGCGCCGGCGCTGTAGAGCAGCGCGAGCGTCACGATCCACCACGGCGGCAGCCCGGCGAGCATCACCGCGGCGCCGGTGAACCAGGCGAAGCCCTCATAGGTGATGGCGCAGGCGGCGTTGCCGAGCCAGCCGTTCTGCTTCAGCCGGAACGGCGGCATCGAGTACATCCAGGCGAGCACCAGCCCGAGCACGGCGGCGCCGAACACCCAGGCGCCAAGCAGGCTCGCCAGCAGCAGCGAGGCCGCGGTCCACAGGAACGACAGATACAATCCCCACCGCCCCGGGATGCGCCCGGACGGAATCGGCCGGTTCGGCTCGTTGATCGCGTCGACGTCGCGATCGAACCAGTCGTTGACCACCTGACTGGTGGCGACCAGCAGCGGGCCGCACAGCACGATGCCGGCGATCACTTCCATCCAGCGGCTCGAGATCGGCACACCGGCAGAGACCACGCCGCAGGCGAACGCCCACATTGGCGGAAACCAGGTGATCGGGTGCAACACCTCGAGCACCGCGGAGGGCGCCGGACGCAGCGCCACACTATTACTCATCGACTCCGTCTCCTTCCGGCGCGTGTTCGGCCAGACCGTAGCGGCGCAACTTGACGTACAGGCTCTGCCGGCTCAGTCCGAGCATGTCGGCGGCAGAGGCGCGGTTGTCTCCTGTCAGCTCCAGCGCCGCTTCGATCGACAGCTTCTCGATCACGTCGGTGGTCTCGCGCACCAGATCGCGGAGCGGCACCCGGCCGATCAGCTCGGTGAGCTGTGCCACCGAGCGTGGCAGTTCGCGCTTCGATGTCGTTGCAGTCGTCAGCCGCTTTTCGACGTTGCGGATCGCAAAGCCGAAGCACGGCTTGTCTTCGACGTCCTTGAGCGCCACCGCGGAGACTTCAACCTCCGCAACCGCACCATACTCACCGCGCAGAACGGTGGCGAACAGCTTGATCGCGCCGCTTTGCCGCAGGTTGGCGAGCGCCACCGACAAATCGACGCCGGTGCGGCCGAGCCAGCGATCGAGCAGTTCGCCGCGCGCCTGCTCGGCACTGCCGAGCTGCGCCATTTCCAGGAACGCCAGATTGGCGCGCACGACGCGGCCGTCATATTGAGTGACCGCCAGCGCGTCGGCGGCGGATTCGAAATACTTCACCAGCAGCGACGTCGCCTTGGCGCCACCGAGTTCGGGCGACGCGCCGTAAGGCGTCAGCCGCACCAGGAACAGCGAGGCGTTCTCCTGACGGAACAGCGATGCCGACAACTCGCACTCGCGCGCGCCATCGGCGAGCTTGATGCGGGCCCGGCCGTCACGGCCGCTGGAGCGGACTTCGGCAAACAGGCTCAGAACGGTCTGCTGATCGGCGCCGCTCACGAAGCCGAGCACGGGCGCATTCAACGCCTGCGGCGCGCTGGTATCGAACAGCGCGAGCGTCGCCGGATTGGCATCCACAATCAGTTCGCTGGTCGCATCCACGATCATCACTGCTTCCGACGACACTTGGAACAGCAGCCGGTATCGCGTCTCGGCGTGCCGCAGCCGGATGTAGTCGCGCTCCATCGATTGCTGGGCGTTGATTAGCCGCTGCTGCATCGTCGCGAGTTGACGCAGATCACGACCGACCACCAGCATGCGGTCGTCTCGCCCGAAATTGATCGCCGAATACAGCACGGGGATGTCGTCGCCGTTCGGCGAGGGATGGTTGACCTGTCGCCAGATCGGCGCATCACGCAACGTGGCGTCGAGCAGCAATTCGCGGATCTTCGGCTGAGTATCGGACGTGACGATATCGATCAGTCGCGACCCGAGCCACCGCCCCTGGCGATCGAGCTCGTGCGCCAGTTCGTCTTTGTTGAACGCCGTGTCTCGGATCACGCCCTGCGCATCGACCACCAACGCGACATCGGTCGCAGCGGCAATAAGCTTTGCAGCGGACTGGGCGCCGAGATCCCCCAGCGACTCCTTCGGAGATTTGAACACTTGCACCAGGGCAAACATCCTCCAGCGAGAACTCGTCCTGCACTCCGACGTCTGCGTCCTTACAAGTCGAGCCCTGTTGTTGTTGGCAGTCTTCTAGGCTGTTCTTTGGGCCTCTCGGGCGGAGTTGGAGGCGCTTCGTTTACAGCAGGTCGCTTCCTTCGTCACCAGTCAGCGGTACAAAACCACCACCAAGCGATGTCTTTACCGGAAGCTGAAAGCAGCAACGCGCGCCTGATCGGATTTATACCATCAGGCGCGCGCATCATTGGCTCGGATAGACGTGCGGTTGTGTTTACCGCGGCGGCGCCAGGCCGTGCTTCACGCCCCAATCGAACCAGTTGTCGACAACCGGACCGGTCAGGATGATGCCGATGGCACCGGTCAGCGGGCAGAGCACCGCAAACCACCACGCCCAGCGATGGATCGATTCGGCAGTGGCGTTGAAGCCCATCGTCCAGCGCCAGAACAGAGCAGCGCGTTCAAGTGCGGTACCACGGTCCAGCATCTGCTCGATTTCCCGCTCGCCGCCGTAGCGGCTCACGGCCAGGATGGTCGCACCGTGCATGGCGAACAGCAGAGCCGAACCATACAGGAAGGCGATCGAGAGACAGTGGAAGGGGTTGTAGTAGAGGTTGCCGTACTTGATCGAGAAGTTGTTGGTCCAGTCGAGGTGCGGGAATACACCGAACGGCGGCGCTTCGCTCCAGGTGCCCATCAACACCGGCTGAATGAAGCCGAGCGCCAGGTACAGCAGGATCGCGGACGCGAAGGCCCACGCAATGTGGGTGCCCATGCCGAGCGCCCGAGCACGGCGGTAGGTGCGAACCCACCACAGCATGATCGACACGGTCAGGAAGAAGCCGGCCATCAACCACCAGCCACCTTCCTTCAGCGGCGGAATGCTCAGACCGTATTCCGGCTTCGGCGGCTCGAGAGCCAGCCAGCAGAACTGGCGCAGGAATTCGATCGGGCTCCAGTCCACCGACGCCAGCATGTTGAGACCGATGATTTCGATCGCAACAAAGCCACACAGCAGCGAGCAGACACCGGTGAAGCCGAGATAGACAGGGCCGATCTGAGCGTCACCGAGCTTACCAAGCCAATAGTAGAAGATGGTCTTGGTCTCGCGGGGTGAGCTGCCGGGTCGTAGCGGCACCCCCGCATAGGCAGGTCCCTCAACCTGGACCTGCGTGAAGATGTTCTGGTATTGGGCCATGACAAGACTCTCTTGTGACCGGTTGAATTACGAATTCCAGATCGGCAGGTTGCGCCACCAATTCCACCAATCGGGCCACGAACCACCTTCTGCCAGCACCGGACCGCTGAGGATCATGCAGACCGCGCTGAAGAACACGGCCGACAACGCCAGGAACAGACCGAGGCGGTGAATGCCGATGGTACCAATCGAGTAGCCGACGAGATCGCGGAACACGGTATTCTCGTGCTCCGGAGACTTCACGGGTTCGCCACGGTCGGGATTGAGCGCCGACAGCACCAAGCCGCCATGCAGCGCGAGCGCCAGACAGGTGGTGAAGAAGAACGTGATCGCGATCATGTGCGCGGGATTGTAGTGGAACTGGCCGTAGGCGTAGCCGGTGTTCGACACCCAATCGAGATGCGTGAAGATGCCGTAGGGGAAGCCGTAGCTCCAGGAGCCCATCAGGACCGGACGGATCACCACCAGCGTGACGTAAGCAAAGATGGCGAAGCTGAAAGCGAACGGAACGTGGTAGCCAATGCCGAGCTTGCGGCAGATTTCGACTTCACGCAGCGCCCAGGTGACGAACGCGCCGGTCGCGCAAATGCTCACCCACTGCCAAATGCCGCCCTCGGCGAGCGGCGCAAATCCCAGACCGTACTTAGCGTCCGGCGGGTTGACGCTGATCTGCCAGAGATTCCAGGTGGGGCCGAGCGCGGTGTTCCACATGATCAGCGCAACGCCGATCAGCGTGAAGAACACGGTCATGACCCCGAAGATCCCAACGTAGAACGGGCCAACCCAAAAATCGAACAGGTCGCCCCCGATTAGCGTTCCGCCACGAACGCGGTATTTCTTCTCAAAGCTGAGCATTGCCATCGATCGTTCCTCCGCGTGCGAGCCAGGGAAAATCCATCGTCGTCGTCCAGTCCATGTCGCTTCCCGGAAGGGGTTGGGCCCGGCAGATCGGTCCGTTTCCCTTCCCTTCCGGCAAGCAGTGAGTCACGCCATTAGACCGGCATGCTCGGCGGAGTGAACGGCAGCGAGATCGACGCCGCCTTCGCCGCACGCGGACCATCGAGCCAGTTGAACCGGCTGGTGCTCAGCAGGATGAAGTGGATGATGATGGCCAGGCCGAACAGGAACACGAACAGCAGGACCAGCGCGCGACGCGGATCAAACAGAAGCCAAATTCGCCACATAGTAGTCGTCTCCCCTTAGCACAGGAACGAAGTCAGTTGATGCACGCTGTCCATCGCGTAGCCGGTCGCTTTGGGCAGCCACGGACGCCACATCCAGGCGAGGATGTGAGCGACAACCGCAACGACGATGAAGAGGAAGAAGCTGGTCACGAAGATCGAGTGGAATTCCTTGGCTTCCGCTTCGGAAAGTCCCGAGATGGAACCGTCACTCATTTGGTCACCTCCTAGTGATGGCCTTTCGGCCGACACGCCGCCCGAGCGAGGGCGGCTACGATTGCCGTATCGTTTCCGAAACGACAGCGATTTACCGTTTCGTCTCCAAAACGGCAGCCTTCCGTCCGGCGGAGGCCGGACGAAATCTCCGAATTACATTCCCATGAACGACGAGGTCACCAGAACGCTCGCTGCGTTGTGCGCCTCGCTGAACACCGATTCTTGCTGTCCGGACTTCTTGCGCCAGGGCATCGCCCGCGTGACGATCGCGCGGGTCAAGAACAGCGCATAGCAAGCACCAAACATCGCTCGACTCTCGAACGCGGCGCTATCCGGAAGAACCCTCGAGCGACGGCCGGTGTGGACTAAGTCGGACATCGATCATCTCCTCACTCTTGGATTGCTCATAATTGGTCGCGACATTGTGAAGCGCATTGTTCTAGCTCAAATCATCGTTACACCGATTGACCGTCGAGCAGCGCCGCACGCGCTTTACTGACGAATTCGGTCGTGACTTTTTCCTGTCCGGCACGGCGCGCGCTGTTTTCAGCGGCGTCACGCAGGCGTTTTGCAGCCGAAATCCGCACCAACACCGGATGCGCTTCCAGCACTTCGTCGAGCAGCGCCTTGGCCTCGTCGCTCCACAACAATTCTTCGTGCCGGCGCGCAGGCGTCGGATCGACGCGATCGAGGTCGGTGCCGAGCGGCAGAATGTTGAAAAGCGCATCGAACAGCGCGTTGCAGACTTCCTGCACCAAGTAAGTCGCGCCCGAATACCCCATGAAAGGCGTACCGGTGTGACGGCGAATCACCGCGCCGGGGAACGACGCCGGGATGTAGACCGCCCGACCGCCGTTCTCGGCCAAGTACATTCTTTCGTTGTAGCTGCCGAACATGATCAGCGGCGGCGTCTGACGAATCGCCGCACGCACCGCCTCGTTGTCCGTCTTCGCCCCGACCTTGCGCGAGATCGCGAAGCTGCACGGCAGCCCCAGCTCGTCCTCGAGGAAATGACGCACGCCGCGAGCATAAGTATCGGTCGCGACGATCGCGAAGCTGGCGGTGCCGAAGAAATCCTGGGTCACCGATCGCCACAGATCCCACAGCGGCTTGATCGTGGTGTTCTTCTCGCGCTCGATGAACGGCTCCGGATCGAGGCCGGTCAGTTCGCCGAGCTTGCGCAGGAAACGCGTGGTCGAATGCAGCCCGATCGGCGCCTGCAGGTAGGGCCGCTCCAGCGACTCGCACAGCAGCCGACCGAACTCGCGGTACATGCAGACGTTGACGTCGGCATTCACCAATTTCGGAATGTCGGACAGATGCGTTCCGAGCGGAAACACCATGTTGACGTCGGCGCCGATGCCTTCGATCAGCCGGCGGATCTCGGCGAGATCGGACGGCATGTTGAAGGTGCCGTAGATCGGCCCGATGATGTTGACGCGCGGCTTCTCGCCGTCCTTGCGCTTGCGTTCCGGGATCTTCTTCGGGCCGTATTCCTTCCACAGCCAGGAGATCGCGCGGTCGGCGCTCTGCCATTGATCTTCGTCGATGGTGCGCGGCAGAAAGCGCTTGATGCCGGTGCCCTCGGGGGTGACACCGCCGCCGATCATCTCGGCGATCGAACCGGTCACCACCACCGCCGGCTGATATGGATCGAGCGCGCGATGCGCGCGCTTCATCGCGCCTTCGGTGCCGAGCTTGCCGAGTTCTTCTTCGCCGAGGCCGGTGACGACGATCGGCAGTTCGTGCGGCGGCAGAGCGTCGGTGTAATGCAGCACCGAGGTCACCGGCAGGTTCTCGCAACCGACCGGACCGTCGATGATCACCTGCAGACCCTTCACCGCGGTGAAGGCGTAAACTGCGCCCCAATAGCCGCCGGCGCGATCGTGATCGAGGACGAGCATCAGATCATCTCCTCCGCCTTGCGCTTCTTGGCTGCGGCTTCGATCTGCTTCTTGTACTTCTCGCGAAAGGCCGGAACGTCCTTCGGCGTGTCTTCCCAGACACCGGCGGCATAGCCCTGCCCGACCTCGCCAAAGAACTCTTTCATCTCGTCGAATCGCGCCTTGTTGCCGAGCGCGGCGTTGATCACCTGCGCCAGCGAGCCGGCACCGGCGGGACCGAACAGCGGCCGCGCCGAGATCAGGTTGGTGAAGTACAAGGCCGGGATCGACATCGTCTTGGCCTTCTGCACCACCGGGGTGGTGCCGATCGCCAGATCCGGCATGAATTCGTCGACCGCGGCGTAGTCCTGTTCGAGCGAAGCGCGGAACTGCACCCGCACGCCCTTGGCTTCGAGCCACTCACGATCCGGATCCGACCACGGCGTGCGCGGCACTGCAGTGCCGACATACGGCACGGTCGCGCCGCTCTCGATCAGTAGTCGTGCGACCAGCAGCTCGGAGCCTTCGTAGCCGGATACGGTGATGCGGGCATTGATCTGCTTCTGAGCCAGAGCCGCCTTGATCGCCGGCAGGAAGCGGTTCTTGGCCGCGTCGATCTTGGCACGCTCGACGTTGCACGCCGTGCCGATCGCTTCGAGCCACGCTTCGGTGCCGTCGTGGCCGACCGGGGCGGAGCCCACGACCTTGCGGCCGGCGAGCTCGAACTGACGGATACACGACTTGTAGAACGGATGAATCGCCGCGACCACCTGGCAATCGAGCGCCGCATAGAGCTCGCGCCACTCGCGGGTCGGCACCACCGGACCCACGGCAAGACCGAGCGGATCGAGCATCAGATTGATACCGACCGGATCGGCCGGGAACATCTCACCGAGCAGCGTCACCGTCGGGCGCTCGCTGCGTCCGCCGCGCGGCGCCTGCACCGGCCCCTGCTCGGCTTCCTTGCGGGCGTATTCCAGCATCGCGCCGGACAACACGTCCTTGGCCTCGGCATGAGTCGGCACGCCGAAGCCCGGCACGTCGATGCCGATGATGCGAACGCCGTTGATCTCCTTCGGCAGAAGATCGAGCGGCACGCCGGAGGCAGTCGGCACGCAGAGATTGGTGATGATGATGGTGTCGAACTGCGCCGGATCGGCGAGCTTGTAGACCGCCTCGCGGATGTCTTCGAACAGCTTGCCGGTGACCAGGGTCTCCGACGAGAACGGCACGTAGCCGACGGTGCGGCGTGCACCGTAGAAATGCGACACGAAGGTCAGGCCGTACACGCAGCAAGCCGAACCGGACAGCACCGTCGCGGTCCGCCGCATCCGCAGTCCGACGCGCAAGCTCCCGAACGCCGGGCACATGCTTTGCGGCTGATCGTGCGGCCCCTTCGGGTAATCAGCGGCGTAGCGCTCCAGCACTTCGCTCTTGCCGGCGGCCTCGGCCGCGGCCTTCATCTCGGCCGCGCCGGCGTGGCAGCCGAGCCCGTCGGTCTTGGTCGCGGCTTCGTTGATCGCGGGCGCATCGGTGTCGACGGAGAAATCCGCCGCATCGTCGCCGATCGATCCGGCGATGGGGCCGGAATAACGAGACATGACACTCATGACGAACTCCCGATCACCCGATCTCAGACCTCGTCGTAGATCACTTCGAGCGACGGCTTGTTCAGCACCGCAGCACCGCACATGTCTTCCATCGTCGCCGGCTCGAGCACGACGTCGCGACCCGTGACGTCGCTGGAGAACAGGCCGAGCAGGCCGTCCTGGGTCAGCGGCTTCGGCCGCACCGGCGGCGCGGTGGCGACGTTCTCGGCGAGCGTCGCGAACAGCGGACCCCACTGCCCGTCCGGCAAGCCGACGATTTCGTAATTGGCGCTCTTGCGGCGGATGCCCTCGTCGGCGGGAATCGCCGACAGAACCGGGATCCCGGCGGCCGCGGCGAAGGCCTGCGCCTCACCGGTGCCGTCGTCCTTGTTGATCACCATGCCGGCGACGCCGACATTGCCGCCGAGCTTGCGGAAATATTCGACCGCCGAGCAGACGTTGTTGGCGACGTACAGCGATTGCAGGTCGTTGGAGCCGACGATGATCACCTTCTGGCACATGTCGCGGGCGATCGGCAGACCGAAGCCGCCGCACACCACGTCACCGAGGAAGTCGAGCAGCACGTAGTCGAATCCCCATTCGTGGAATCCGAGCTTCTCGAGCGTCTCGAAGCCGTGGATGATGCCGCGACCGCCGCAGCCGCGACCGACTTCCGGGCCGCCGAGCTCCATCGCGAACACGCCGTCGCGCTTGAAGCAGACGTCGCTGATCGAAACTTCTTCGCCGGCGAGCTTTTTCTTCGACGAGGTTTCGATGATGGTCGGGGTCGCCTTGCCACCGAACAGCAGCGACGTGGTGTCGCTCTTCGGGTCGCAGCCGATCAGCAGGACTTTCTTGCCCTGCTGCGCCATCATGTAAGACAGGTTGGCGAGCGTGAAGCTCTTGCCGATACCGCCTTTGCCGTAGATCGCAATGATCTGGGTTTCTTTGGTGACGGGAGTCGTCACCGGGGCATCGGGTTCAATCGACGCCTCGGCCCGGAGTTGTGCGTCTTGCAGGCTAATCTGCGGAACGACGTTCATCAGCTCGGTCTCCAGTTCAGTACCATTTTGAGGCAGGCAGGGTCTTCGAAAGCGATCCGATAGGCGTCGGGAGCCGACGCCGCCTCCTGGTGGTGCGTGATAAGTCCATCGAGCGAGAGCTTTCCGCTGTCGATCAGCGCCTTGGTGGCGCCGATGTCCGGCGGCTGCCATTCCGCCGCGACGCGAATGCGTGCTTCACGCATGAACGCGGGCGGAAACGAGAACGACAGCGGCTCGCTGTAAAATCCAGCGAGCACGATCTCGCCGGTGGCCGCGATGCGCGAGATCAAAGTGTCGAGTAATTTCGGATCGCCGCTGACATCGTAGATGCTACGATAGTCGCGGCGCTCGTCGGCCGCGGGATCGATCACCGCATAACCTTCGGCACCACCGGCGCGGATCGGGTTTTTCTCCCACACCACCGGCGGCGGATTGCCGAGCGCGATCGAAATCCGCGCCAGCAGCCGGCCGAGCACGCCGTGACCGACGATACAGTCGGGCGGCGTCGCACCGCGCGCCGCAATGGCGTGATAGGCGGTCGCCGCAAGCGCAATCATAATACCACGCTCGCCGAGCTTCGAATCCAGCGGCACCACGCGCTTGGCCGGCACCACCAGCCGCGACGCCGACGCACCGAACAGGCCGCGCACTTCACCGAAGCACTTCGCACCCGGCACGAACACCATCTGTCCCGGCTTCAGATCGGTGGCCGATCCGGCCTCCACGACCTCGCCGACCGACTCGTAGCCGGGGACCAGCGGGTAACCCATTCCGGGGAATTGCGGCATCCGGCCCGACCACAACAGCCGCTCCGTGCCGGTGCTGACGCCACTCCAGGCAACATCGACAACGATGTCGTCGTCAGTCGGCGCCGTGAGGCTCAAGCGACTGAGTTCGACCTGTTGTGGCTGCTTGAGTACGACCGCGATGGCGTCCATCGCCTACTCCAAATTCCGAACGGCAGAGCTCTGCCGCCGAGTGTCATGCTAAACTGACGGATCACAGTGTCAAGCCAGATTAACACAACTACCGTTTGGAGGCGGTAATTACGGAGGCAACCAACGGCATCGGAACCGGATGCAACACGACCTGGGAGAAGCCTGCACTCTCCAGCATCGCCTGCAGCCGAGGGAAGCTCCGGGCTTTCCCGGAGCCCATGGCGTAAAGGTAGAAGGCGAAATAGGCGTCGGAGATCGCGGCGGTGCCGGGAAGCCCGGCGATCGGCTCGGCGATCAGCAATTTTCCGTTGTCTGGCAAAGCCTTGTGCACGGCGCGCAGCAAGGCCTCGACGACCTCGTCGTCGTGATCGTGAATCACCCTGATGAGCGAGACGATGTCGGCCCCTTCGGGAAGCGGGTCGGTCGTAAAGCTCCCGCCCACTGCCGTCGCCCTGGCCGCCAGTCCATTCGCCTCGAACCGGGCCGTGGCTTTTTCGGCGACCGCCGGCAGATCGAACAGCATGCAGCGGAGCTGCGGGGCTTGCGCCGCCACCGCCGACAGGAACGAGCCGTCGCCGCCGCCGACATCGAGCAGGCAGCGATGATCGCTAAACGAATAGACGTGCAGCACCTCGCGCACGATCATCGGCTGCGAAGCCGCCATCAGCGCGGTGTAGGACGTGATCGCCTCGGCCGGCAGCTCGCCCGGGCGCTCGCCCCGCACATAGGCCCAATAAGCGGCGAGCTCGCCCCCGCCGCGCGGCGCGCGCAGCAGCGCCACCGGATCGGCGAGATCCCGATACAGCATCGCGTGATGCTCCACGAGCGCGAGCACGCCCCGATTCCCGCGCAGCTCAGCGCCGAGCTGGCCGAGGCCGTAGCGGGATTGGCTGCGCATCTGAAGCAACTTGAGCGCGACCGCGCCGTCGAGCAGCATCCGCATCGACTCGACCGGCAGCGACAACCGCGCGGCGAGGTCTTCGGCGGTAGCCGGACGTTCGGCGACCACGTCGAGCAGCCGAAGCTGCACGCAGGCCAGCAGGATCTGCGAATAGACGAAGCCGGCCACCAGATCGAACATCGCCACGGCGCGGCTGCGCGCGACCGGGCGCATCAGCGGAAACACCGCAGCAAAGCGCTGAAACCGCGGATTCGACAGGATCGAATCGCGCCAGCCGAGCAGCCGGTCACGCAGGCTCAAGGGGACCATTCGGTTCTGCTACCACCGGCGGGCCACCAGGGCCACGCCGGCGGATGCATTAGGCCGCAGTGGCGGCGAGCTTCGCCGGCACCAGACGCGTCGCTTCCGACATGATCAGCGACCGCAGCTCGTTGCCATTGGTGCAGTCCGGCATCGCCTCGACGGCGCCGCGCACCAGCGACTTCAGGTGGTAGATCGCGCCGTCGATACCCATCTCGCGCACCGCGCTGGGGCGATCGTGGGCGATGTCCTGGCCGACCGGCTTGCCGATTTCCTCGACATCGGCGGCGGCGTCACGCAGATCGTCGGCGACCTGATAGGCCTCGCCGATCTTCTCGCCGACCATCCGCCACGGCTCCGGATCGGAACCGGCCGAAGCCGCACCCATCGCGGTCGCGGCGACGAACAGCGCGCCGGTCTTGGAGCGGTGATAATGGGCGAGATTGATTTCGGTCTCACATTCCCAGGCCTGACCGGCAACGATACCGAATGGCACACCGACCGCGCTGCCGATGAGTTGGGTCAGCTTGAGCAGCCGGTCTGCCGGACCTTCGGCCCGTGCGATGGTCTGGAACGCGAGCACGATCATCGCGTCACCGGCAAGCACCGCGAGCGGTTCGCCGAATGCCTTGTGCACCGAAGGACGGCCGCGACGCAGGTCGGCGCCATCGAAGCACGGCAGATCGTCGTGGATCAGCGAGGCGCAGTGCATCAATTCGAGCGCAGCACCGGCAGCTTCGGTAATGCCCGGATTGTCTTCGCCGCAGGCGAGCGCCACGCTGTGGCAAAGCCGGGGCCGGACTCGCGCGCCGCGCGGGAACACCGCGCTCCGCATCGCCGCCGCGAGCCGCGGCGGGCATCCGGCCATGTCGGCCTGATTGAGCGCTTCCGTCAGAGCACGCTCGATCCGATTGGTCACATCCATGGCCACACTCCCGCGCTGAGGCACAAGTGTCAATTTAACTTGTCATGCGAAACTGTAAGTTATTATGGACACCTGTCAATGATATGGCTCAAAGACAGCTAAGCCGGAGTGAGAAAGCGGATGCGGGATCAGACCGCGAGGAATCGCGTCGTAGTGATCGGCGCAGGCGTCGCGGGACTGACGTCTGCGCTGGCCCTGGCCGCACGCGGCTTCGACGTCACGGTGCTCGAACGCGCCGCTAGCCCCGGCGGCAAGATGCGAGAAGTCGCGATCGGGCCGGCGCGGATCGACAGCGGCCCGACCGTGTTCACGATGCGTTGGGTGTTCGAGGAGCTATTCGCCGGAGCCGGCCTGAATTTCTCCGACCATGTCCACCTACGACCTTTGTCGGTGCTGGCGCGCCACGCCTGGGACGACACCCTGCATCTCGATCTGTTCGCCGACGAGGCGCGCTCGGCCGATGCGATCGGCGCGTTCGCCGGCGCTGCTGAAGCGAAGCGGTATCGGCAGTTCTGCGCCGACAGCCGGCACATCTACGAGATTCTGGAAAAGCCGTTCCTCCGCGCCACCGCGCCGAGCCTGCCGAAGCTCGCGACCGCCGGCGGGCTCGGCGGCCTGCTCGAGCTGCGCAAGATCCGTCCCTTCACCACGATGTGGAAAGCGCTCGGCGATTACTTCCACGATCCGCGGATGCGGCAACTGTTCGGCCGCTATGCGACCTATTGCGGATCGTCGCCGTTCGATGCACCCGCGACCCTGATGCTGGTCGCGCATGTCGAACACGAAGGCGTGTGGATCATCGACGGCGGCATGCACGCGCTGGCGCGAGCGCTGGCGGACTGCGCGGCCCGGTTCGGCGCGACGATTCGCTATGAGCAAAGCGTGCGCGAAGTGATGGTGTCGGGCGGCCGCGCCGCCGGCGTGATCCTGGACAGCGGCGAGCGGATCGACGCACATTCGGTGATCGTCAATGCCGATGTCGGCGCGCTGCCAGCGGGACTGTTCGGCGAAGCGGTGCGCTCGGCGGTCGCACCGCTCGCGCCGCGTCTGCGATCGCTGTCCGCCATCACCTGGAGCATGGTGGCCAGGACCGAAGGATTTCCGTTGAGCCGCCATTCGGTGTTCTTCTCGCGGGATTATCCCCGCGAATTCACCGAGATCTTCGGCCGCGGCGAAGTGCCGAACGAACCGACGGTGTATGTCTGCGCGCAGGACCGCATCGACGACGAGGCTCGTCTCGACGCCAGCGGCGAAGAGGAACTGCTGGTGCTGATCAACGCTCCGCCGGTCGGCGATCGCAAGGCGTTCGATCAAGGCGAGATCGACCGCGCCGCCGAGCGCGCCTTCGGCGTGCTGCAGCGCTGCGGCCTGCGGATCGATGCCGACGCGAGCAAGACGCAGGTGACCACGCCGGCCGATTTCAATCGGTTGTTTCCGGCGACCGGCGGCGCGCTGTATGGTCGCGCCTCGCACGGCTGGAGCGCCTCGTTCGAACGTCCCGGAGCGCGTACAAGGATCCCCGGCCTGTACCTAGCCGGCGGCAGCACCCATCCGGGTCCCGGCGTGCCGATGGCCGCCCTGTCGGGCCGCGCCGCCGCGGCGACCTTGTTCGCCGACCTAGAAGCCAACCCGGCGGGTGCGAAGCCTGCGCTACGCCCCGCCTCTGCCAAGACGACGTGAGATTATGATTGCCTGGCCTAACGAAACCGACGAACGCCGCGCCGGATTCAATGCCGATGTTCCACGCAACGGCTACGCCTGGTGGTACGTCGACGCGATCAGCGATGACGGCCGCGAAGGGCTGACCATCATCGCCTTCATCGGCAGTGTGTTCTCGCCGTACTACGCGTTCGCACGGCGCCGTGCGCCCGCCGATCCGCTCGACCACTGCGCCATCAACGTGGCGCTGTATCATCAGGCCGGCAAGCGCTGGACCATGACCGAGCGCGGACGCGGGCGCGTGGCGCGCAACGTCAACGCGTTCCTGATCGGGCCGAGCGATCTCGGCTGGAACGGTAACACGCTGACCATCAACATCCGCGAAACCGGCGCGCCGGTGCCGGGACGGATCGAGGGCCGGGTGCGGGTGACGCCGCTGGCGATCACCAAGGACTTCTTCGTCCTCAATCCGCAGGGCAATCACCGCTGGTGGCCGATCGCGCCGCGTGCGCGCGTCGAGGTCGATCTGCGGCGACCCAACCTGTCCTGGCAGGGCGAAGGCTATCTCGACAGCAATGCCGGCGACGAACCGATCGAGACTGGCTTCCGGCATTGGGAATGGGCGCGCGGCGCGATGCGCGACAAGACCGTGATCCTGTACGAAGCCGAGCGCCGCGACGGCAGCCGGGTCGACCTCGCCGTGACGTTCGACGCCGCAGGCCACAAGCAGGAGTTCACCCCGCCGCAACTGCTGCCGCTGCCGCGCTCGGGCTGGAAGGTCGACCGCAGCGCCCGCAGCGAGACCGATGTGAAACTCGTCCGCACCCTGGAAGACACCCCGTTCTACGCCCGCTCGATGGTGGAGACGACGCTGCTCGGCGAGAAGGTGACGCTGATGCACGAAAGCCTGTCACTCGACCGCTTCCGCATGCCGGTCGTACAAGCCATGCTGCCATTCCGGATGCCGCGGCGGAGGTAGCGCCGCAACTAACGCCCTTCCCACGTCATGGCCGGGACAAGCCCGGCCACGACGACTATCATTCGTCAGAAGACGTATTGATCTTTCCCTTCTCCGCCTCCCGCTTCCGGTCCAGCCGCCGGCCCTGCCATTCGAGCACGGCCCAGCCGGCGGCGAACATGCCGAGCATCAGGATCTCGAAGTAGTTAAAGGCGCTGTCGCTGTTCATCACGGGTCGGCCTTGTCGCGTTCGGCGCGGGCGCGGTCGAGGCGCTTGCCTTGGCGCTCCAGCACCAGCCAGCCGACGACCAGACAGCCGAACACCGCGACCAGCTCGATCAGACCGTAGTACTGTTCCATCACCAACCTCCGCAATCCGATGCGTGGGCGACAGCCAGCTCTGGTCCGCACCCGCGCCGCGCAGGGCAGATCAGCTCCAGCTCACCAGCGGCGGCATCGAGCTCATGATCGTCTCGGTGTTGCCGCCGGTCTGCAGACCGAACATCGTGCCGCGATCGTACAGCAGATTGAACTCGACATAGAGGCCGCGGCAGGCGAGCTGCTGCGCCCGCTCCTCATCTGTCCACGGCTCGACCATGCGCTTGCGCACAATCTTCGGATAGACGTCGAGCAGGGCCGAGCCGACCTCGCGGGCGAAGGCGAAGTCTCGATCGAAATCACCGCTGTCGAGATGATCGAAGAAGATCCCGCCGACGCCGCGGGCGACGCCGCGATGCGGCAGGAAGAAGTAGGTATCCGCCCACGGCTTGAACTTGTCATAGTAGGCCGGATCGTGGGCGTCGCAGGCACGCTTCATCGCCGCGTGGAACGTCACCGCGTCCTCGGCCTGCTGGCTGCGCTGCTCCGGCAGCATCGGCGTCAGATCGGCGCCGCCGCCGAACCAACCCTGCGACGTCGACAGAAACCGTGTGTTCATATGCACGGTCGGCACCCGCGGACTGCGCGGATGCATGATCAGGCTGATGCTGGTCGAGACGTAGTCCAGGCTGACACCGTCGCCCGGCAAATTCCTGGCCATCTCCTGAGTCAGCCTGCCGTTGGCCGAAGACGTGTGAATGCCGATCTTCTCGAACAGACGCCCGTTCGACAGAAAGCCGCCGACCCCGCCGCCGGAGCCTGTCTTGCGTTGCCAGGGCTTGTAGGTGAATGTCGCCGGCTCGCCGGCAAACAGCTCGGTCGGCGCCTCGCGCTCCAGCGTTTCGATCTCGGCGCAGATCCTGTCACGTAGTCCCTCGAACCAGGCTCGCGCCGCGGTCCGGCGAGCCTCAACGGCGGCGTGTTGCGAAGTTTCGGGAGAGCGTTCGAGGTCGGTATCGATGGTCATGGTCGTGATCCGTTGCACAAGGTCAGCATCGGTATCACGGCAGTGTGGCGGCTTCGAGAGATTTTGCAAATCAGTTGCGTTTGAACCGTGCCGAGGTCGTATCGCTCGCGGCCCATCCTTTCGCGACGGCCGCTACGCGGCATCCACAGAGCCCGACTGGAAATGCGGACAATGAAATCAAGCACTTTCGTTTCAACCCGTCATGCCCGGCCTTGTGCCGGGCATCCACGTCTTGCAGCGAAACAGCAAGAAAGGCGTGGATGGCCGGGACAAGTGTTCAGCCCGGAGA
>NZ_JAMKBZ010000037.1:0-43458 GCF_053772255.1 Rhodopseudomonas parapalustris | reverse complement strand
ACCACGGTCACCCCGCGGCTTTCCTGCAAAATCGAATACTTGCCAACAATCGATCAGCCAACAAAATCAACCGCTTCCAAATTGTTCACGGACGACTACTTAGCTGCTACGCCCTGCAATACTGGGTCGCCCGGACAAGCCGGGCGATGACGGGAGTGCGTAGTTGAAAAATTTTGGCCTCAATTGAGTCCCGAGTCATTGCCGAGCTTGACCCAGAAATCCATCTTCTCGTGAAGATGGATGCGCGGGTCAAGCCCGCGCATGGCGTCTGTGTTTGAGGATACGTTCCGGCCCCAGACTACTTGGTCTTAGCGGACGGATATCACCACCTACCAACCAAGCGATCACCTACAAAATGAACCGGCTCAGATCCGTGTTCTTCGCCAGATCCCCGACATTGGTCTTCACGTAGTCCGCGTCGACACGGAAAGTCTCGCCGTGGCGGTCGGGGGCGACGAAGGAGATCTCGTCGAGCACGCGCTCCATCACCGTCTGCAGCCGGCGGGCACCGATGTTCTCGACCGTCGAGTTGACCGCCACCGCGACATCGGCCAGCGCGTCGATCGCGTCGTCGGTGAATTCCAGCGTCACGCCTTCCGTCTTCAACAGCGCAACATACTGCTTGATCAGCGAGGCCTCCGGCTCGGTGAGGATGCGGCGCATGTCGTCGCGGCTCAGCGCATTGAGTTCGACGCGGATCGGCAACCGGCCCTGCAGCTCGGGCAAAAGATCCGACGGTTTGGCAATGTGGAACGCGCCGGAGGCGATGAACAGGATGTGCTCGGTCTTCACCGCGCCGTGCTTGGTCGCCACCGTGGTGCCTTCGATCAGCGGCAACAGATCGCGCTGCACGCCTTCCCGCGAAACCTCACCGCCGCTGCGGCCGTCGCGAACGCAGATCTTGTCGATTTCATCCAGGAACACGATGCCGTTGTTCTCGACCGCAGCGATCGCCTCCTGCACGAGCTGATCGTTGTCGAGCAGCTTGTCGGCTTCTTCATTGACCAGGATTTCGTGCGAGTCGGCCACCGTCAGTCGCCGGGTCTTGGTGCGGCCGCCCATCTTGCCGAAGATATCGCCGAGCGAGATCGCCCCGATCTGGGCGCCCGGCATTCCGGGGATTTCGAGCATCGGCGAGCCGGCGCTGGCCTGGGTCTCGACCTCGATTTCCTTGTCGTTGAGCTCGCCGGCGCGCAGCTTCTTGCGGAACGAGTCGCGCGTCGCCGGACCCGAGCCGGGCCCGACGAGAGCGTCGAGCACGCGCTCTTCGGCGGCAATCTGGGCACGCGCCTGGACGTCCTTGCGCTTCTTTTCGCGGACCTGCGCGATCGCGACTTCGACGAGATCGCGGATGATCTGTTCGACGTCGCGGCCGACATAGCCGACCTCGGTGAACTTGGTCGCCTCGACCTTGAGGAACGGTGCGCCCGCGAGCTTGGCGAGCCGCCGCGCAATCTCGGTCTTGCCGACGCCGGTCGGACCGATCATCAGGATGTTCTTCGGCAGCACTTCCTCGCGCAAAGCCCCTTCGAGCTGCAGGCGCCGCCAGCGGTTGCGCAGCGCGATCGCGACCGCGCGCTTGGCGTCGGCCTGGCCGACGATGAAACGATCGAGTTCGGAAACGATTTCACGGGGAGAGAAGTCGGTCATGGGGCCTACGTAGGGTCGGTCGAACAAGGGAGCAGGCGGTCAGATGATCGGTGGGCCCGCCTGCCAGTGCCGGATGGCATCGAACGGATGAATCAGCATGATTACGTTGAGGGTCAGATTGTCGCGGATGTGCAAGCCGACCAGCACTTCGAACAGCACCGCGATAGCGACGGTCGCGGCGATCGGCAGCCGCCACGCCAGCAGGAAACCGGCAATCATCGCCAACGTGTCGGCGATCGAGTTGACGATGCTGTCGCCGTAGTAATCGAGCGAGATCGTGCCGGCGCGGTAGCGTTCGATGATGAAGCTCGAATTCTCGGTCAGCTCCCAGGCGCCCTCGATCAACACCGCGACGATCAGCCGTGCCGTCCATGGCCAGCGCCGCAGCAGCAGCCATGTGCCGGCATAGAACAGGAAGCCGTGGATGATGTGCGAGAACGTGTACCAATCGGTCAGGTGCTGCGAGTTCTCCGAACTCATCACCACGCCGTGCCAGAGCTTGACGGTGCCGCAAGTACAGATCGGCACCCGACCCATCGCGAACAGCGCGGTCGCCTGAACCGCCAGCAGACCAAGGACGATGGCCAGCGCCCAGCGGACCGGAAGGCCGGCCGTGGACGACGCCGGTCGCTCGGCCCCGGCCCAGCTCATGCGGTCAGCGTCTCGATCGTGACATTGCCGTTGGTGTAGACGCAGATGTCGGCGGCGATGCCGAGCGACTTGCGCACGATGGTCTCGGCGTCCTGGTCGGTGTCGACCAGCGCGCGCGCGGCAGCCAGCGCATAATTGCCGCCGGAGCCGATCGCCATCACGCCGGCTTCCGGTTCGAGCACGTCGCCGGTGCCGGTCAGGACCAGCGACACGTCCTTGTCGGCAACGATCATCATCGCTTCGAGCCTTCGCAGATAGCGGTCGGTACGCCAGTCCTTGGCGAGCTCGACCGCTGCGCGCGTGAGTTGGCCTGGGTACTGCTCGAGCTTGGCTTCGAGCCGTTCGAATAGCGTGAAAGCGTCGGCGGTGGCGCCGGCGAAGCCGCCGATCACGTCGCCCTTGCCGAGCTTGCGGACCTTCTTGGCGTTGGCCTTGATCACGGTCTGGCCGATCGAGACCTGGCCGTCGCCGCCGATCACGACCTTGCCGCCCTTGCGCACGGTCAGAATGGTGGTGCCGTGCCAGACTGGGGGGCCGGCGTCTCCCGAAGAGCTATGAAGTGCCATGGAGTTCCTTTCGCGAGCGCTGATCTAGGCACGGCCGGGCGGCGATGCAATCGGCCCGCTGGCCAGCGACGGAGCGGCCAATCCGCTCACCATAGGACGAAGATCGGCCCCGCTCCGCACCCGGCGCAGTAGCGGAGGTGTCACCAGCCTGTTAAAAGACCGGCGTTTTTACCGGAGAGCCCGCTTCATGCGCACGGCGACGATCAAGCGCAAGACCAAGGAGACCGACATCGAGGTCACGGTTGACCTCGATGGCACGGGTGTGGCCAAGGCTGCGACCGGGATCGGCTTCTTCGACCATATGCTCGATCTGCTCGCCAAGCATTCGCGGATCGACATCACCGTGAAGGCGGTGGGCGATCTCCATGTCGACTTTCACCACACCACCGAGGACGTGGGTATCGCGCTCGGCCAGGCGGTGAAGCAGGCGCTCGGCAATATGGCGGGCATCACCCGCTATGCCAGCGTGCTGATGCCGATGGACGAGACCCTGACCCGGGTGGTGATCGACGTCTCGGGCCGGCCGTTCCTGGTGTTCAAGGCCGACTTCCCGCGCGACAAGATCGGCGAATTCGACACCGAGCTGGTCCGGGAGTGGTTTCAGGCCTTCGCCATCAACGCGGGCGTGACTCTCCACGTCGAAACCCTATATGGCGAGAACAGCCACCACATTGCTGAATCCTGCTTCAAGGGATTGGCCCGCGCGCTGCGTGCGGCGGTCGCGATCGATCCCAAGACGGCCGGCGAAGTGCCTTCGACCAAGGGGCAGCTCGGCGGCTAAGCGTTGTCGAGCGGCGGAGACGAGTCCATGCCGGTGTTTACTGTTCATGCCCCGCGGGCGGACGATGACGAGCTGCAGCGCGCCGAACCGGAGCAGTTTCGCTTCATCCGCGATGGGTTCTATGTCTGGGCTTTCGTGTTCGGCCCGTTCTGGCTGGTCTACCGTCGGCTGTGGCTGGCGACGATCGGCTATCTGGTGGTAATCGGCGCCTCCGCGGTGGCGCTGACGGCGCTGCACGCCGGAAGCGGTACTCGCTTCTTGGTCGCGTTGCTGCTGGCGTGCCTGCTCGGGCTCGAAGCCGGCAGCCTGTGGCGCTGGACTCTGTCGCGGCGGGGCTGGCAGTCGGTCGGTGTTGCAGTCGGCGAAGACCGCGAGATCGCCGAGCGGCGGTTCTTCGATCGCTGGGTCGCCGGGCAGCCGCAGCCGATCGGCTTCACCTTGCCGATCGATCGCGGCGCACCGCCCCCGACGCGCAGCATTCCGCTACCGTCGTCGTCGATCCATGGCGATATCTTTGGCTCGTTCCCGAATCCTGGAGGTTCGCGATGAGCGTTGCGATCATCGATTACGGCTCCGGCAATCTGCACTCGGCGGCGAAAGCGTTCGAGCGTGCGGCGCGGAGCATGGAGAATCCCGAACCGATCGTGGTGACCCGCGATCCGGACCAGGTGTTCCGGGCCGACCGCGTCGTCCTGCCCGGCGTCGGCGCCTTCGCCGACTGCCGCAAGGGACTGGATTCGATCGACGGCATGGTCCAAGCCCTGACCGAGACCGTCCGCGACAAGGCGCGGCCGTTCTTCGGCATCTGCGTCGGCATGCAGTTGATGGCGACCCGCGGCAAGGAGCACGTCACCACCGATGGGCTGAACTGGATCGCCGGTGACGTCGTCAAGATCGCGCCCAACCGCGAGGATCTGAAGATCCCGCATATGGGCTGGAATACCCTCGATCAGGTCCGCGAGCACCCGGTGCTGGACCGGCTGCCGCTCGGTTCGAAGGGCCTGCACGCCTACTTCGTGCACTCCTTCCACCTCGCCGCCGAACACGAGGGCGATGTGCTGGCGCGTGCCGATTACGGCGGGCCGGTCACCGCCGTCGTCGGCAAGGACACCATGCTGGGCACCCAGTTTCACCCCGAGAAGAGCCAGCGTTTTGGGCTGGCGCTGATCTCGAATTTTTTGAAGTGGAAGCCGTGATTCTCTTCCCCGCGATCGATCTCAAGAACGGCCAGTGCGTGCGGCTCGAACAGGGCGACATGGCGCGCGCCACGGTGTTCAACCTCGATCCCGCCGCGCAGGCGCAGAGCTTTGCGGCGCAGGGCTTCCAGTACCTGCACGTCGTCGATCTCGACGGTGCTTTCGCCGGCAAGCCGATGAACGCCCAGGCCGTCGAGGCGATGCTGAAAGTGGTCAAGATGCCGGTGCAGCTCGGCGGCGGCATCCGCGACCTGAAGACGATCGAAGCCTGGCTGTCCAAGGGCATCGCCCGCGTCATCATCGGCACCGCCGCGGTGCGCGACCCGGCGCTGGTGAAGGAAGCCGCCAGGACGTTTCCGGGCCGCGTTGCGGTCGGTCTCGATGCCCGCGACGGCAACGTCGCGGTCGAGGGGTGGGCCGAAAGCTCGCAGGTGACCGCGCTCGACATCGCGCAGCGCTTCGAAGACGCCGGCGTGGCCGCCATCATCTTCACCGACATCGCCCGCGACGGGCTGCTCAAAGGCATCAATTGGGACGCCACCATCGCGCTCGCCGATGCGATTTCGATTCCGGTGATCGCGTCGGGCGGCCTCGCCTCGATCGAGGACGTCAGGACGCTGCTCAGCCCGCGTGCCAAGAAGCTCGAAGGCGCAATCGCCGGCCGCGCGCTGTACGACGGCCGGCTCGATCCCACTGAGGCGCTGGCGCTGATCGGCGCCGCCAAGGCAGCGTAGGCGCAGCAATGTTCAAGGTCCGCGTCATCCCCTGCCTCGACGTCAAGGACGGCCGTGTCGTCAAAGGCGTCAACTTCGTCGATCTGCGCGACGCCGGCGATCCGGTCGAGGCTGCGATCGCCTATGACGCTGCCGGCGCGGACGAACTCTGCTTCCTCGACATCACCGCCACCCACGAGAACCGCGGCATCATGCTCGACGTGGTGCGGCGGACGGCGGAAGCCTGCTTCATGCCGGTGACGGTCGGCGGCGGCGTCCGCACCGTCGACGACATCAAGACGCTGCTGCGCTCCGGCGCCGACAAGGTCTCGATCAATTCGGCCGCGGTGGCGCGGCGCGAGTTCGTCAAGGAAGCTGCCGAGAAGTTCGGCGATCAGTGCATCGTCGTGGCGATCGACGCCAAGCGCGTGCCCGGCCGCGACCGCTGGGAGATCTTCACTCATGGCGGCCGCAAGGGCACCGGCATCGACGCGATCGAATTCGCCCAGGAAGTGGTGTCGCTCGGCGCCGGCGAGATCCTGCTGACCTCGATGGACCGCGACGGGACGAAGTCCGGATTCGATATTCCGCTGACCCGGGCAATCGCCGACAGCGTCGGCGTCCCGGTGATCGCCTCGGGCGGCGTCGGCAATCTCGACCATCTGGTCGACGGCATCCGCGAGGGCCACGCCACCGCGGTGCTGGCGGCCTCGATTTTCCATTTCGGCGAGTACACCATTCGTCAGGCCAAGGATCATATGGTCCAGGCCGGGCTGCCGATGCGGCTCGATCCCTAGCGTCACCCCCCGCGAGGGCGGTCCTCTCGCAGCACGAACCGGCAGAGTTAGCGTATGGCCCGTTTCACCCTTCATGATCTCGCCGCGACGGTCGATGCCCGCGCGGCGTCCGGCGGCGAGAGCTCCTACACCAAGAAGCTGCTCGACAAGGGCCCCGAACACTGCGCCAAGAAGTTCGGCGAAGAGGCGGTCGAGATGGTGATCGCAGCGGTCGAAAACGACCGCGGCCATCTCATCGC
Source organism: Rhodopseudomonas parapalustris (assembly GCF_053772255.1). NCBI lineage: Bacteria > Pseudomonadati > Pseudomonadota > Alphaproteobacteria > Hyphomicrobiales > Nitrobacteraceae > Rhodopseudomonas > Rhodopseudomonas parapalustris. The sequence continues at coordinate 36,865 of NZ_JAMKBZ010000037.1, read as the reverse complement.
CGAAACCGCCGACGTGCTGTTCCATATGCTGGTGCTGCTGAAATCGCGCGGCGTGAAGCTCGAGGAAGTCGAAGCCGCGCTGGCGCAGCGCACGTCGATGTCGGGCTTGGAGGAAAAGGCGTCGCGCAAGCGCGACTGAGGCACCGGCCGCGCCTGGCGGCCGCAACAACAACAAATCCCGCCATCCACAAATCAAGGCGAAGGACCCGCGAGATGGACGCAAGGTCGGATCTGCACCCCTACAACCCGTACCGGGTTTTCTCGCGGTCGGAATGGGCGAGCATGCGTGAAGACACGCCGATGACGCTCGATGCCGCCGAGGTCGCGGCGCTGCGATCGATGCACGACCGGCTCGACCTCAGAGAAGTCGAAGAGATCTATCTGCCGATGTCGCGCCTGCTGTCGATCCACGTCGCGGCGATGCAGCAGCTGTACTACGCGCAGCGCCGCTTCCTCGGCGTGGTCGAGCGCAAGATGCCGTTCATCATCGGCGTCGCCGGCTCGGTGGCGGTCGGCAAGTCGACCACCGCGCGTGTGCTGCAGGCGTTGCTGGCGCGCTGGTCGCCGCGCCCGACGGTCGATCTCGTCACCACCGACGGCTTCCTGCATCCCAACGCGGTGCTGGAGCGCGCCGGCATCCTGCAGAAGAAGGGCTTTCCTGAGAGCTACGACCTGCCGGCTCTGCTCGGCTTTCTGTCCGACATCAAGTCGGGCCGCCGCAAGGTCAAGGCACCGATTTATTCGCATCTCACCTACGACATCGTCCCGAACAAGTTCACGGTGATCGACCGGCCCGACATTCTGATCGTCGAAGGCGTCAACGTGTTGCAGACCGGGCGTCTGCCGCGCGACGGCAAGGCGGTGCCGGTGGTGTCGGACTTCTTCGACTTCTCGGTGTATCTCGACGCCGACGAGCCGGTGCTGCGCGACTGGTACGTCCGGCGCTTTCTGGCGCTGCGCGACACCGCGTTCCACGATCCGCGGTCGTACTTCCATCGCTACGCCGTGCTGTCCGACGAAGAGGCGACTGCGACCGCGATTGCGATCTGGGAGCGGACCAACTTGGCCAACCTCGAAGACAACATCCTGCCGACCCGCCCGCGCGCGACGTTGATCCTGAAGAAGGGCGCCGATCACGTCGTTGATTCGGTGGCGCTGCGGCGGCTGTAGTCGGTAATCTCTCCGTCATTCCGGCGCACGCGCGTCAGCGCGTGAACCCGGAATCTCGATGTTACCGAAGAGAGATTCCGGGTTCGCTCGCGTGGGCGAGCGCCCCGGAATGACCGTTGTGAGCTCCGATCGACTACGCCGCGTGCCGCGAGGCGTCGGCGCCGAAATGTTCGATGTAGCGGGTGCTGATCGCCGACACCGGCAGGATGATCAGCACGTCGGTGGTGCCGAACTGATAGTCGATCACCGCGCCCTCGCCGATCGTTGCGCCGAGCCGCAGATAGCCTTTGATCAGGGGCGGCAGCTCGCGCAGCGCGGCCTTCTGATTCACGGCCTCCTTCGGCAACCGGTTCATCTCGACATAGCGCGACGGATGCGCCCGAGCGCGCCAGGCGTCCGGCGCCGGCGCGTAGTGATGTAGGAACGACAGCGGCAGCGCCAGGCGATCCGGATCGGTGCCGTCGAAGCTGGCGCAGCCAAGCATCACATCGACGCCGTGCTGGCGCACGTAAGTCCAGATGCCGTGCCACAGCAGTTCGACGGTGCGCTTGTTCCGATACGGCGGCAGCACGCAGGAGCGGCCGAGTTCGAGAAAGCGCAGCTCCGGGTGCCGGGTGATCAGTCCGCCGATATCGAATTCGCTCTCGGTGTAGAAACCGCCATTGCGATTGGCGACGTCCTGCCGCAGCAGCCGATAGGTGCCGACCACCGGCTGCTTGCCGCTCAGCGACGGCTTGGCGGCGTGATCGACCACCAGCAGGTGATCGCAGATCGGATCGAATGCATCCTTGTCGCGCCGCGCCAGCATGGTGGGTGCGTCGGCGATCGCCGTGCCGTCCTTGTAGAACACCCGGTAGCGCAGCTTCTGGGCGCGCTTGACGTCCTGCTTGGTCTGCGCCAGCCGCACTTCGAGCGGACCGAGACGGCCGAGCGTCGCCGGAGAGCCGATCGGCTTGCCGGTCTCGACCAGCTTCGCGGACGGCTTGAACCAAGTAATTGCGGTTTGCGCGGCGGCTCCGGCAGTCTCCGGGCGCAGCAGCTTGATGAATTTCTTCGAACGGGCGAGATGGTCGGTGTGCATGGCGTCCTCGCGACCGCACTCGTCCCGAAACGGAATCGCCGCGGCCTGATCGCACCAACAATCACGACCGTTCTACAGCGATGTGACGCGATGATTGCCGAACGATGACATCGCCGCTGACTTTGTTGTTAGCTGCGATGGTCGGTATTCGACTGCCGCGTCAGACGATTTGTTGTGCTGCGTTCAAGTCGGCCAGCAGTTCGGCGAGCTTGTCGGGGTCGACCGGCTTGATCAGGAAGCCGTCCATTCCGGCCTCGAAGCACGCCTCGCGATCCTCCGTCAGGGTATTAGCGGTCAGCGCCATGATCGGCACGCGAGGACCAGCGTACTCGGTCTCGCGCGCTCTGATTTGTCGAGCGGCTTCGAGCCCGTCACAATGCGGCATCTGCACATCCATCAGCACCAGATCGAAGGGCGTGCCGGCCTGCTCAGCAGCCTGCCACGCTGCGACGGCGCCGCGGCCGTCGCCGACGATCTCGGCTCGATGCCCGAGGCGATCGAGCAGCGCGCGAATCAGCAGCGCATTGATGTCGTTGTCTTCGGCGACCAGGATCGCGAGCTTGGCTCGCGCGGCGGCGGGCGGCATGCCTCGCGACGGGGGATCGCCGTCGGCGATACTTGGTGCTGCGACATCGATCGGCGGGGCGAGCCTTGCGGCGAGCGAAGCGGCGCGGACCGGCTTCACCAGATAGCCGGTGAAAACGTCCGGCAGATCGGGAAGCAGCTCCTGCCGCGCCGCCGGCGTCAGCATCACCAGGCGATGGATTGCATGTGGCTTGGCCTGCAGCGCCAGCGCCTCGATCCCGATCGGACCGAGCGCATGATCGATCAGCACGCTGTGCCAGCTTCGCTCGCGCAATCGCGCCGCCGCGGAGGCGAGATCGAAACAGGTGCAGGTCTCGGCGCCCCAACGCGTCAGACGCCGGGCGACCAGCGAGGCTTCGATCGTGTGCGGAGCGACGATCATCACCGAAGCGTTCCTCAGGTCCGGCGGCGCCAAGGCGGCGTCGCCGTCTTCTGCAGCAACGAGCGGCAGCGTGATCGTGAACGTCGAGCCCTGCCCTGGTGCGCTGTCGAGCGTGATCCGGCCGTTCATCGCGGTGACGATGCGCTCGCTGATGCTGAGGCCGAGGCCGGTGCCGCCGAAATTACGAGAGATGCCCGCGTGGGCCTGTTCGAACTCGCGGAAAATCCGCGCCTGCGCCTCGGGGGCGATCCCGATGCCGGTGTCGCGCACGATCACGCGGAATTCGCCTGGCTCACCCGGCTCGGCGATCAGCGCCACTCCGCCGGATTCAGTGAACTTGATGGCATTGCCGCACAAATTGAGCAGCACCTGCCGCAGCCGGGCCGCGTCGCCGATCAGTCGTGCCGGCAGCCGTTCGTCGACATCGGCGGCGATCTCGAGCTCGCGCGCCTGTGCCCGCGGCGCTAGGAGCTCGGCCACGTCTTCGATCAGCCCGCCGAGCGCGAACGGCTTTGCGTCGAGTTCGATCTTGCCGGCCTCGACGCGTGAGTAATCGAGCAGTTCGTCGGTCAGTGCGAGGAGCGCCTCTCCGGAGGTCTTCACGGCTTTGGCGTAGGTCGTCTGTTCGGGGGTGAGCGGAGTGTCGAGCAGCAGTCGGCTCATGCCGATGATGCCGTTCAGAGGCGTGCGGATTTCGTGCGACGCCATCGCCAGCAGACGTGATTTGGCGCGGTTTGCCGCGTCGGCGTTGTCGTGCGTCTCCGTGGCTGCAGATTGTCCGGCTTCGCTGAGCGGTGGGTCACGACCGGCCAGTGCCTGGTGACGCCGTGCCAGGGCGCGAAAGCGACGTCGGATCACGCGTAGCCGCGCCGTCTGGATGGCGAGGCCGAAACAGGCCAGCGCGAACAGAAAGCTCGCTCCGATTGCGAATGTATGCGGATCGTAGCCCGAAATCTCCGGTCGGCTGCTGTACGCCAAGCCGACAACGATGCCGAGCACGGCAGAAAACGCAAAGCCGATGCGAAGCGCTGTGCCGAGGTACGAGCAGCGGGCAGACCCGTTCCCGTTCGATCTGGTCCGCAGCATTCCTGGCATCGCTGTTTCCGTTTCGCCGCCTACGCCGTGCGACGATCGCCGAGCGATGCTGCCAACAGGTTGAATGTCGCGGGATGCGTCCGGACGCGCTGTGGGCAGGGTTGACGATTAGTTAATCGGTACAGAGCAGTGGTAAGGAACCGTTAAATTCTCACGCCGCGCGCACGGGATCATCCGCCAGTGCGCGATACGACAGCGCTTCCGCCAGATGCACCCTGCCGACCAGATCGATGCCGTCGAGATCGGCGAGCGTGCGGGCGACCCGGATGACACGATGAAAGGCGCGTGCCGATAACCGCATTCGCTCAGCGGCATCGTGCAGCAACTTCAAGCCGGCGGAGTCCGGCCGTGCCGTCGTTTCCAGCGCTGCCGCGGGTGCTTCCGCATTGGTTCGGACCTGCGGCAGCCCGATCGAGGCGTAACGAGCCCGTTGGATCTCGCGTGCCTGGGCGACGCGTGCTGCGACTTCGGCGGAGCCTTCGGTCGGCGGCGGCAGCATCAGGTCAGTGGCGCTCACCGGGGGGACTTCGATTCGTAGGTCGATCCGGTCCATCAACGGACCGGAGATCCGGGACTGATAATCGGCCATGCAGCGCTCGACCCGGCCCCGTTTGCAGGCAAAGCCGGGTTCGAACGCCTGGCCGCAGCGGCACGGATTCATTGCGGCGACCAGCATCACCCGGGCCGGGTAGGTCACCCGGTGGTTAGCGCGCGACACCGCGACCTCGCCGGTTTCCAGCGGCGCGCGAAGCGAATCCAGCACCCGCGGATCGAACTCCGGCAGTTCGTCGAGAAACAGCACGCCATGATGCGCGAGCGAGATTTCGCCGGGCCGTGCCTTGAGGCCGCCCCCGGTCAGCGCCGCCATGCTGGCCGAGTGATGCGGCGCGCGGAACGGCCGTTTTGCCGTCAGCGCTCCGTCACGGATTTCACCGGCGACCGAGGCGATCATCGACACTTCGAGCAGCTCGGCCGGCGACAGCGGCGGCAGGATCGACGGCAGCCGCGCCGCCAGCATCGATTTGCCGGCGCCGGGCGAGCCGATCATCAGCAGATGATGGCCGCCGGCCGCGGCGATTTCGAGCGCGCGCTTGGCGCTCTCTTGGCCCTTGATGTCGCGCAGATCGAAGTGCGAGGGTTCGGCATCGCGGACCCGCGGTTGCGGCCGGCCGAGCACTTGCGTTCCTCTGAAGTGATTGGCGATCTGGATCAGCGAACTGGCCGCGATGATCTGAATGTCGGGGCTCGCCCAAGCCGCTTCCGAGCCGCACGCTGCCGGACAGATCAGGCCATGGTCCCGGCCATTGGCGGCAATCGCCGCCGGCAGCACGCCAGCCACCGCCGCGATCGAGCCGTCGAGCCCGAGTTCGCCGAGCACGGTGAAGCCCTCGAGGGCGTCCGCGGGAATGGCGCCGATCGCGGCCATGAGCCCGAGCGCGATCGGCAGATCGTAGTGGCTGCCCTCCTTGGGAAGGTCCGCCGGAGCAAGATTGACCGTGATCCGCCGTGCCGGCAGCGCCAGACCGGACGCGATCAGCGCCGATCGCACCCGCTCCCGCGCTTCCGACACCGCCTTGTCGGCGAGGCCGACCACCGCGAAGGCCGGCAGCCCGGGCGATACCTGGACTTGGACATCGACGGTGCGCGCCTCGATGCCTTCGAAAGCCACGGTGGACACATGCTGGACCATGACGCCCTCTCTCGGGCCCGACGCTAGCGTCAGGCCCGGAGCTACGCAAGAACATTCCGGGAACAAACGGGTTCGAGGCCGCGCCGATTCCCCAGGCGTCAGGCGCTGTTCTTCTGCCGACTTTCCAGTGCGATCTCCGTGAGGTCGACCTCCAGGCGGGCCATCATCAACAGTTGCATGGCGGACGAAATGCCGAGCTCTTCAGCCTGCTCGATGGCGTGATTGATGGTGGAGGCCAGCGTGTCGATGCTGGCCGCCTGCTGTTTCAAGGGCGCATTGAGAACCACCGGCCGAGCGGCACGGGGCTTGGACGGAGCATTCATGTGACCACCTGGAATTCCGGGAGAGATTGACGGTGTACAGCGTCGAGGCCCTGCCATTGCAGCGTCGGCCCCGGTACCGATCGTCGATCACAGATGCCGAGCCAGGCATCGTCATCGACATCGACCATCACCGCGGTGGTCGAGAACCCGTTGACGTCTTGGGGGAGTCCCAGCGGCCGCGCCTTCCAGCCCTGGTCGAGCAGCCGCGGGAGCCACCAGGTCTCCAGCACGATGGTGAAGGCCGACAGCCCGATCGACAGCCCGTACTCCATCGCCGCCGCCTGGATCACGGCCTCGGCGCGGGGGCCGCCATGCTCACCGCGCTTGCGCGGCACGACGAAGATTCGCGACAGCTCATAGGCGTCCGATCGGCACACGGGTCCGGCGAGCGCGAGCTGCGGAAACACATCGCTGAGCAGCGTCGGCGAGGTGGTCGGGACCATCCGCATGCCGGCGACGATCTCGTCGCGGTCGACGCCGAGCAGATACACCGCGTCTTCGGTGTCGAACTGATCGATCTCGCGGCCGTCCGGCCGCGCCAGTTCTTTCCAGCCTCGCTCGACGACGTAGATCTGGTGTCGGATCCGGAAATAGGTGTCGAGCAGACCGGCATAGAGCGCGCGGTTCTCCCGACGGATAACATGAACCTGCATGGCAATTCCCCTGTTGCAGTGGGTCTGCAGCGGGGAACTGTGCCGGTCGGGAGCTGGAGCTAACTACTGTCCGATCGGACAGGTCACAGCCGGATCAATCCGAGCGTTAATGCCTTGGCGACGGCCGCGGTGCGGTTGGCGGCGTCGAGCTTGCGGGCAGCTTCGATCAGGTGGAACTTCACGGTGCGTTCGGTGATGGAGAGGATCATCGAAATTTCCCAGGCAGTTTTGCCTTGGGCGGCCCATTTCAGGATTTCGCACTCTCGCGCAGTGAGCCTGTTGCGGCGTGACGGTTTCGGCCGGCCGATCGCGCGCAGCCGGGTGTGCGCATAGATGCTCACAAGTTGCATGGCGCCGCGGGCCGCCGGGCTGAGGTCGGGCTCCTTACCGGCCATGCTGATCGCGGCGCTGCCGTCGTCGTAATGCAGCGGAATGCAGTATCCCTCGACCAGCCCGAAGTCTGCTGCGCGGGTCATCACCCGATGCGCGGCAGGGTCGCGGTTACGGTCGTAGGCGGCCTCTGACCAGACGAACGGATGCACGGTCGTAGCGCCGTGGCGCGGCACGGGATCAACGGCGCTGAAGTTCTCGCGGACATACATCTCGAACCAGTCTTGCGGCCAGCCATTGGCCAGCGTCAGTTCCGGCAGACCGGCGCTTTTGGATGGCAGGCCGGCCATGATGTAGGCGGTGAAGCCGCAGCTCGCGATCAGCGTCTCGAATCGCGTGATCAGCGCCGGGCCGTCGAGCCGTTCGACCGCATCGACGAATTCCAGTGCCCGCCGCCCCCAAAGCTGGTCTTCGCCGACGATCATGCTGCAGGAACCTCCGATCCCATTACTTAACTTATGGTCGCCCAACCGTCTTCGCCAACCGCTCTATGGGCGGCTGTCGGCATAATCCATCATTGCTGATTTAACCCCGCCGCTGGCCTTCTTCCGGAAGCCTTACGGATACCCGAATAACGGACGGAGCCTGATAGTTGTGCGGCCGCCAGCACCTGCTGGCAAGGGCGGCCGGCCGCCATGATCGTGAAAAATTATTGCCCGACCCAGTTTCAGGCTCGTTTCGCCTCGATCACATCCCAGATCTTCGCCGCGATGTCCGGACCGCCGAGCCGTGCGACGGCCCGGATCCCGGTCGGCGAGGTGACGTTGATTTCGGTCAGGTAGCCATCGATCACGTCGATACCGACGAACAACAGGCCGCGCTCACGGAGTTTCGGGCCGAGCGTTGCGCAGATCTCGCGCTCGCGCGGCGACAGTTCCGTCGCTGCTGCGGCACCGCCACGGACCATGTTGGAGCGCAGATCGTCTTCGGCCGGCACGCGGTTGACGGCGCCGGCGAATTCGCCATCGACCAGGATGATGCGTTTGTCGCCGTGCTTCACCTCGGGCAGAAACCGCTGGATCACCCAGGGTTCGCGGAACGTGACCGCAAACATGTCGTACAGCGAGCCGAAATTGATGTCCTGCGGCAGCACTCGAAACACCGCCGCGCCGCCGTGGCCGTGCAGAGGCTTCATCACCACAGCGCCGTGCTCGGCCCGGAACGCGTTGATCTCGTCCTTGTCGCGGCTGATCAGCGTCGGCGGCATCAGCTCGGCGAAATCCATCACGAACAACTTCTCCGGCGCATTGCGGACGCTGGCCGGGTTGTTGACCACCAGGGTCGACGGATGAATTCGCTCGAGCAGATGCGTCGAGGTGATGTAGGCGAGGTCGAACGGCGGATCCTGCCGCAGCAGCACCACGTCGTAACTACGCATATCGACGCGAGTCGGTTCGCCGAGCGTGAAGTGATCGCCTTCCTGATCGCGCACCTTCAGGCTCTGCACCGATGCGACGACATCGCTGCCGCGCAGGGATAGCTTGTCCGGCGTGAAGTAAGAGATCTCGTGGCCGCGGGCCTGCGCCTCGAGCAGCAGCGCGAATGTCGAATCCCCACGGATGTTGATCCGCGCGATGGGGTCCATCTGGACGGCGACCTTCAATGTCATGTCGTGTGTTCCGGAGTTGGCTGGGCGGTGACGATGCGGTGCTGCCGTGGCGCGGTCAAGCAGCGGGCTTCATGGCGTGGCGTCGAATGCGCCGGGCAGATGCCGTGGCGGGGTGTTGGGGACAATCAGGATGGCGTCGAAGCGCAGTTCGCTCGTCGCGTGTTCGGGATGCCGGCTCAGCCATGCTTCGGCGGCGGCGGCGATGCGGCTCTGTTGCCGCGGCGTCACCGCATAGGCGGCATCGTCGACATTGCCGCGTGCTTTCACTTCGACGAACGCGACGAGCACGCCGCGTTGGACGATGAGATCGATCTCTCCGCAGCGGGCTTTGAACCGCCGCGCCAAAATACGATAGCCTTGACGCTCGAGATAGTCGGCCGCACTGGCCTCCGCCGATAGCCCAGTGCGGAACGCGGCAATCCGCGCCAGGACCGAAGGCCGCGACCGATCAGTCTTCGCCATGGTCGGCCTCGCGGCGGCGAGTCAGCTCCAGCGCGCGGGAATAGATCTCGCGGCGGTGCCGGCCGGAGAGCTCGACCGCCTGCGCGACCGCGTCCTTGACGCTGTGCCGGGTCAGCGCTTCGGTCAGCCAGCGGTCGAGCGCGTCGTCGCTCATCATCTGCGCGGCCGGATCGGGCGGAGCGATCACCACGACGAATTCGCCGCGGGTCTCCATGGTGTCGGCCTGTGCGGCGAGGTCGCCGAGCGGCGCGCGACGCACCTCCTGATGCAGCTTGGTGAGTTCGCGGCAGATTGCCGCCTCGCGTGCCGCGCCGAGCAGTTCGGCAAGGTCGCGGACCGTGTTCTGAATCCGGCTCCCGGCCTCGAACAGGACCAGCGTCGCATCGATCGCCGCAAGCTCGGCGAGCCGTGTCCGGCGTGCGCCCTGCTTGGACGGCAGAAAGCCGTCGAAGAAAAATCGATCCGTCGGCAATCCTGCAAGCGACAGCGCCACCAGCACAGCGGACGGGCCCGGCAGGCTGATTACTTGATGTCCGGCAGCGTACACCTCGCGCACCAGCTTGAAGCCCGGATCGGAGATCAGCGGCGTTCCGGCATCGGACACCAAGGCGACGGAACCGCCTCGATCGAGTGCTTCGAGTAGCTTTGGCCGCGCCTGCGCGGCATTATGCTCGTGATAAGGTTTCAGTCGTGCCGAGATTCCGTATCGTTCGAGCAGGCGATGCGTGATTCGTGTATCTTCGCAGGCGATCAGATCGGCGCCCGCCAGTGTTTCCAGCGCACGCAAGGTGATGTCGCCGAGATGCCCGATCGGGGTTGCGACAAGATGCAGTCCCGGAGCTACGCGCGGCGCGGTCAGACGCTGTCCGGCGATCAGAAATGTCCGCGCATCAGGCGACGACACGTCTGAAGATGGTGCAGAGCTCTGTGGTGTGGCGCGCATCGTTACGGATTGGTCGTCGTCTTGAGGGGCGGATCAGAACAGGAAACTTGAAAACGACGGCACAGTGATTTGTCCGACGCCGCCAATCAGCATAAACCTATTGGCCCGGTTAATCATTGGCCGACATTGTGATGAAATCTCCGGTGAAGGGCCGCAGGGTCGATCGCGCGGAGGACGACACGGAATCCGGCATGGCGCCGGATCGCCGCAAGAGATGGCATGGGAAGCTTGCACGATCCACACACGAAACCGTTGCGAACCACGCGCCGCACTGCGCTCGGGCTGCTCCTCGGTGCGCCCCTGCTGAGTGCCTGCTCCGGCACCCAGCAGACTCTGAGCGATCAATTCGGCCAGCAACCGCCTGCTGCAGGCCCGGCCCAGCAGCCGGCGGCGATCGGCAACGGCCGGGTCAAGGTCGGGTTGGTGTTGCCGCTCTCGGCGCCCGGCAATGCCGGAGTTGCGGCGCAGTCGATGAAGAACGCGGCCGAAATGGCGCTCGCCGAATTCCACAATCCCGACATTCAACTGCTGGTCAAAGACGACGCCGGCAATCCGCTCGGCGCGCAGACTGCGACCCAGCAGGCGCTGGACGAAGGCGCGGAGGTCATTCTCGGGCCGCTGTTTGCCCAGTCCGTGCCCGCCGCGGCGCAGGCCGCGCGCGCGCGCGGAGTTTCGGTGATCGCCTTCTCGACCGATTCCAGCGTGGCCGGGCGTGGCGTGTTCTTGCTGAGCTTCCTGCCGGAATCCGACGTCAACCGCATCATCGGCTATGCCGGCAGTCTCGGAAAGCGCTCCTATGCGGCGCTGCTGCCGGAGAACGCCTATGGGTCCGTGGTCGAGGTGGCTTTCAAGCAGTACACCAGCCAGAAGGGCGGCCGCATCGTCGCTTTCGAAAAATACGGGGCCGACCGGTCCGGTCCGGCGCGGACCATCGCGGCTTCATTGGCCGGCGCCGATGCGCTGCTGCTCGCCGACGATGGTGACGCACTAGCCGGCGTGGCCGAGGCGCTCACGGCCGCTGGCGCGGATCTGAAGCGCATCCAGCTGCTCGGCACCGGGCTGTGGGACAATCCGCGGGTGTTCGCCACGCCTGCCTTGCAGGGCGGGTTGTACGCCGCCCCCGATCCGTCCGGGTTTCGAGCATTCTCCGGGCGCTATCGCGCCCGCTACGGTCAGGATCCGGTCCGCACCGCGACGCTGGCCTATGACGGGGTGGCTCTGGTGGCGGCGCTGTCCCGGACGCAGGGGACGCGGCGGTTCTCGACTGAAGTCCTGACCAATCCGTCCGGCTTCGCTGGCATCGACGGCTTATTCCGATTCCGCGTCGACGGCACCAACGAGCGAGGCCTTGCGGTGATGAAGGTCGCCAGCGGCGGCCCGCAGACCGTCGCCGGCTCGCCGAAGAGCTTCGGCGCGTAGGTCATCATCAATTCCGGGCGCTCGCGTGAGCGCGCGTCCCGGAACTGGGACGTCAAAGCGAGACATCGATCTTGGGGCTGGGGACCGGCAGCGCCGTTGGTCAGGCAGCCAGATCGGCCACGACGGCGTCGAGCACCGGAAAACCCTCTTGCGTCACGCGCAAGCGGCCGTCAGCGTCGACCGCGATCGCCCCCTCCTCGCGCAGCAGTGCGATCCGCGATGGGTCGAGCGGGCGGCCGGACAGCAATTGATAGCGCTGCGGGTCGATGCCTTCGGCCAGTCGCAAGCCCATCAGCAGGAATTCGTCGGCGCGTTCTTCGCTGGTGAGGCGCTCGTCGGCGATCAGGCCGTGGCCGGTGGCCTCGACCCGCATCAGCCAGCTCTCGGGGCGCTTTTCGGTCGCGGTGGCGTAGCGCACATTGCCGATGTCGAGCCGGCCGTGGGCGCCGGGGCCGATCCCGGCATATTCCTGGCCGCGCCAGTAGATCAGATTGTGCCGGCACTCCGCGCCCGGACGGGCGTGGTTGGAGATCTCGTAGGCGGGCAGGCCGAGCTCGGCGCAGACCGATTGGGTGACATCGTACAGCGTCCGCGCCTCGGCTTCGTCCGGCGTCGGCAGCTTGCCGGCCTTGTGCAGGGAATAGAACGGCGTGTCGGGCTCGATGGTGAGCTGATACAGCGACAGATGCTCTGCGGCCTCGCCGATCGCGTAGCGCAGCTCGGCCTCCCACATCGCCGCGGTTTGTCCTGGCCGCGCATAGATCAGGTCGAACGAGTAGCGGTCGAACGCCGATTTGGCGATCGCCACCGCCTTCAAGGCCTCTTCTGCCGAATGCAGCCGGCCCAGCGCCTTCAGCGACGCATCGTCGAGCGCCTGCACGCCGAGCGAGACACGGTTGACGCCAGCGGCGCGATAGCCGCGAAACCGCGTTGCTTCGACGCTGGTCGGGTTGGCCTCGAGCGTTACTTCGGCGTCCGGTTCGACGTGCCAATGCCGGGCGATGGCATCGAGGATCGCCGCGACGGTCGAGGGCTGCATCAGCGACGGCGTGCCGCCGCCGAGGAAGATCGAGCTCACCCGGCGCGGGCCGATCCGCTCTGCGGTGGTGGCGATTTCGCGCGCAAAGCCGCGGGCGAAGCGCTCCTCGTCGATCGCGGCATGGCGGACGTGGCTGTTGAAGTCGCAATACGGGCACTTCGACAGGCAAAACGGCCAGTGCACATAGACGCCGAAAGCTGGGTCGGAGCTAGCCCGCAAGGCAGATCTCCGCCAGTTTGACGAACGCCTTGGCGCGGTGCGACAGGCCGAGGCCGAGCGGCGGCAAGCCATGTTTTTCGACGCTGGTCATCTCGCCGAAGGTGCGGCTGTGGCCGTCGGGAAGGAAGACCGGGTCGTAGCCGAATCCGGCCGTGCCGCGTGGTGGCCACACCAAAGTGCCGTCGGCGCGGGCTTCGACTTCTTCGACGTGCCCATCCGGCCAGGCGACGCACAGTGCCGAGACGAAATGCGCGGTGCGCCGCTCCGGCGCTGTCGCGCCGCGCTCCTGGAGCAGCCGCTCGATCCGTGCCATCGCGCCGGCAAAATCCTTCGCGTCCCCGGCCCAGCGCGCCGAATAGATCCCGGGAGCGCCGTCGAGTGCATCGACCGCGAGCCCTGAATCGTCTGCAAACGCCGGTAGTTGCGCGGCCTTGGCGGCAGCTTCGGCCTTGATCCGGGCATTGGCCTGGAAGCTGTCCCCGGTCTCGTCCGGTTCGGCCAGTCCGAGCTCGCCGGCGGAGATCGCCTCGATGCCGTAAGGAGCCAAGAGCTCACGCATCTCGGCCAGTTTGCCGGGATTGTGGGTGGCGATCACGAGCTTGCCGGTGATTCGACGATGCATGGCGATGTCAGCCTAGCTCAGCTCGTGTTGCAAAGGGGTGGCAGGAATGACTCACCCCACCGCCATTTTCTGCAGGTCCACAAGCCGTGTGACGCCCTTCTGGGCGAGCGCCATCAGCTTCAGGAACTCGTCCTGCGAGAACGGCGTGCGTTCCGCGGTGCCCTGCACCTCGACCAGCCGGCCGTCGCCGGTCATGACGAAGTTGGCGTCGGTCTCGGCCTCGGAATCTTCGGCATAGTCGAGATCCAGCACCGGTGTGCCGTTGTAGATGCCGCAGGAGATCGCCGCGACGTTGTCGCGGAGCACCTGGCCCTTGATCATGTTGCGCGCCTTCATCCAGTTCAGGCAGTCCGCAAGTGCGACCCAGGCGCCGGTGATCGACGCGGTGCGGGTGCCGCCATCGGCCTGCAGCACGTCGCAATCGACCGTAATCTGGCGCTCGCCGAGCGCTTCGAGATCCACGATGGTGCGCAGCGAGCGGCCGATCAGGCGCTGAATTTCGACGGTGCGGCCGTTCTGCTTGCCGGCCGAGGCCTCGCGCCGGGTACGCTCCAGTGTGGCGCGCGGCAGCATGCCGTACTCGGCCGTCACCCAGCCGCGGCCCTGTCCCTTCAGCCACGGCGGCAGGCGCTCTTCCAGCGTCGCGGTCACCAGCACATGGGTGTCGCCGAACTTCACCAGGCAGGAGCCCTCGGCATATTTGACGACGCCGCGTTCCAGCGACACGGCGCGCAATTCGTCGGGCGCACGGCGGCTCGGCCGCATGGGGACCTCCATCGATTGGGGGAAATCAAACGTTGCGGTGCTTTTAGGGGGCCGCAGCCGCAGCGGCAAGGGTTGCGGCCGGTAACTCTGCGCTCGCCGCTTGTAACCGGGCCCGAGCGGCGACAGATTAAGGGGACAACGGAGGACAGTTTGGCTCAGCACGACCCCATCGGCCTGATTGCGCCCAATGCCGGGCTCGCCCAGCTCAACGAGCGTTCGCGGGAGATTTTTCGTCAGATCGTCGAAAGCTACCTCGCGACCGGGGAGCCGGTGGGCTCACGCAATATCTCCCGTCTGATTTCGGTCCCGCTGTCGCCGGCCTCGGTGCGCAATGTGATGGCCGACCTCGAACAGCTCGGCCTGATCTATGCCCCGCACACCTCGGCCGGCCGGCTGCCGACCGAACTCGGCTTGCGCTTCTTCGTCGACGCCTTGATGCAGGTCGGCGATCTGACCGAGCCCGAGCGCCAGTCGATTCAGGCGCAGCTCTCCTCGGTCGGGCGCGCCCAATCGGTCGAAGCGGCGCTCGGCGAGGCATTGACCCGGTTGTCCGGTCTGACGCGGGCTGCCGCGGTGGTGCTGACCGCGAAGGCCAATGTCCGGCTGAAGCATATCGAATTCGTCCGGCTGGAGCCGGAGCGCGCATTGGTGATCCTGGTGGCCGAAGACGGCCAGGTCGAGAACCGGGTGCTGACACTGCCCCCCGGCGTGCCGTCCTCGGCGCTGATCGAAGCCGCCAACTATCTCAACGCCCGGATTCGCGGCCGGACGCTGGCCGAGGCGCGGCTCGAGCTCGAATCGCTGATGGTCCAAAACAAGGCCGAGCTCGATCAGCTCACCCAGAAGATCGTCGCGGCCGGGATCGCGAGCTGGTCCGGCGGCGACGCCGAGGATCGCCAGTTGATCGTGCGCGGCCACGCCAATCTGCTCGAAGACCTGCATGCCCTCGACGATCTGGAACGGGTGCGGCTGCTGTTCGACGAACTCGAGACCAAGCGCGGAGTGATCGACCTGCTCGGCCGCGCCGAGAGCGCCGACGGCGTGCGAATCTTCATCGGCTCGGAGAACAAGCTGTTCTCGCTGTCGGGTTCGTCGACCATCATCGCGCCCTACAGCGACGGCGCCGGCCACATCGTCGGCGTGCTCGGCGTGATCGGGCCGACACGGCTGAACTATGCGCGGGTGATTCCGATGGTCGACTACACCGCGCGGATCGTCACCCGGATGCTCGGCGGCTGATTCTTCGGAAACTTGATTTTCGCGCCGCAAACCACGATATCCCGGCCGACCCCCTCCGTAACGATCCAAACGATTTTTCAAGAAGGTAGCGTGATGACCGAGACTGACGGACCGAAGGACAACAACCAGGACACGGCGCAGGCCACCGCCGATCCGGTCGTTTCCAAGCCGTACATCATGCCGGACGACCCGGAAGAAGGATCGAACGAGGCGCTGGTGCGCGAGGCTGCGGATGCGCGCGACAAGATGCTCCGCACGCTGGCCGAGATGGAGAATCTGCGCAAGCGCACTCAGAAGGAAGTCGCCGATGCGCGCACCTATGGGGTGACCGCGTTCGCGCGCGACGTGCTGGACATCGCCGACAATCTGCAGCGTGCCCTCGACGCGGTGCCGGCGGAAGCCCGCGCCAATGCCGATGCCGGACTCAAGGGACTGATCGAAGGCGTCGAACTGACCGAGCGTTCGCTGCTCAACGCGCTGGAAAAGAACGGCGTCAAGAAGTTCGATCCGAAGGGTCAGAAGTTCGACCCGAACTTCCAGCAGGCGATGTACGAAGTGCCTGACCCGTCGGTGCCGCCGGGCACCGTGGTGCAGGTGGTTCAGGCCGGCTTCACGATCGGCGAGCGCGTGCTGCGCCCGGCGCTGGTCGGTGTCGCCAAGGGCGGTGCCAAGCCGGCGCCGAGCGATGGCGGCGTCGACACGGCCGGCTGATCCGACTCGCGGCTTCGGCTTGGGCCGAAGCCGCGCCACTCGCCTGCCTCGACAATTGTCCTGAGAGAAATTCTCTGAGAGACAAAACGGCGCGCGGTTGCGCGCGTCGTTTCGCGTGGATCAGCGCGGCTGCAGACCGTCGCGGACCTTGCGGAAGCGCGGAAACGCGGTTTCCCATTGGTCTTTCGGCGACGAGCCGATCACCCGCATCGCCACATTGGCGCCGCCGAAGCGCAGCCATTGCACCACCGTGACCGGGGTGTTGTTCTTGCCGCTGACCCCGTTGACCCGGGTCTCGAATCCCTGCGAGCCATCGATCCGGATCGGCTCGGACATCGTGATCTTGGTTTCGCGCAGCCCAGGAATCGCCTCCGCGGCCTGCTGGGCGAAGCGGGCGCGGTCGTCGGTCTTCTCCGGCACCGAGCCGATCAGCCCGAGCACCATGAACGGGCCGGTTTCGACCGCCTCCTCGTTACCGTCGGTCAGCAGCAGCGCTGCGCCGGGCGCCAGCGTCCGCACCGTCTTGAAACCGGCGAGCTCCTGGATCTTGAACGGCATCTGAGCGACCTGCTCGTCGATCGGCACTTGCTGCCGCACCGACACCGACGACAGCATCTTTTTCACCGCCTCGTCCGAGTAGGTCTCGGCCTTGACCGCCGGCACCTGCACGGCGACGTAGCCTGAAAACAGCTTGCTGCCCGGCACGATCAGCGAGTAGCGGCGGACCTTGTCCGGCCCCACCATGGCGTCTTCGGCGGTGAAATAGCCGTTGCCGGCGGTGGTCTCGATCTTCTCGGGCTTGACGTTGCCGAGCGACCCTTCGGGCGCGGCCTTGAAGGCGGCGTCGACCTGATCGAAAGCCGGCCCTGGCAGCTCGGACACCAGCACCTTGACGCCGTGGTCCGCCGACTCGAAGCCGAGGAACGAGGTGGACTGGCTCAGCCCGGTCATCGGCACGATGCCGACCCGGATGCCGCGTGGGTAGACCGCGTCGGCGGCGACCGCGTTGGTCGCGGTGGCCGACAGCAGGGCAATCGCAAACAAGCGCGCTATCTGTCTCATGGCGAGTTGTCCTGGGGCTGCATTGAGGCCGTTGTTTGGTCGGCGTCGGTGGGACGACGGCCGCGGATCGGGTGGCCGGCAGCGCCGATGATGCGCCGCCAACCTCATCGCGGCAAGCTGCGCCGCAGCGCTTGCCGGCGTTTCGTAACGATTCGTAAAGCCCCGTGTTTTCGTGCTCGAAACGCTATCGCGGTCCTTGCGGACCCGACCCCCCCTCCTATATCAGGCTCACCGCCGCCAAATCGCGAGCAATTGAATTTTCTTGGGGGTTTGGACCGGTGCGCCGTCAGGGCCCGTCCAACTCGCCGCAAAAAGAAGGAAGTGAGCACCATGGGAAAGGTCATTGGTATCGACCTCGGCACCACGAATTCGTGCGTCGCCGTAATGGATGGTAAGTCTGCCAAGGTCATCGAGAACGCCGAGGGCATGCGCACGACCCCGTCGATCGTCGCGATCACCGACGATGGCGAGCGTCTGGTCGGCCAGCCGGCGAAGCGTCAGGCCGTCACCAATCCCGAGCGCACCTTCTTTGCGGTGAAGCGCCTCATCGGCCGCCGCTACGACGACCCCATGGTCGAGAAGGACAAGGGCCTCGTTCCCTACAAGATCGTCAAGGCTTCCAACGGCGACGCCTGGGTCGAAGCCGACGGCAAGACCTATTCGCCCTCGCAGGTCTCGGCCTTCATTCTGCAGAAGATGAAGGAGACCGCCGAAGCCCATCTCGGCGCCAAGGTCGATCAGGCCGTCATCACCGTTCCGGCGTACTTCAACGACGCCCAGCGCCAGGCCACCAAGGACGCCGGCAAGATCGCCGGTCTCGAAGTGCTGCGCATCATCAACGAGCCGACCGCGGCCGCGCTGGCCTACGGCCTCGACAAGGCGAAGACCGGCACCATCGCGGTGTACGATCTCGGCGGCGGCACCTTCGACGTCTCGATCCTGGAGATCGGCGACGGCGTGTTCGAGGTGAAGTCGACCAATGGCGACACCTTCCTCGGCGGTGAAGACTTCGACATGCGTCTGGTCAACTACCTCGCCGACGAATTCCAGAAGGAGCAGGGCATCGACCTGCGCAAGGACAAGCTCGCGCTGCAGCGGCTGAAGGAAGCCGCCGAAAAGGCCAAGATCGAGCTGTCGTCGACCACGCAGACCGAGATCAACCTGCCGTTCATCACCGCGGATCAGTCCGGTCCGAAGCATCTGACCATGAAGCTGACCCGCGCCAAGTTCGAAGCGCTGGTCGACGATCTGGTGCAGCGGACGATCGAGCCGTGCCGCAAGGCGCTGAAGGATGCCGGCCTGACCGCCGGTGAGATCAGCGAAGTGGTGCTGGTCGGCGGCATGACCCGTATGCCGAAGGTCCAGGAAGTGGTGAAGCAGTTGTTCGGCAAGGAGCCGCACAAGGGCGTCAACCCGGACGAGGTCGTGGCGATCGGCGCGGCAATTCAGGCCGGCGTGCTGCAGGGCGACGTCAAGGACGTACTGCTGCTCGACGTGACTCCGCTGTCGCTGGGCATCGAGACGCTGGGCGGCGTGTTCACCCGCATCATCGATCGCAACACCACGATCCCGACCAAGAAGAGCCAGGTGTTCTCGACAGCTGAAGACAATCAGAACGCGGTCACCATCCGGGTCTTCCAGGGCGAGCGTGAAATGGCGGCCGACAACAAGATGCTCGGTCAGTTCGACCTGATGGGCATTCCGCCGGCGCCGCGCGGCATGCCGCAGATCGAAGTTACGTTCGACATCGACGCCAACGGCATCGTCAACGTCTCGGCCAAGGACAAGGCGACCGGCAAGGAGCAGCAGATCCGCATCCAGGCCTCGGGCGGTCTGTCCGACTCCGAGATCGATAAGATGGTCAAGGACGCCGAAGCCAACGCGGCCGAAGATAAGAAGCGCCGCGAGGCGGTCGACGCCAAGAACCATGCCGACGCGCTGGTGCACTCCACCGAGAAGGCGCTCTCCGAGCACGGCTCGAAGATCGACGAAGGCGAACGCCGCAGCATCGAAGACGCGCTCAGCGATCTGCGCGAAGCGCTGAAGGGCGACGACGCCGAGGCGATCAAGGCCAAGACCAACACGCTGGCGCAGGCTTCGATGAAGCTCGGCGAAGCGATGTACAAGCAGGCCGAAGGCGGCGCTGCGCCGCAGCAGCCCGGTCAGGACGACGTGGTCGACGCCGAATTCACCGAAGTCGACGACGACAAGAAGAAGTCGGCGTAAGTCACCTCCGACGGAGGCTTCGCGACGTGAACCATGCCCCCATCTGACGAACGCCATCCGCGGTCATCAGGTGGGGGTTGTCTTGTAAGGCGCACGATCCCGCTCTTGCGGATCGTCCGCCGGCCGTGTCGGGCTCAGGCCGGAAGTCGTTGTCGACCGGCGTGAGAGCGGCACGACCCGAGGCTGAACGGGTCGAATTCCAGCAGGTTTGACGGATGTCCACCACCAAGCGTTGCTACTACGAAACCCTCGAAGTCGAGCGCAACGCCGACGATTCGACGCTGAAGAGCGCGTTCCGCAAGCTCGCAATGAAATGGCACCCGGACCGCAATCCGGGCGATCCGCAGTGCGAGATCAAGTTCAAAGAGATCAACGAAGCCTACGAGATCCTGAAGGACAGCGATAAGCGCGCCGCCTACGACCGCTACGGTCACGCCGCGTTCGAACAGGGCGGCTTCGGCGGTGGTGCAGGTTTCGGGGCGGGCTTCGCCTCGTCGTTCTCGGACATCTTCGAAGACCTGTTCGGTATGGCGTCGCAGCGCGGCCGCGGCACCGGCCGCGAGCGCGGCGCCGACCTGCGCTACAACATGGAAATCACGCTGGAGGACGCCTTCAAGGGCAAGACCGCGCAGATCGAAATTCCGGTCTCGGTCACCTGCGAAGCCTGCTCCGGCACCGGCGCCAAGGCCGGCACCAAGCCGAAGACCTGTTCGACCTGCGGCGGCGCCGGCCGTGTCCGCCAGGCTCAGGGCTTCTTTACGCTGGAGCGCACCTGCCCGAGCTGTCAGGGCCGCGGCCAGACCATCGAGGACCCCTGCCCGTCCTGCACCGGCTCCGGCCGGGTCACCAAGGAACGGACGCTGTCGGTCAACATTCCGCAGGGCGTCGAGGACGGCACCCGGATCCGGCTCGCCGGCGAAGGCGAAGCGGGTCTGCGCGGCGGCCCGCCCGGTGATCTCTACATTTTCCTCTCGCTCGCCAACCACGCCATCTTCCAGCGCGACGGCGCCGATCTGCACTGCCTTGTGCCGATCTCGATGGTGACCGCGGCGCTCGGCGGCGAATTCGAAGTCCCGACGATCGATCGCGGCAAGACCAAGGTCAAAGTACCTTCCGGCACCCAGACCGGGCGTCGTTTTCGTATCACCGGAAAGGGCATGCCAGTGCTGCGCTCGCGGCAAGTCGGCGACATGTACGTCCAGGTGGTCGTCGAAACGCCGCAGAATCTCACCAAGAAACAGCAGGAGCTGTTGGCGGAGTTCGAAAAATTGTCATCGGGTGAAACTCAGCCCGAAGCAGTGGGTTTCTTCTCCAAGGTCAAAGAGTTCTTTGGCTCGCGCGCCAGCGCTCCCTGACGGTCGTCTAACTTGACCAGTCCGGGTGCGGCCTATACTTGTGGATGTAACAAAAATTTGACACTGGGCCGCGTTTCCCCGGTTGGTAGCTGAATGGCTTTGCAGTCGTCCGTTCGCGCGTTCAAGAAGCCTCCCCGTCCACTCGACGACGAGGTTCGCTTTCTGCGCTCTTGGATTGAGAAGCCGTTGCACATGGGCGCTGTGATGCCCTCGGGCCGGCTGCTCGCGCGCACCATGGCGCGTTACGTCGATGTGCAATCCGATGGTCCGGTGATCGAGCTCGGGCCCGGAACCGGCGCCATTACCAATGCGCTGGTCGAACATGGCGTCGATCAGAAGCGTCTGGTTCTGCTTGAGTTCAATCCCGGTTTCTGCGCCCTGCTACGCGAGCGCTATCCGCTCGCGAAAGTCGTACAGGGCGACGCCTATCGGCTGCGCGACTCGCTGTGGGACGCGCTCGACGTTCCGGCTACCGCGGTCGTCTCCGGCCTGCCGCTGGTGACCAAGCCGATGCTGACGCGGATGAAACTGATCCGCGATGCGTTCAACTTGCTCGAACCTGGGGCTCCGTTCGTGCAATTCACCTATTCGGTGGCCCCCCCGATCCCGAAATCGCTCTCTGGCGTGTCGGCCGAAGGCTCCGAGCGGATCTGGATGAACGTGCCGCCGGCACGGGTCTGGGTCTATCGCAAGCGCTGATCCGCTGCCGGTCAGCGCGCCCTTTCCAATTTCAGCGACCAGCTCCAGTCCCAGATCGTCCCTGCCTGCCCTTGATCATGGCGGCACGCTGGGGGATACGGAGCCATGTCCGCCGTCAAGATCCTGATCATTCCCGGCTCGCTGCGCACCGGCTCGCACAATGTGCGCCTGGCCGCCGCCGCGGCGCATGAATTCGCACGCGCCGATATCGATACCACCTGGCTGTCGCTCGCCGATTATGCGCTCCCGATCTACGACGCCGATCTTGAGGCGAAGTCCGGCGTGCCCAAGAACGCCGTCGGCCTGAAGCGGATGATCGGCGCCCATCATGGCGTGCTGATCGTCAGTCCCGAATACAATTCGGCACCGCCGCCGCTGCTCAAGAACGCGATCGACTGGGTGTCGCGGGTGGAAGATTCGCACGAGACTCAGGGCCAGGTGTTTCGCGACCGCGTGTTCGCGCTCGCCGCGGCCTCCGAAGGCAAGCTCGGCGGCGCGCGCTGTCTCGCCGCGCTCCGGCTGATCCTGTCAGGCTGCCGCGCGCCGGTGATTCCCAATCAGGTCACGCTGTCGTTCGCTCACGAGGCCTATGACGACAACGATCGGCTGAAGCATCCCGCCGACATCGCCGCGCTGCAGGCAATCGTGCGGCAACTGATCGATTTCGCTCAGCAGATGATGAGGTAACGAGCCCATGGCGCCAGCCGACACCCCTGACCGCGACCGGCTGATCGTCGCGCTCGATCTCCCGGATATCCGCGTCGCCGAAGCGATGGTCGACCGGCTCGGCGACAGCGTCGGTTTCTACAAGATCGGTTATCAGCTCGCTTATGCCGGCGGCCTGCCGCTGGCCCGCGCCTTGGTCGGCGCCGGCAAGAAGGTGTTCGTCGATCTCAAGCTGCACGACATCGGCAACACCGTCGCCCGCGGCGTCGAAAGCCTGAGCCATCTCGGCGCCTCTTTCCTCACCGTCCATGCCTACCCGCAGACGATGAAAGCCGCGGTCGAAGCGCGCGGCTCCTCCAAGGTCAAGATCCTCGCCGTCACGGTGCTGACCTCCTATGACGATCGCGACCTTGCTGACGCGGGCTATCGGTTCGGCGTGCGCGACCTGGTCGAAGCGCGCGCCCGCCAGGCGCAGGCGATCGGTGTCGACGGCCTGGTCTGTTCGCCGGAGGAAGCCGCGCATCTGCGCGGCATTGTCGGACCCGAGATGGATCTGGTGACGCCGGGCATTCGCCCCGCGGGTGCTGCGGCCGGCGATCAGAAGCGGATCATGACGCCCGCGAAGGCGATCGCGGCCGGGGCCAGCTATCTGGTGGTCGGCCGGCCGGTACTGGACGCGCCAGATCCCAAGGCCGCTGCGGATGCGATCGTTGCCGAGATCGCTGCCGCACGCGGATCATAACGAACAGCAAAGGGAGAGCTTTGAGATGCCGAAGGGCTATTGGGTAGGGCGGATCGACGTGCATGATCTCGACGGCTACAAGCGCGACTACGTCGCCCACAACGGCGCGGTGTTCGCCAAATACGGCGCCAAGTTTCTGACCCGCGGCGGCACTTACGAGGCCAAAGAGGGACAGGCGCGATCGCGTAACGTGGTGATCGAGTTCAAGGACTACGAGACTGCGCTAGCCTGCTACCATTCGCCGGAGTATCAGGCGTTGATCAAGGCGCGGGCGCCGTTCTCCGAAGGTGAGATGGTGGTCGTCGAGGGTTACGACGGTCCGCAGCCGTCCTGATCTGCGAGCCAAACGCCACCGGGCCGCCGCTCGGTAAGTTGTCGGACGCGGGGCCGGCGGCTATACCGCGGGCGTTCAACAAAGGATGCTGAGCCGATGTCCGAGATGCGCCTGATCGTTGCCGGGGCTGGCGGCCGGATGGGCCGGGCTTTGACCCGCGCCATCAGCGAAACCGATGGGTTGGTGCTGACCGGCGCGTTGGAATCGCCGAATTCCGAGCTGCTCGGCAAGGACGCCGGTGCCCTCGCCGGATTGCCGGCCAATGGCGTGCTGCTGTCGGCCGACCTGTGGTCGCTGTCGGCCAACGCCGACGGCATCGTCGATTTCACCGTGCCGCAGGCGACGATTGCCAACGTGGCGATCGCGGCGCAGCGCGGCATCGCCCACATCATCGGCACCACCGGGCTGTCGGCCTCCGACAACGCGGTGATCCAGAGCGTCACTAATCGCGCCGTGGTGGTGAAGTCGGGAAACATGAGCCTCGGTGTGAATCTGCTGGCTGCGATCGCCAAACGCGTGGCGCAGTCGCTCGACGATAGTTTCGATATCGAGATCGTCGAGATGCATCACCGTGCCAAGGTCGATGCACCGTCCGGCACCGCGCTGCTGCTCGGCGAAGCGGTGGCGGCCGGCCGCAAGATCGATCTCGCGACCCGATCGGCCCGAGGCCGCGACGGTTTCACCGGTGCCCGCAAGCCCGGCGACATCGGTTTCGCATCCCTGCGCGGCGGCACCGTCACAGGCGATCACACCGTGATCTTCGCCGGCGCCTCGGAACGGATCGAACTCACCCACAAGGCCGAGGATCGTATGATCTTCGCCCACGGCGCACTGACGGCGGCGCGCTGGGCCAAGGGCCAGAAGCCCGGTCTGTATTCGATGGCCGACGTGCTCGGCCTCGGCGATATCTGATGTCCGCGTCGATCGGCGCGTGACGCCTTTCCGGGGCGGGTCGTTCGGCCGCCCCGGTGCGTTTCCAAACTCGAAGAAACTAACCGATCAGCGATTTACCGGTCATCTCGGCCGGCTGCGGCAGCTCCATCAGCTTGAGCAGCGTCGGCGCGAGGTCGGAAAGCTGGCCGTCGGACAGCGGCGAATCGCTGCCGAACAACAGCACCGGCACCGGATTGGTGGTGTGCGCGGTATGCGGTCCGCCGGTCTCAGGATCTCGCATCATTTCGCAATTGCCGTGGTCGGCCGTGACCAGCAGCGCGCCGCCGGCCTTCCCGATCGCCGCGACGATACGGCCGAGCTGGGTGTCGACGGTCTCGACCGCCTTGATGGCCGCCGGGAGGCTACCGGTGTGGCCCACCATGTCGGGGTTCGCGAAATTGAGGATGATCATGTCGTACTTACCGGACTCGATCGCCGCGACGGCCTTGTCGCCGAGTTCGGGCGCCGACATTTCCGGCTGCAGATCGTAGGTCGCCACCTTCGGCGATGGCACCATGATGCGATCTTCGCCCGGATAAGGCACTTCCTCGCCACCATTCAGGAAGTACGTGACGTGCGGATATTTCTCCGTCTCCGCCATCCGAAGCTGATGCCGGCCAGCGTCGGCGACCACCTGTCCGAGCCCGTTCACCAGGCTTTGCGGCGGAAAGATCGTGCCCATCAGCGCGTCGAGCGCTGTCGAGTACTGCGTCATGCCGGCCGCCGCCGCGATCTGCTTTACCTCTTTGCGCGGGAAGCCCGCGAAGGCGGGGTCGAGCAAGGCGGCGAGGATCTCGCGCACCCGGTCGGCGCGGAAGTTGAAGCACAGCACGCCATCGCCGTCGCGCATGCCCTGATAGTCCCCGACGACGGCGGGCACGATGAATTCGTCATTGACGCCGGCCGCATAGCCGTCGGCGATCACCGCGTTGGCGTCCGCAAACCGCGGTCCGTCGGCGTCGGCGATCACCCCATAGGCCTTGGAGACGCGCTCCCAGCGGTTGTCGCGGTCCATCGCATAATAGCGACCGCTGACGGTGGCGATCGGCACATTCGGCGGCAGGTCGGCGCGGAGCCGCACGATGTCGTCGACCGCGGATTTCGGCGGCGTGTCGCGGCCGTCGGTGAACGCATGCAGCACCGTCGGCACGCCGGCCTTGGTCAGGATCCTGGCAAGCGCGCATGCGTGGTCCTGGTGCGAATGCACGCCGCCGGGCGACACCAGGCCCATCAGATGACAGGTGCCGCCGCTGGCCTTCAATTTCTCGATGAACGCCACCAGACCCGGCGCACGCTCGATCTCGCCGCTGGCGATGGCGTCGCTGATCCGCGGCAGATCCTGCATCACCACGCGGCCGGCACCGATGTTGAGATGGCCGACCTCGGAGTTGCCCATTTGGCCGTTCGGCAGTCCGACCGATTTGCCGGAGGTACGGAGAAACGCATGCGGACCGTTGCTCCAGAGCGCGTCGAAGGTCGGAGTCTTGGCCTGCAGCACGGCGTTGTCGGCCGGGTCCTCGCGCCACCCCCAGCCATCGAGAATCACGAGCATAACGGGGCGACGGGACTGCATGGCAACGACTTTCCTGGATGTTGAGGGCGCCTGAGCGCTCCCCACACCTATGGTCGCGACCCGCCCCCGTCAATCGGTTCGACCTTGCGGTTCACTCGGCCCCGAGCCGTCCTGCTTCCCAGCCGATCATCGCCTGCTTGCGGGTCAGGCCCCAATGATAGCCGGTGAGCGCGCCGCTTTTGCCGAGCGCGCGGTGGCACGGCACCACGAACGAGATCGGATTTTTGCCGACCGCAGCGCCGACCGCGCGCGAGGCTTTCGGCAGGCTGATGGTGGCGGCGATGTCCGAATAGCAAACGGCCTTGCCGAGCGGGATCTTCAGCAGCGTCTCCCACACCCGCACTTCGAAATCGGTGCCGATCAGCACCACCCGCAGCGGCTGCTCGGCGCGCCACTGCGCCGGATCGAAGATCCGCCGTGCCAGCGGCGCAGTCGCGTCCTGATCCTGCACGCACACCGCGCGCGGCCAGCGCTGCTGCAGGTCGACCAGCGCGGCCTGCTCCTCGCCGGGATCGGCGAAGGCGAGACCGGCGAGGCCCCGATCCGACGCGATGATCACGGCGGTCCCGAACGGCGAGGAGTGAAAGCCGTAGCGCAGGCTGAGCCCCACGCCCCCGGTCTTCCATTCGCCTGGCGACATCGCCTCATGGGTGACGAACAGGTCGTGCAGCCGGCCCGGCCCGGACAGGCCGGACTCCAGCGCGGCGTCGAGCACGCTGGCAGAATCGCGCAGCAATGATTTGGCGTGGTCGAGCGTCAGCGCCTGCATGAACGCCTTCGGCGTCAGCCCGGCCCAGCGCCGGAACAGATGGTGCAGCTCGTCGGGCGTCAGGCCGGCGGCGTCGGCGATCGCCTCGATGGTCGGCTGCGCCTTCCACTTCTGCGAGATGAAGGCGATGGCGCGCCGCACGCAGTCGTAGTCGGCCAGCGCGGAATCGCGGGCGCCGGGCTTGATGAGCTGGTGGTCGGCAATGGCGAGGTTCATCATACCGCCGATGTTACCCGCGGCGGCGCCCGCCGCCACCCGATTTCCTGCTTGTCACGGTTGGTACAGCGGACCGCGCCGCGCGGCGTCCAGCGCGGCCAGCAGTGCATTGGCGAAACTCGCTTTTTCCTCCGCGCCGAGGAAGCTGGCGATCGCCAGCCGCCGCCCCGAGGAGACCAGATACAGCCGCTCGATTCCGGCCTCGTGGTGGACGATTCTCTCCAGCCGCACCCACAGCGGATTCAGCACCCATTCGGCCACCTCGCCGCGCGCCGAGGTGCGCCGCACCCGCAGTTCGCTGCTGGTCATCGAGATTTCCTCGCTGGCCCGGGCGCGGGCGAAGCTCACCCTGAACGCAATGGCGAGCCCCAGCACGTCCAGCCCGAAGAACCCGAACACCGGCCAGGCCCCCATCGTCCAGAAGGCCAGCCCGGCCGCGAAGCCGGCGGTGCCGACCAACCCGATCAGGATCAGAAATCCGTTGTGGCTCAAGGCACGATGCGGCTTCAGCCGCGCCGAAAACAGTTTCGGCTCTCTCGAATCCGGACCAAGATCGAGGTCTGTTGCCATCGCGGAATATTATACCTCACCCATGCCGAAAACCACCCGTCGTCCAGCCAAGCCGGCCGCCAAGCCGCCTGCGACGCCCCCCGCCAAACCCGCCAAGCGCGGAGCGACCGCTAAGCCGAAGTCAGCGCCGGCCAAGCCGCCAGCGCCTCGCCGCGGTAAGTCTCCGCGGCGCTGGAGCGAGGCGGAGGTGCACGAGGTTTTCAGCCGCTTCGCCAAAGCGAACCCGGAGCCGAGGGGCGAGCTCGAACATCTCAATCCGTTCACGCTGCTGGTTGCGGTGGTGCTGTCGGCCCAGGCGACCGACGCCGGCGTCAACAAAGCGACGCGGCCGCTGTTCGCAGTCGCCGATACGCCGCAGAAAATGCTGGCGCTCGGCGAGGAGCGGGTGCGCGAGTACATCAAGACCATCGGCCTGTTTCGCACCAAGGCCAAGAACGTGATTGCGCTGTCGCAAAAGCTGATCACCGACTTTGGCGGCGAAGTGCCGAACACCCGCGAGGCGCTCGAGACGCTGCCCGGCGCCGGGCGAAAGACTGCCAACGTGGTGCTGAACATGGCGTTCGGTCAGCCCACGATGGCGGTCGACACCCATGTGTTTCGTGTCGGCAACCGCACCGGCATGGCGCCGGGCGAGACGCCGCTGGCCGTCGAGCTCGAACTCGAACGGGTGATCCCGGCCGAATTCATGCAGCACGCCCACCACTGGCTGATCCTGCACGGCCGCTACACCTGCCTGGCCCGCAAGCCGCGTTGCGAGGTCTGCCTGATCAACGATCTGTGCAGGTGGCCGGAAAAGACGGTGAGTTAGTTCGGACTGTCCTACGTCCGAAGCCCGTCCATCATTGCGAGCGCAGCGAAGCAATCCAGAGGTCGCGGAGCGTGACCTGGATTGCTTCGTCGCTTTGCTCCTCGCAATGACGAGGTCGCGTCGAACTACTTCATCATCGCCTTGACTTCATCGCGCAGCGCTTGCCGCGAGGCGTCGTCGGCGTAGAACATATGGCCGCCGGGATAGACGACGAACTTCACGCGCTTGTCGGCCAGCGTCGGCGGCAACTGATCCAGCACGATCTGCGTGCCGTAGTACGGCGCGGCGAGATCGAACAGGCCGCCGGTGACCAGCACGCGAAGGTTCGGATCGACGCTCAGGATCTCACGAAGCTGGGTGGTCGATTCCAGCGGATGCAGGCCGCGGCCAAAATTCCATTGTTCGGAGACCGAGCCGTTGAGCAGCTCGTAGGAGCCGTCGGGTTTCCAGTTGAGCGTCGAGCGGGTCAGTTGCGTGGCGGCGCTGGTCAGCGGCGCGATCAGCGAATCCGCCGACGGATCGCCGAAATGCGAGGCGCTGGAATCCGGGAATGGATCGAGTCCCAGTTTGGCGCCGTCGAAACGCCCGGTGACACGGCCATGGTCGCGATCGAACTCGCGCTGGAACTCGCGGGTGTCGATCCGTCCGGCCAGTCGCCGGCTCACGGTCTTGTCGATCCCGGTCAGCGCGGCGACGCGGTCGGCCAGCCGTGTGGTGGCTTCCTTGTCGGCCTCGCCTTTGACCAGATCGGTGAGGAATTCGCTACGCGCGTAGCTTTCGACGTCGGCGAGATCGGCACGGGTCACCTTGCCCTTCTGCTGCCGCGCCACCGCGGTCATCGAAGGCAGCCGCGCCGCATATTGCAGCAGGCTGGAGCCCGACAGATCGCGGAAGTCGAGGACGGGCGACATCAGGATCAGGCCGTTGACGCCGACGCCCTGCTTGGTCTGCAGATTATCGACGACCTTCGGGCCGCGAATGCCGCCGTAGCTTTCACCCGCCAAGTACTTCGGCGAGGCGAGCCGGTCGTTCTTCTCCAGCCACCGCCGGATCACCAATGCCATCGCCGAGACGTCGCCATCGACCGAATAGAACTGCTTGCGCACCTCGTCGCCGCCGGCCACGAAGCGGCTATAGCCGGTGCCGACCGGATCGATGAATACCAGGTCGGTGAAGTTGAGCCAGGTCTCGGCGTTCGCCTGCAGCACCGGCGGCGAGGACGCCACCACGTTGCTGCCGATCGGCAGCCGCCATGGTCCCGCGGCGCCGAGCTGCAGCCACGCCGAGGATGCGCCGGGGCCGCCATTGAACAGAAACGTCACCGGCCGGGTGCGAGGATCGGCACCATCCAGCTTGTAGGCGGTGACGGCGATATCGACCTGCGGCTCGCCCTTGCCGTTGTAGAGACGGATCGATCCGGCGGTGGCGGCGAAAGCGAGGCTCCGGCCTGGAAGCGACAACGTGTGATGGGTCGTGACGTCGGCCGGCAGATTGCGGAGGTCGAGATGCCCGTGCGGCGAGGCCGACTTATCGTCGGCCTGTTCGCCGGCCGGCTTATCAGTGCTGAGCTTGGTGGCGGCTGGCTTGGCGCTGTCGGCCGTGGCCGGATGCGAAGCGCCGCGGCTGGCCTCCTGCGCCATCGCGTGGCTTCCAAGAGTGGGCGCGACGGTGATCGCGGCGATCATCATGGACGTCATCATCGCGCGGCGGGCGTGCGCGGGCAGCAGCAGCATCGGTCTCTCCTGGTTTGCCGCGCGAGTTCAGGCGTTGCGCGGCGTTCGTCCTCGCCGGCGATCACAGCTCAGAACTGCGTCAGATTGGCGACGCCGCATCGGGCGCCGATTTGCCTATTCCGCAGCGGCCAAGGCGCGCGGCAGCAGGCCGAGATCGCGGGCCAGTTCGATCATCATGCCGGCGACTTCTTCCGGACGTTCTTCATGCGCGAGATGGCCCAGCCCCGGCATCAAGGCGAGCCGAGAGCCGGGCACCATCTGCCGCACGCGGTCGGCGTCGTTGCAGGCGATGGTTTTGTCGTTGCTGCCGGCGACCAGCAGCAGATGCGGCACGAGATGCGGCAACTCTCCGGCGAGCTGGTCGAGCCGCCAACCGGCCATCATCCGGATCGCCGATTCGATATGCCCCGGGCTGCTCACCAGTCGCCGGTAGAGCTCGACCCCGTGCGGCTCCAGCGTCGACCCCGTGTCGGCGAGCATCCGCTCCACCATGCCTTGGGTGCGGGCGAACCGAGCGACCAGTCGCGGCACGAACGCGCTCGTCGCCAGCATGCGCGCCAGCGGCAGCATCCAGCGGCTCGCACGACCGCCGATCGGAAGCAGCGCGCCATTGAGGCTCACGAGCGCCGCCGGCGTGATCGCGCCGTCGAGGCACATTCGCGCCAACACCGCCGCGCCCGCGGAATGACCTGCGACCATCACCGGTCGATGCCCGAGGCCGTGGAGCAGCGCAGTGAGATCGTGCGCCATCGCCTCCATCGTCATCCGGCTCGGCTCGGGCGCATCGGTGAAACCGTGGCCCGGCAGATCGGGTGCGACCACGGTGAAGGACTCGGCAAGTAACGGCGCGAGCCGCCGCCAGGAATGCGTTGCTGCGCCGGTGCCGTGAACGAGGACGATTACCGGGCCCGTGCCCATCTGCTGCACATGCCAGTTGAGGCGGCCGGAATCGATGAACACGCTGCTGTGCCGGTTTGGCCAGTCGCGGCCTTCATCGTCCCAGTCTGGCGGGGCGTGACGACGGGAAGACGGATCGATTAGTTGTTTGTTGATGTGTCGCATCGATGCCTGTACCGCAACTGTCGCGATGGCAACATCGCCGACGCTCGATGTCAAACACAGAAGCGCAGCCCAGTTCCCGTACGAGGGTGAATATTCACGACGTTGAGGAGGTCGGCGCTGCGGGAGCCATCATGGAGGGTCGGCTCGGCGTAACGAGCGTCAATCGCTTGCGACAGAATGGCTTCCTCGCCGCTCGGATTGTGAGGCGTGATTGACGAATGACGCTGTCAGGCGAATCGGACAGGCATTACTACGCATCGATATTCGCGCAAATTCTGTTTGCCTGCCTCGCGTTCGCTGCCACACTCCGGCAAAGACGTGGAACAGAACTAACAAGTCTAAATTGAATCTTCGCGGATCGTTCGTCGATTGGGGCGGGTGATCCGGCTCAGGGAGTGACGGCCATGAAGATGTCACACCTCGCCAGCCTTCTGGCGATGATCGTCGGTGGTGCAGTCCAGGTGATGTCGTCGGCGGTTCGCCGCAGGCTCGGCGCGTCGCGGAAAGGCTGACCGACCGACGCGCCTGGGAGGATCACTGGAGCATGCTGCGGCGATCCGGCGCGATCAGTTCCGGACGCGAACCCGACAGCCGCTTGTGCAGATGCACCATGAACGCCATGCCGAACAGCGGCGTCGCCAGATTGACGATCGGGATCGACACGAAGGCGGCGATGACCAGCCCGCCGACGAACACCGTCGTCGCATTGTCGCGGCGCATCGCCTTGGCTTCCGGTGCGGGGCGGAAGCGCATCGCCGCCAGCTCGAAATACTCCCGGCCGAGCAGCCAGGCGGTGGCGAGGAAGAACACGATCGCGCCGGCGCCGGCGACGAACAGGAACGGAAGCGCCACCAGATACACCAGGATGGTCAGCAGCGCGGTCTTGGCCGTTTCCCAAGTCGCCAGCCCGAGCGGCAACGCGACGCCGGGCTCCTCGTGCGGGTAATATTCGCGCTCGACGTGCCCCGCGGCATCGTCGACGAAAATGCCGGCGACCAGCGAGGTCACCGCCGGCATCAGAAACACCGCGCCGACCACGATGCCGAGGCCGGCGGCGATCGAGACGATCCACGACAGGATGTTCAGCGGGGTATGGAATCCGCCGAGCGTGGCTTCGGCCCAAAGCTCGCTCGAGCTCGCCAGCCAGCTCAGCAGCCGCTGCAATCCGATCGCCGCCACCGCGATCAACGCCAGCGCGAAGCCGACCGAGCGCCACAGGATCGAGCGCATCGGCGGCGACAGGATTTGAGTAAGCGCCTTGATGGCGGCGTCGAGCATGGTGCGTCCTCGTCCCGGAAAAACAGCCCCGAACAGGTAGACAGCGCGCCGATGTTCGGCAAGGGCTGCGCCGCGTGAACGCGAGCCGTCAGCGCCGCAGCCGCCGCGCCGCCGGATAATTCAGCACCTTCGGCACTTTGCCGTCGCGGAGCGCCTGCTGCATGCCTTCCCAATAGTCGGCCTGCATCAGCTCGGGGTGGGCGTCGCGGAAGGCGCGGCGCAGGCCGGGATCGTCGATGCGCAGGCCTTCCAGCATCTCCGGGGGGCGGAACACCATGCCGTTGTCGAACTCGCCTGGAACGGCGCCGTCGCGGCGCACGGCGACCGAGGTCAGCGGCTCCACCGCGTCATAATCGAACAGGTACACTTTGCGGATGCGGCTGACGCCGTAATTGCGACCGTCGAGGTCCTTGTTGAAGATGTCCGCCGCGGCGTTGTTCTTGATGCAGTCGCCGAGATTGATCACTGCGGCGCGCGCTTCCGCTGCGGAGGCGTTTGCCAGATACAGCGGCAGCGGCGTCAGCTTGATCTGCACGATCAGGTGGCGAAACACCAGCGCGCCGCGATCCAGAGTCACCGTGCCGATCCCTGCCTCCAGCAGTTCGTCGAGCAGGTCCGGCGCGAACATCGATCGCTCCAGCTTGACGTTGGAATAGATGATGTTGTCGAGCATCGAGCCGGCGCGGTCGATCTCGTGCACCAGATTGTATTTGCGCAGCACCTCGTCGAGGCCGTCGAAGTAATCGAACTTGTAATCGTCGGTCGGGTGGTCGCGGATGATCTTCAGCACATAGGCCGACGACGGCATCGTGAAGGCGATCGCCACCGTGCCCTTGAAGCCCGGTGCGGTGGCGAGCTTTTCCTTGGTCTTGCGATGCTCGGCCAGGATCTCGGTCATCACCGCGACCTTGCCGAGGTGATGGAAGCCGATGCAGGAATATTGCGTGCCGAGCGGCCGCTTCGGCATCAGCTCGTACAGCAGCCGGGCCAGCTCGTGATAGCGCGGATTGGTGGCGTGGTAGTTCGCCAGTGTCGAGGAGAACGCATATTGCAGCTCGTCGCTGTCGGTCAGCACCGCATCGACGACCAGCCCGTCCTTCTCGTTGAGCAGCGCGATCAGCAGCGGCAGGCTGCGCATCGGCATGTCGCCGCGGTCGCGCAGCTTGATCCGGCCGACCAGGCAGGCGCCGCGGTTGCGGAAGAAGCCGGAGTCGGCGATTTCGATTTTCACCGGCTCGCCGGGCCGTGGGCCGAGCGGCTCCAGCGCCGCTTCGATCGCCTGTGCGGCGAGCGCGGCGTCGCCGTCGCGGTCGCGCCACGGCGCTGCAAAGCCTGCGTCGTCGAGAATGGTGGCGATCACCTCTGGGCCGATCGGTAGCGTCGTGCTCGTCGTCTTCAGCACCGCCGCCGCCGAGGTGGTTCGCCGCGTGGTGGTGCCGGTGTCGTAGGACACCGGCCGCCACTCGTCGTTGACCAGCTTGCGGCGCAGCGATTGCCAGAACGCGAACGCAAAATCCGCCTCGTAGCGCCCCTCGATCGCCGCCAGCAGCTCGGCCTCGGCGGCCGGCCAGAGCTGCTCGTCGGTAGTCAGCTCCGGCAGCCCCGCCTTCAGCAGCGGCACGAGCTGGTCGATACAGGCGGTGTACAGCCCGATCCGGATCTTCGACAGCCGCACCGTCACCGGCCAGTCGCGCGCCTCGAACGCCGCCTGCGCCAGCGCCGGAATCCGCCGCGACACCGCGTAATAATTATCGAACGCCGACAACACCACGCGCGCCAGCAGATGGGCCTGATCGTCGGCATCGTCGGTGCGATACAGCGCGTCGAGCAGATCGAAGTCCGGCTCGGCGATCCGCGTGGCGTGCTCGATCTCGGCGGCGCCAAGCGGCCGGGCGCGGGGGTGGGAGGGAGTCGCGGTCATTGCGTCGGGTCAGCGCATCTCGTCAGGTCGCGCCTCCGGCTGGCCGTCAGCGCCGACCACTCAGCCGGCCGCCGACCGACCACCGGGGGCAGTTGCGCCATCATGGGAGGCTTTGCCCCCTCGAAGCGTGATCTGACGCAAACCGCCCCCCACCGAAAGGCGGGTGCGACAATCTGGCGGGGCGGGAAGGCTTGCGGTCGAGTGGTCTGATCGACCGCCGTGTCAGCCTGTCCGGCGCGACCTCGTCGGGCTTTCCAAGGTCACCCGGTACGACCGGTATGACAACGTCGCCTCGCCTCAGCTTCCCTCATGGCCGCGCGGGTGGCGGAGCAACGGAGGCGTTCGGCTCGACCTTCGGCGTCACGGTTTCGTTGGTCTCGAAGAACGTCAGCGCGGCGGCTGAGAAGCCTTCGGGAGTCTCGTACATCAGATGGTGCGTTGCGCCCTTGAACTGGACCAGCCACGCTCCGGGAATCGCGGAGGCGATCGTCTTCGAGCTGTCGGTGCCGACCACGTCGTCGGCAGTGCCGACCACCAGCATCACCTGATTGGGGATCGACGGCAGCTTGTCGAGCGGGGTCTTCCAGTGAGTAGTGGCTTCGACCTGCCGCGCCACGATCGGGTCGGCCGGCACCCTTCCGTGCAGCGCTTTGGCGACGTTGCTGCCGTCGGTCGAGGTGGCGTGGATCAGCGCCTTGTTGAAGCGAGTGGGGTACTCCAGCAGCAGTTCCTGGGTGATGGTGCTGCCCATCGAATAACCGAGCACGTCGCTGCGTTCGACCTTGAGCGCGTCGAGCAGGCCGATCACGTCGGCGGCGAACAACGGATAGCTGAAGGTGGTGTCGTTGGCGGTCGAGTGCCCCATGCCGCGATTGTCCATCAGGATCAGCTGATGGGTCTTCGACAGCGCCTCGACCACCTGCGGCGGCCAATGCTCGGCGGTGCCGCCGAGCCCCATGATCATCACCATCGGCTCGCCCTGGCCGATCAGCTTGTAGCCGATCGAAATGCCGTTGGCGCCGACCTGATAGATCGTGTGACCGCCCCCGTCCTGGCCGATCGCCTTGCCGGCCGGCGCGATGGGATCGGCGAGGGCCGAGGTGACGCAGAGCAGGAGTGCGAAGATACCTGGAGTAAGCCAGCGTGCGAGCTTTGCCATGCGAATCACCATGCGAGTGTCGATTCGTCGCCGGATAGCAGCAACCGCGCGAAGCGTCGTTGCGGCTAAGGTGAAGCGCTAAGGGGATTCGTCGAGATCATCGTCCCACACCCAGCCCCTGAGATCGCGATTCGCCTCGATCCAATCGTCGATCGCATCGTTCTCCGGATGCTGCGCCATCATCGCAGCTTCCCGGCTCAGATCGGCCAGAAACTGGGGATCGCGCATGTCCGCCGCGCTGCGCACAATCGGCTGCAAGCCCCGCTCTCTTAGGGGCGCCGCGGGGGCAGCCGGCGCTTGGGAGGCGGGCTTATCGGGATCGGTTGGCATGACGGCAACGTACCAGATTGGATGTCGCACTCAACTGTCAGTTGTCGTGTCCGGTCTATTGCGTGCTATCGTGGACTGCCGAACTGGAGACGGGCGTGCCGACGATCGCGTACTTTCTCGGAATTGCCATCGCGATGTATTATCGCGATCATAACCCGCCTCATGTCCATGTGATTTATCAAGGGTATGAGGCGTTGGTGGCGATTGAGGACGCCAGTCTGTTGCAAGGCAAACTGCCGCCGACGGCGATGCTGATCGTGCGACGATGGGTAACGCTGCGGCGCACAGCGCTGCTTGCGAATTGGGAGCGGGCGCGACGGCACGAAACGCTCGAGCGAATTGCGGGTCCGGACGATGACGCTGATTAAGGTGCGACGCGCGACAGCGCTTGATGGTCACCGGCTGAAAGTCGAGTTTTCCGATGACACCGTCGGAGAGCGCGATCTCGGTTTCATTCTCGGCGAGCACGGGCCGATGCTGGAACCGCTCAAGGACCCCGCATACTTCAAACGCGTTTTTGTCGAGAACGGCGTGCCGACCTGGCCGAACGGCTATGACTGGGACCCGATCGCCCTGCACGACGAGATGAAAGCCGCCGGCGAGTTACGGCCGGTCGGGGATGCGGCCGAGTAGCAGGCGGATTGCTACTCGGCAGCGTTGAAGCGCGCCTTGCCTGGCAAGCGCGCATTCTGCCAATCCCCTCGTGCAAGCGTTTTGCTTGCGGTCAGTATCTCGATCCCGAGCACGCGGCCATCACGATCCACATCGTAGATGAACGGGCCGGCTTCTTCGGTGCTTTCGATTTCGCCTGTTCCGACCCTGATATAAACCGCATCGGCCTCGGGATAGTAGGTGATATCGGTCGTGGCTTTCGTCTCGCGCGACTATCGAACAGGACATTTATAACTTTGATCTTGAGTCGTCCGTGAACAATTTGGAAGCGGTTGATTTTGTTGGCTGATCGATTGTTGGCAAGTATTCGATTTTGCAGGAAAGCCGCGGGGTGACCGTGGTTTTCTTGCGTTTTGGGAT
>NZ_JAMKBZ010000036.1:0-48862 GCF_053772255.1 Rhodopseudomonas parapalustris | reverse complement strand
TTTGCGTGCCCTGCTGATGATGCTGTCACTCCGACTCGAAGCCGCCCGACACCCCTAAATCAATCCAGTTCAGCAAACTTCACGGACGACGACTCAGTCTGCCAAATGGCGTCGGATGCCGGCGCGCCGAGCGACTCGCGCGCTCGGCGATTCGTACAATGAAAAATAGTGCCGAAACGACGCCGAAAAAGAAAAAGCAGGGCGCGGCGCCCTGCTCAAAAACTTGTCGACCCTGTAATTACCCCGAATAGTTGTTTTATCTTTGGCCGGGGCGACGTTCGTTGGTGAACGTCAGGGTTCCTCCCGAGACTTGGACCACTCAGACTTTCGCCGCAAAGCTCAGCCTGTGCCGATATTGGTAGCCTATCCGAAGCGCCTTGTCATCATTCTCGGCAACGAATGTTCAAATTTAAGGCAAAGCGCGAAATGAACGATAAGGCGTCTGTTGCGCGCGCTTGGCAGTTTCGTTTGGCGCGGTTGTCGAGCTGTGCGATGCTGCGCTTCCCAACAGACCGCAACCAACCTGCATGATAATTCATCCACCGAAAGCACGAACCGGGCTTCGCCGACGTTTCGGGCGGGTGATTCCGTTGGTCGCTTTGGCGGTGCTGGTGCAGCTTCTGGCGCCGATCAGTGCAGTGCGCGTCATCGCCAGCGTGATCGCCGATCCGGTCGGGGGCGCGCCGCTCTGTGCGGCGATGGCGCAGCCAGAGCGGACGTCGGACGGTGTCCCGGTAAGCCATGGTGGCGGTTGCTGCGTGATCTGTTCGCTCTCGCTCGGCGGAGCACCGGTGCCGGCGCTGCCGCCGCAGGACTTCGTGCAGGCGCGATTTGCACAGAAGGTGGTGTGGCACCTTGCTGGTGCCGCGCCGATCAACACCCGGCCTTTCGCTCATGCTCAGGCCCGCGGGCCGCCGGTCGGGATGCCGGCCTTCGCCTGATCGCGGCCTCTGCCGCCTGTCTCTTTTTCGGCATTCGCCCGGCGGCGCGTGTCCCCGCAGCATGGGGGGCGCCATCGGCGCATTCTCATTTTAGTCCTCAACGAAAGAAAGATCCTCCCATGAAGATGTTCATTCGCAGCGTCGCGTCCGTCGCCGTCGCCACCTTGCTGTCCACCGCTGCCGTGCAGGCCGCCGAGGTCAAGGCCGGCGATCTGGTGATCAGTCAGTCGTGGAGCCGTGCAACCCCGGGCGGCGCCAAGGTCGCCGGCGGCTTCCTGACCATCGAGAACAAAGGCAGCAGCGCCGACCGGCTGGTGTCCGGCAGCGCCGACATCGCCGGCAAGGTCGAGATCCACGAGATGTCGATGGACAACGGCGTGATGAAGATGCGCCCGCTCGACAAGGGGCTGGCTATCGAGCCCGGTAAGACGGTGACATTGATGCCGGGCAGCTATCATATCATGCTGATGGACCTGAAGGGGCCGCTGAAGCAGGGCGACAAGGTGCCGATGACGCTACAGTTCGAAAAAGCCGGCAAGGTGCAGGTCACGCTCGACGTCGAAGGCGTCGGCGCCAAGGCGCCGGGCGACACCGGCGGCAGCATGATGAAGATGGACCACGGCACCATGGATCATAGCGGCCACGGGATGAAGAAGTAATGCGGTCCCGATCGGTAACGGCAGCGGCGGCCCTTGCGGCCGCTGCATTCGGCGCCGCGCCGGCGCTGGCCCACGTCACGTTGCAGCCGAACGAGGCGGTGGCCGGCAATTACTTCCAGGCGGTGCTCAGCGTGTCGCACGGCTGCGACGGTTCCGCGACCCGCGCGGTGCGGGTCAAGATTCCGAACGGCGTGCTGTCGGTGAAGCCGCAGATGAAGCCGGGCTGGTCGGTCGAGATCAAGACCCGCAAGATCGAAGGCGAACAGCCGAAGCTGCACGGCAAGACCATCACCGAAACCGTCGACGAGGTGACCTGGCGTGGCGGCCCGCTCCCGGACAACCTCTACGACACCTTCGGTCTGGTGATGAAGCTGCCCGACGCAGCCGGCAAGACGCTGTACTTCCCGGTGGTGCAGGAATGCGAAAAGGGCGTCTCGCGTTGGATCGAGATTCCAGCCGCGGGCCCGAAGTCCGAAGCCCTGCACGAGCCGGCGCCAGCGCTGCGGCTGAAGCCGAAGGCGCCGTGACCGCGCTTCGCCATCGCATGCGTAGCCGCGGGCGCTGGCTGGCCTGGATCATGGTGGTTGCCGTGGTTCTGTGGCCGGCGCTTGCGGCCGCGCATGCAAGCCTCGTCGCCAGCGAGCCGGCCGCCGAGGCCGTGCTGGCGACGGCGCCGCAGAGCTTCACGCTGACCTTCAACGAACCGGTCACCGTGCTGCGACTGCAACTGATCGACCCTCGCGGCCGGAGCCATCCGGTCAGCGCGATCGATCAGGACGGGGCGACGCTGCGGTTCGCGCCGCCGGCGTCGTTGGGTGAGGGCGCGTATGTGTTGAGCTGGCGGGTGTCGTCGGACGATGGTCACCCGATCGGCGGGGCGCTGACGTTCTGGATCGGCGCACCCGGCCAGAGGTTGCCGGCCATCGAGGTGCCTGACGATCCGCTGCGCCGCACCGCGATCTGGCTGACCCGGATCGCGTTCGAGCTGACGCTGCTGATGGCGGTCGGCGGCGCGGCATTTCTCGGCTGGATCGCCGCAGACCCGTCGCGCGGTGCGCGAGCTGGCTGCGCCGCTGCCGCGCTGCTCGGCCTCGTCACGCTTATATTGTCGGTCGGCCTGCAAGGGCTGGACGTGCTCGACCTGCCGCTTTCCCGCATCGGCGAGGCTGCGGTATGGCGGGCCGGCGGATCCGGCTCGTCCGGAGACACCGCGGCTCTGTCCGGCATTGCATTGATGGTGGCGCTGCTGTCGCTGCGTTGGCGCGGCTGGAATGCGCGGTTGCTGTCGCTCGGCGCGGTGGCTGGACTGGGGACGGCGTTCGCGGTCAGCGGCCATGCCGCCACGGCTGAACCGCGCGTGCTCGCATCCGGCGCGGTGTGGGTGCATGGCGTCAGCCTTGCAGTGTGGATCGGTGCGCTGGTTCCGCTGGCGATCGCGGTCGGCTCCAAGGGGGACTCGGCGCCGGCGACGCTGCGGCGGTTTTCGCGCGCGATTCCGCCGGCGGTCGTGGCGCTGCTGATCAGCGGCGTGGCGCTGGCGGCGATCGAGCTCGGTCGGGTCGATGCGCTGTGGCAGAGCGATTACGGCCGGGTGCTGATCGGCAAGCTGGCGCTGGTGCTCGGACTGCTCGGCCTGGCGCTGTGGAACCGGGTGCGGCTGACGCCGCGTCTGCTGGCGGGCGAGGCGGCCGCGCTGCGGACGATGCGCGCCAGTATCTTCGCCGAACTGATGCTGGTGATCGCGATCCTCGGCGTCGTCGGGCTGTGGCGGTTCACGCCGCCGCCGCGCAGCGTCGCGGTCCAATCCGCGGAGGTGGTGCACCTCCATACCGAGCGGGCGATGGCGACGGTCACGCTGACGGCCGGCCACGCTGGCCCGATCGCGATCACAGTGCTGCTGCAGACCGCCGACGAGGCGCCGCTCGCCGCGCAGGCGCTGACGGTGTCGCTGGCCAATCCCGACGCCGGGATCGAGCCGCTCAGCGCCGAGGCGCAGAAAGCTGCGGACGGACAATGGCAGGCGCGGTTGACGGCGCCCGTTCCGGGGACGTGGACGCTGACGCTGGGCGTGCTGATCTCGGATTTCGAGAAGGTGAACCTCGAAGCCCCGATCGTGATTCGATAGTCGGGTGCCGAGCACCGGGCCGCCGTGCTAGGACCGCGTCCGGCCCGCGCCGCAGCGCGGCGAATCCGGCCCGAATTGCCGAACTGCGCGGCCCGCGCCCTTGTGTTTTGGCGTCCGATCCGGTTTCACTGGCGCAAGTTCAACTTCCACCCGATTCTCCGAGCAAATCCCATGCGTTTGTCGCGCTTCTTCCTGCCGATCCTGAAGGAAAACCCGAAGGAGGCCGAGATCGTCTCGCACCGGCTGATGCTGCGCGCCGGGATGCTGCGGCAGGAGGCCGCCGGCATCTACGCCTGGCTGCCGCTCGGCCATCGGGTGCTGAAGAAGATCGAGCAGATCGTGCGCGAGGAGCAGAACCGCGCCGGGGCGATCGAGCTTTTGATGCCCACGCTGCAGCTCGCCGATTTGTGGCGCGAGAGCGGCCGTTACGACGCCTATGGCCCCGAGATGCTGCGCATCGCGGATCGCCACAAGCGGGAATTGCTGTACGGGCCGACCAACGAGGAAATGATCACCGAGATCTTCCGGTCCTACATCAAGTCCTACAAGAGCCTGCCGCTCAATCTCTATCATATTCAATGGAAATTCCGCGACGAGCAGCGTCCGCGTTTCGGCGTGATGCGGGGGCGCGAATTCCTGATGAAGGATGCCTATTCGTTCGATGTCGACGAGGCCGGCGCGCGCAAGTCCTACAACAAGATGTTTGTTGCTTACTTGCGTACCTTCGCGCGGATGGGTCTGAAGGCGATTCCGATGCGCGCCGAGACCGGTCCGATCGGCGGTGATCTGTCCCACGAATTCATCGTGCTGGCCGAGACTGGTGAGTCCGGGGTGTTCATCGACCGTGACGTGCTGAACCTGCCGGTGCCGGACGAGAGCGTCGATTACGACGGCGACCTGACCCCGATCATCAAGCAGTGGACCTCGGTCTATGCGGCGACCGAGGACGTCCACGAGCCGGCGCGTTACGAGAGCGAAGTACCCGAGGCCAACCGGCTCAGCACCCGCGGCATCGAGGTCGGCCAGATCTTCTACTTCGGCACCAAATATTCCGACTCGATGAAGGCCAACGTCACCGGACCGGACGGCGCCGATGCGCCGATCCATGGCGGCTCCTACGGCGTCGGCGTGTCGCGGCTGGTCGGGGCGATCATCGAGGCCTGCCACGACGACAACGGCATCATCTGGCCGGAGGCGGTGGCACCGTTCCGAGTGACGATCCTCAATTTGAAGCAGGGCGATGCTGCGACCGACGCGGCCTGCGACCAGCTTTATCGCGAGCTTTCCGCCAAGGGCGTCGAAGTGCTCTACGACGACACCGATCAGCGCGCCGGCGCCAAGTTTGCGACCGCGGACCTGATCGGCATTCCGTGGCAGATCCACGTCGGACCGCGCGGGCTCGCCGAAGGCAAGGTCGAACTCAAGCGGCGCAGCGACGGCTCGCGTGAAAACCTCGCGCTCGCCGATGTGGTCTCACGTCTGACGTAATAGGCACTTATCCACCGCGGGCCTAAGCGGCGAGGGCGGCGTCGGCCAGATAAAGCCCGAATCGTGTGAAATTCGGACTATGGATCACGCCATGAACGAGCCTGTTCGGACTCCTCCTTTCGCGCCATTCGAGTGGCTGCTCTCCGGGCGCTATCTGCGTGCGCGCCGGCGTGAGGGGTTCATCTCGGTGATCGCCGGCTTCTCCTTCCTCGGCATCATGCTGGGGGTGGCGACGCTGATCATCGTGATGGCGGTGATGAACGGTTTCCGCAAAGAGCTGCTCGACAAGATTCTCGGCCTCAACGGCCATCTGCTTGTGCAGCCGCTGGAAAGCCCGTTGACCGACTGGAAGGAAGTGGCCGACCGGATCAGCGGCGTGGCGGGTATCAAGCTCGCGGCGCCGGTGGTCGACGGCCAAGCGCTGGCGTCGTCGCCGTTCAACGCCTCTGGCGTGTTCGTGCGCGGCATCCGCGCCGACGATCTCAATCGCCTTTCGTCGATCGCCAATCACCTGAAGCAGGGCACGCTGGAAGGCTTCGACGAAGGCCAGGGCGTCGCGATCGGCCGGCGGCTCGCCGATCAGCTCTCGCTGCATGCCGGCGACAGCATCACGCTGGTGGCGCCGCGCGGTGCGGTGACGCCGATGGGCACCACGCCGAGGATCAAGCCGTACAAGGTGGCGGCGGTGTTCGAGATCGGCATGTCGGAATACGACTCGACCTTCGTGTTCATGCCGCTGAAGGAAGCGCAGGCGTATTTCAACCGCGCCAACGACGTCACCGCGATCGAGGTCTATACCGACAATCCGGACCGGATCGACGCCTTCCGCAAGGCCGTCACCGAGGCGGCGGGGCGACCTGTGTTCCTAGTCGACTGGCGACAGCGCAACGCCACCTTCTTCAACGCGCTGCAGGTCGAGCGCAACGTCATGTTCCTGATCCTGACGCTGATCGTGCTGGTGGCGGCGCTCAACATCATCTCCGGCCTGATCATGCTGGTGAAGGACAAAGGCAGCGACATCGCGATCCTGCGCACCATGGGCGCGACCCAGGGCTCGATCATGCGAGTGTTTCTGATCACGGGCGCGGCGATCGGCGTGGTCGGCACGCTGACCGGCTTCCTGGTCGGCGTGCTGGTGTGTCTGAACATCGAGTCGATCCGGCAGTTTCTGTCCTGGGTCACCAACACCGAATTGTTCTCGCCTGAACTCTATTTCCTGTCGAAGCTGCCGGCCGAGATCGACTTCGCCGAGACCAGCGCGGTGGTGATCATGGCGCTGACACTGTCGTTCCTGGCCACGCTGTACCCGTCGTGGCGCGCCGCGCGCCTCGATCCGGTCGACGCGCTGCGCTACGAGTAAGGCTAAAGACGATGGAGCAGGGCGCCGAAGACATCCCCGTCGTGTATCTGCACGACATCAAGCGGCAGTATTCGCAAGGCGAGGCGACGTTGACGATTCTCGACGGCGCCAAGCTGGCGCTGTGGGCGGGCCAATCGGTGGCGTTGGTGGCGCCGTCCGGCTCGGGCAAGTCGACGCTGCTGCACATCGCCGGGCTGCTCGAGCATCCCGACGATGGCGAGGTCTATGTTGGAGGCGCCGCGACCTCGGCGCTGACCGATGCCGAGCGCACCCAGATCCGCCGCACCGATATCGGCTTCGTCTATCAGTCGCACCGGCTGCTGCCGGAATTCTCCGCGCTGGAAAACGTGATGATGCCGCAGATGATCCGCGGCCTGAAGCGCAAAGAGACGATCAGCCGCTCCAAGGAGATCCTGGCCTATCTTGGGCTCGGCGACCGCATCACCCACCGGCCGGCGGAGCTGTCGGGCGGCGAGCAGCAGCGCGTCGCGATTGCACGCGCGGTGGCCAATGCGCCGCGCGTCCTGTTCGCCGACGAGCCGACCGGCAACCTCGATCCGCACACCGCCGATCATGTGTTCAACGCGCTGATGCAACTGGTCAAGGCGACCCAGGTGGCGATGCTGATCGCCACCCACAACATGGAGCTGGCCGGCCGCATGGACCGCCGCGTATCGCTGCAGAACGGCGTGGTGGTGGAGCTGGAGTAGGGCAGAGACGCCGCATGGCTCCGTACTCGGCGCTCCTTAATTACCCATCCGGTTGCCATGCAACCGGACTAAAGGCTCGCGCCAATGAGCGAAGTCAGTCCGTCAAGGCCGCCGCCCTTGCGGCGCACGGCTTGAGCCTTGACGGACGGGGGCCGTAGGCCCGCCCTTTGGTGCGGATTCTTCAAAAAAGGCTATCGTAACGTCCGTCGATGGACTGCAAAGCTTGCGTTAAAGCGAATAGCGTCAGCAGCCT
This sequence comes from Rhodopseudomonas parapalustris, assembly GCF_053772255.1. Taxonomy (NCBI): domain Bacteria; kingdom Pseudomonadati; phylum Pseudomonadota; class Alphaproteobacteria; order Hyphomicrobiales; family Nitrobacteraceae; genus Rhodopseudomonas; species Rhodopseudomonas parapalustris. The sequence goes on along the minus strand of NZ_JAMKBZ010000036.1, from coordinate 41,326 downwards.
CTTTAGGCTCAACGGCAACATCCAAGACTTTAAGGTCGTGGCGCTGGCCTGCATGCTCAACCGCAAGTGCGGCCACTTTCAACGCAGGCAACGACTTCTTGGATTCGAGCCACTTACGAATGATGGCCATGACGTCGGTCAGCGACATCCCGGCCTTCTGCAAGTGCTCAATCTCATGATCTATCCAATATGGATGCTCAATCCTTCGATCAAGCGCAGCCAAAACCCCTTCTTCATCAATATAAATGTGACCGTATTTCTTGTTTATTCGTGCGTCAAAATACTTTGTACGGAGATCGTACCAGCCACGATCATTGCAGACCTGCCAGAATGTGCAAATGTCGTGCTCATCAAGCATGTCTAAATAAGGAGCAAGCGCTTCGAATTGCTCTCTACGAGTAACTCCAACGCGGCCATGCGTTTGAACTCCGTAATGCATGCTTATGTGTTCGAACACTTTATGTTGCTCGTCCGTACTCTTTACTACCTCCCGCACGAGTTTCAGCAATCTCGGTGTCGCCGCATAGAGAGCGGCCTGCACGTAATAATTGTAATATCGCAAGTGGTCCCAGTGCTTTAGAAGAAGCCTTTCTGCTTCCTCTACTGGTAGGCCCACGATGATCTCAGCCAATGTGTAATCGGATGGGTATGTCGCACCCCATTCTCTCGGCGTAACCGCTCCGCGCCGCGTCAGTTCTTCGTCAAACGCCTTCGCCAACTCATCCGACCAAATCTGCTCGCCCAGATGCCACCACTGGGCGCGCTCCTCGCCATTTAATTTGTCGAGAAGTGCGGGTATTGCCGTATGATCTTTGCGTACGAGGCGGCCCCACAGCGCCGAATCCGCCAATAGATCATTTGGTTTAACAGCCCGAAGGATTTCTAAATCCTCAGTCCCTCTGGTAACTGTCCAAAAGCTAAATGCCTTTTGGCGAACGAATTTATCATTGAGACCATTCTGCCAGAGAGACAGCAATCGCTCACGAGATTCCCGTGACATTGGCTTGCCGCGACCTTCTTGCCTTCGACGCCATTCGTCAGATGCCGTCATCCCAAAGGGAAGGATCAAACCTTTCCCTTCTATCGGCCGTTCGCGCTCGGCGATCTCCCGGACTACAAACTCAACCGCATCCGGATGATCTATGCCGTGAAGCATGTAGGTAATCGGCCAACGAAGATCGTCCTTCGCGGCGCGCTTGATAAAGAATCCTATCGCTGAAATGGGAATATTTTCGATGAAAGCCCAGCGAATATTATGAGCCGCTAAGTCTTGGCGCGGCGAACTGCGATGTTCGGATCCTTCGTCGGACAGCGCAGCCCAAGCATCACAAACTGGCGTCAGAAATCGCTCTGACTCATTGCCACAGCATCGACCCGCGGCCCACAGATAATCGGCAAGGTTGTCGTCCTTTTGGGCATCGTTGGCCCAAGAGGCCTCAATTGGTTCGGCCAGTTGGGGGGCAGCTAAAAACCCGGCGAGCCTCAACGCACCAACGCGAGCTGGCCGACCGAGATCGGGTCGCCGGAGCAGCTCGCCAATTGACTTCCTGAGATTGCTTCCAAACCGACTTTTGGCATGTTCAATTTGCCGATCTCTCCAAACGGCGCCAGTGCCCGGCTCAACGTCTAGGCAAAGATTTAGTCCACCCGTGACGTCGCCATTTCTGAAAAGCGCCTGCCAAGCTGTCCAAGCACGATCTTTAAACTGTCGAACAATACCGATTACTTTTGAGGACTCTGTCTCGGACAGAGCAGCGAGAGCGGCCCAACGAAGCCCTTCATTTTCTTGTCGGTGCGTAGCGGGTTCCGCTAACCACTGACTTATAGCTGCAATGATCGCATCGTGAATGGGCGTGGCCGGCTCTCTAAAGATACGTAGCGCATGAAACAACGCGAGAGGATTCTTAGTTGTAACTTGGTCAATAAACGGGACCGGGATGCCATCAATGAGCAAAGCGGCTCCGAGCACCTCAGAGAAATACGGTTCCGATAGCAACAACGGCGAGATAGTGTCATCTTTGATCATCCCACCGAGCGCGTCCGCAAAGAGCGTATCACGCACGCGGTCGTGGCGGAACGTTAGTCGCTCCTCGACGCCAGCGCCCGTAATGCGAATTACTTCTCCGTGATGCACTAGGTGCCGAAGCATAGTGAGCGCATCGCCCTGCTGAGCAAACCACGCAATGACGGATTGCCACTTTGGGTTCAATTCCCGATGATGCAGCGCCTCGGCTGCTAAAAGCCGTAAAGAGGCTCGGTAGTCTCCCGCTGTGAATTCGCCTTTTTCACCGGCCAAGCGGGAAGCACTGCCGTCAATGAAATCTTCAATGACCTTAGTAGAGTCAGGTTGCCTGCCTGGCTCTTGCAGAGCAATAAGCAACGGATCGTGACCGAGGGCGTTGGAAATGCTGTCGGCCTCCATGTCACTGATGTAGATGCCTCTTGCTTTCGCCCTTCTCTGAATGGCCTCTCGCCCTTCTGGAGGCGTAAATGCAGCGCCGACGATTGCCGACCCTTGCACGCGTTTCCTCGCTTCATCTTTTAATGAGGAAACTACCTGCGGCCACACCGGACAAATCAGCCGCCAATTGTTGTTCGTCGTTCCTTGACCGGTCTCTTTCGTAACCGTCGAATTTGCTGCGGCCCACTGTGTGAGTTTTTCGGCCAAGTACTGCGCCTGCCCAGATTTGTTGATGTCTTCTACAACGACAATAAATGGGCGGTCACCCGAGCAAAATGAAAGCGCGGTATTGCCCGAGCCTGGCGCAAGCGCGGGATGAAGTTGCTCTAACGCTGCTTCAACCGCTTGATTTACCGTAAGCGTTGAAGCCAGCAAGTGATGGGGCAGTATCAGGCCAAAACCGCCTGACGCGATATGGCGGTCAAGGTATTTGTAACACGCTACACTTTTACCGAGGCCAGACTCGGCAATGACGAAGACCACGTCTTGACTGTCGGCGGCGTCAAGCAAACCGTCAAGCGAACGCGGTACCCAGGCGGCTATGTCATTGCTAGGCCGATGAGCGTCAAGACTATCTCGCGATAGCTTCGCCAATAGCTCCTTTGAAAGACGCTCTTGATCAATGCGTAGATATTTAGCTCTGATCCATTGTCCGGTCGGGGTGTTATCGAGTACATGGGCAAGCCGTGACGCCGACCATATATCAACACTCAGACCAAACTTTCGTCCGGTGGCGTGCGTATCCCTGACAAGCTCTTCGGATGGTTCTTGATTGGTCGTTAGAATGAGTGTACCGCGCAATGTACCAAGCCGCGCCCTTTCGTCCTCGTAAAGTTTAGCGGCTTTTAGAACGTCGCCTGGGGGCGCTTTAGGTTTTCCGCCTTTGTGAGGTTTTACTGTTGCGGGATCGTGAAGCCATTTACCTTCAAGGTCTTTTCGGGCGCACGTCGTGTGATGAACGGCGAGCATATGCGGCGGCTGCGCACCAATAGCAAAACTAATGCCGTCCACCGGTGACTTAACGGTCTTGCCGGCCGAATTCACCCCGGTGTGGAGTAGCGACGCATACTCGGGATTAGCCTCGCGTAGAATGGCCATCGCAAGCCGTTCGAACTCGGCGTCGTCGGTCATCTCGGACAATTGTTTGATTGTGTCTTCTGTCATGACATTCTGATTCGTGGCCGTATGCAGTTAGATAACGTATGTTTATCTCAAGCCGTCAATTGCACGGACGAGTATGTAGCTAGCTTTTGCGAACGCCAATGAGCGGTATCGTCCGTCAGAGCTGACGCGAGGCGTCGCTGGGCCGAGCTCTGATGACGGGCAGCAAGCCTTCTCTTTCTTTGCTGAAAGCTGTGTCGTGGATCAAAAGTATGATTTTGATCACCGCGAACGCCGCCGCGATCCAGTAAAGGCGGTGTCGAATTGACATCGCGATCCTGCGCACCATGGGCGCGAGCCAGGGCTCGATCATGCGGGTGTTCCTGATCACCGGCGCGGCGATCGGCGTGGTCGGCACGCTGACCGGCTTCCTGGTCGGCGTGCTGGTGTGCCTGAACATCGAGTCGATCCGGCAATTCCTGTCCTGGGTCACCAACACCGAATTGTTCTCGCCTGAACTGTATTTCCTGTCGAAGCTGCCGGCCGAGATCGACTTCGCCGAGACCAGCGCGGTGGTGATCATGGCGCTGACACTGTCGTTCCTGGCCACGCTGTACCCGTCGTGGCGCGCCGCGCGCCTCGATCCGGTCGACGCGCTGCGCTACGAGTAAGGCTAAAGACGATGGAGCAGGGCGCCGAAGACATCCCCGTCGTGTATCTGCACGACATCAAGCGGCACTATTCGCAAGGCGAGGCGACGCTGACCATCCTCGACGGCGCCAAGCTGGCGCTGTGGGCGGGCCAGTCGGTGGCGCTGGTGGCGCCGTCCGGCTCGGGCAAGTCGACACTGCTGCACATCGCCGGGTTGCTCGAGCATCCCGACGATGGCGAGGTCTATGTTGGAGGCGCCGCGACCTCGGCGCTGACCGATGCCGAGCGCACCCAAATCCGCCGCACCGATATCGGCTTCGTCTATCAGTCGCACCGGCTGCTGCCGGAATTCTCCGCGCTGGAAAACGTGATGATGCCGCAGATGATCCGCGGCCTGAAACGCAAAGAGACGATCAGCCGCTCCAAGGAGATCCTGGCCTCTCTCGGGCTCGGCGACCGCATCACCCACCGGCCGGCGGAGCTGTCGGGCGGAGAGCAGCAGCGCGTCGCGATTGCACGCGCGGTGGCCAATGCGCCGCGCGTCCTGTTCGCCGACGAGCCGACCGGCAACCTCGATCCGCACACCGCCGATCATGTGTTCAACGCGCTGATGCAACTGGTCAAGGCGACCCAGGTGGCGATGCTGATCGCCACCCACAACATGGAGCTGGCCGGCCGCATGGACCGCCGCGTATCGCTGCAGAACGGCGTGGTTGTCGAGCTGGAATAGGGCGGCTCGGCTTCCGCCGGTCATTGGCACGTCATTCCGGGGCGCGAACGAAGTTCGCGAACCCGGAATCTACCGTGTTTGCTGTCAAGTCAGTGCAGCACCTTTCCAAGGCTGCCCGGATTTGAGAACGGCATTGGCGAACACGACGAGTCGGCGAAGGACGGCGATCAGTGCGACCTTCACTGGTTTGCCAGCGGCGATGAGGCGTTCGTAGAACGGTCTCAGTATTTTATTGTGCCGACTCGCGGCGACCGCGGCCATGTAGAGGATGTGTCGGACGGCCGCACGGCCGCCGCGGATTCGCGCTGGGCCGGTCATCGTGCCGCTTTGACGCACGAACGGCGCCGCTCCGACCAGCGCTGCGGCGGCTTTGTTGTCGACGCGGCCGAGCTCCGGGACCATGGCGATCAGGGTCGTCGCTGAGGTGACGCCGATGCCTTTGATGGTCGTGAGCAGGCGTCGGGCGGCGACTAGGTCGTCGCTCTGGCAGAGAAGGGTTTGCATCCTCAGCTGCAGCAGCTTGTCTTCGGTCCGAAGCATATCGAGATGCAGCTCGATCGCCTGCCGGATCTCGGTGAGCCGCGTCGTTCCGAGGCGACAGCTCTCGGCGTGGATCATCTGCTTGAGCTGGTCGCGGCGACTGGCGCATTCATGAAGCGCCTCCCGCACCGGATCTTCCTTGAGTTCGACGTGATCGGGCTTGCGGCCGCGGACTTCGTTGGGGCTTGCCGCATAGGCGGCGAGCAGTCGCGCGTCCGAGGTGTCCGACTTGGCCTTCTGGCCGATCAGAGTGCGGTACGCCGCGAACCGCGATGTGTGCACGATCTCCACCGGCAGGTGCGCCCGCCGTAGCGCCTGAACCAGCGGCTTTTCGTAGCCGCCGGTGGGCTCGACCGCGATCCGCGTCGGCTGCGGCCCGTCGCTCAGCCGCTGAACCAGCTCTGCAATCGCGTCCGGGCGGTTCGCGTAGTGGGCGCGACCGCCTCGATGCCACGCCACGTCGAGGCTCGCACCGCCGACGTCGATGCCGACGAAGATGTTGTCCGATAAAGAGGAGGCTGTCATGATGTCCCTGCCTTGTTCCACGAGGCAAGGCCGGCGCCTGGATCGTCTATCGTGCGGCCAGCACTTACTACCGTCCGGGTGTCCGGCCTTTTCGACCAAACGAGGCGGGGGACGAGATTCCGACGGTCGTCAAAGACCTCTCCCGAAACTCGTCACGCCCGCCCCGAGGACCTCATTAGATCATTCGAGGTCGACCGAGACTTACGATCCCGCAGTGCAGGGTGAAGAGCTTCAACGCAGAACATCTCGAGATTCCGGTTTCGCGCTGGCGCGCGCCCCGGAATGACTGGCCTGAGCGGGTCTCAGTGCCGTCGATGCTGGCGGCGGTGTTTGCGGGGCTTCTTCTTCGTCGGCTGCGGCGCGGTGTACCACGGGTTGGTCATGCAATCGGCATGGCGGCCCGAAGCCGACATCCGGCACTGAGCCATGGTGTCGTAGCTGCACTCGTCGTACCAGTCGTGGTAGTTTTGATACACCCGCAGGCAGACGGGATAGTCTCGCGCTTCCGCGGTGGTGGTCAAGCCGAGGCCGGCGAGCATCGCGATCAGGAACAGCTTGCGCATCGTCGTTGATATCCTTGTTGAGTGGCGGTCCGTCTTGCTGGCGCCTCGGGGCGCCTGCAAGTCTTCCAGAAGTCCAAGGCTTTCAGAAGTCTACGACGCCGGCGGGCTCGGCGCATCTGCGCCGGATCAGCGCCGCTTGGCGCGGCGGGCACTCGGTCCCGCCGGCGGTTGATACCATGGATTGACGACGCATTGGCCGGCGATCCCCGAGGCCGATGGCCGGCACTGCTCGATCGAGCTGTAGCGGCACTCGTCGTAGCGCACCGGGCCGTAGACCCGCAGGCAGACCGGATAGTTGTCGTAGGGCTGTGCCGTCGCCGCTGCGGGCAGCGCCAACCCCGCCACCAGTACGATCGCTCCAAATCGCATCGCCGTCTCCGCTCCCGCGCACGCCGATCGTTTACCCTGACGGCGCGTCCGCTTCGGTCCGTGCGCCATTCCGGGATCATCGTCAATCCGCGCCGCGCGGTGAATTCCGGGGATAGTAACGGCTCGTTAACGATCAGGGGTGCGCTGCGCTGGGGTTGCTTGACTCTAGAACGAAATGAGAACATTGTTCTTGTTATGTTCACGAAGTCAGGGAGGCGGGACGATGCTGAAGATCTTCATCCAGGAAGCTGCGGCGCTGACGTCGATTGCACTGTTCATCAGCATGGTGGCGGTGTGGGCCCAGGTGCTGGCGCAGGCTTGATCCCAGCGTGCGGCGCTGCGATCGCTTCGGCATAGCGGGGATAAGCTCGCCGCCGATGCTTGCGGTGAAAGGTGAGGGAGCCCACCATCGGGCTTCCGAGTCGGCGGCCGTGATGGTGCCGGCTCCGCCCACCTCTCGCCCCGACCGCCCGCCTGAGTCTGAAGAGCCGCCGCGCCGATGAGCAACGCCGGATTCGTCCATCTGCATGTCCACTCGGCCTATTCGCTGCTGAAGGGCTCGATGAAAGTCGCCAAGCTCGCTGAGCTGGCGAAGGCCGACCATCAGCCGGCGCTGGCGCTGACCGACACCGACAACATGTTCGGGGCGCTGGAATTCTCCGACAAGCTGTCGGGCTCCGGCATCCAGCCGATCGTCGGGCTCGAACTCGGGATCGATTTTGGCGACCAGGATCCGAACGCCCGGCACGGCGCGCTCAGCGAGCCGTCGCGGATCGTGCTCCTGGCGGCGCGCGAGCAGGGCTATCGCAGCCTGATGCGGCTGAATTCGCGGGCGTTCCTGGAAACGCCGATCAATCAGGCGCCTCACATCAAGCTCGACTGGCTCGACGGCGAGACCGATGGCGTGATTGCGCTGACCGGCGGACCGGACGGCCCGATTTCGCTGGCGATGCTGAACGACCCGGCGCTTGCTGCGCAGCGCTGCGAGCGCTTGATGCGGGCGTTCGGCGACCGGCTGTATGTCGAGCTGCAGCGCCACGGCACCGAGGCCGAGCGCCGCGCCGAGGCCGGGCTGATCGATCTCGCTTACGACAAGGGCCTGCCGCTGGTTGCGACCAACGAGCCGCATTTTGCCTCCACCGACGATTACGAAGCCCACGACGCGCTGCTCTGCATCGCCTCCGGCAAGCTGATCGCCGAGACCGAACGGGTTCAGCTCACGCCCGATCACCGCTTCAAGACCCGTGCCGAAATGGCGGTGCTGTTCGCGGACCTGCCCGAGGCGCTCGCCTCGACGGTGGAGATCGCGCAGCGCTGTGCCTACCGGCCGCTCACGCGTAAACCGATCCTGCCGCTGTTCACGGTGGGCGCCAGCGTCAGCGATGCCGTCGAAGCCGCCGCGGCGGAAGCCGCCGAGCTGCGCCGCCAGGCCGAGCAGGGTCTCGCCAAGCGGCTCAGCGTCCACGGCCTGTCGCAGGGCACCATCGAAGAGGACTACCACAAGCGGCTCGCCTTCGAGCTCGACGTCATCACCCGCATGAAATACGCGGGCTACTTCCTGATCGTGTCGGACTTCATCAAGTGGGCGAAGGCGCACGGCATTCCGGTCGGTCCGGGCCGCGGCTCCGGCGCCGGCTCGCTGGTGGCGTATTCGCTGACCATCACCGATCTCGATCCGATCAAATTCGGCCTGCTGTTCGAGCGCTTCCTCAATCCCGAACGCGTCTCGATGCCGGACTTCGACATCGACTTCTGCCAGGACCGCCGCGGCGAAGTGATCGAATATGTGCAGCAGCGCTACGGTCGCGATCAGGTGGCGCAGATCATCACCTTCGGTACGCTGCAGGCGCGCGGCGTGCTGCGCGACGTCGGCCGGGTGCTGCAGATGCCCTACGGTCAGGTCGACAAGCTGACCAAGCTGGTGCCGCAAAATCCCGCTGCGCCGATCACCCTGAAGCAGGCGATCGAGGGCGAGCCGAAACTGCAGGCGGCGCGCGATGAAGACCCGATCGTGGCGCGCGCCTTCGACATCGCCCAGAAACTCGAAGGCCTGACCCGCCACGCTTCGACCCATGCCGCCGGCATCGTGATCGGCGATCGCCCGCTCAGCGATCTGGTGCCGCTGTATCGCGATCCGAAATCCGACATGCCGGTGACCCAGTTCAACATGAAGTGGGTCGAGCCGGCCGGCCTCGTCAAATTCGACTTCCTCGGCCTGAAGACGCTGACCACGCTCGACGTCGCGGTAAAGCTCCTGAAGCAGCGCGACATCCATGTCGATCTGCACACGCTGCCGATCGACGACGCGCCGAGCTATCAGATGCTCGCGCGCGGCGACGTCGTGGGCGTGTTCCAGGTTGAAAGCGCCGGCATGCGGCGTGCGCTGATCGACATGCGGCCGGACCGGTTCGAGGACATCATCGCGCTGGTGGCGCTGTATCGGCCGGGCCCGATGGCCAACATCCCGACCTATTGCGCCCGCAAGCACGGCGACGAGGAGCCGGAATACCTGCATCCGATGCTGGAGCCGATCCTCAAGGAGACGTTCGGCGTCATCATCTACCAGGAACAGGTGATGCAGATCGCGCAGGTGATGGCGGGCTACTCGCTCGGCGACGCCGACCTGCTGCGCCGCGCCATGGGTAAGAAGATCCGCGCCGAGATGGACAAGCAGCGCGCGATCTTCGTCGAAGGCGCGGTGAAGAACGGCGTCGCCAAGGACGCCGCCGATACCATCTTCGATCTGCTCGCCAAATTCGCCGACTACGGCTTCAACAAGAGCCACGCGGCGGCCTATGCGCTGGTGTCGTACCACACCGCCTTCATGAAGGCGCACTATCCGGTCGAATTCCTCGCCGCGTCGATGACGCTGGAAATCCACAACACCGACAAGCTGAGCGAATTCCGCGCCGAGGCGCAGCGGCTCGGCATCAAGGTCGAGCCACCGTCTGTCAATCATTCCGGCGCCACCTTCGAGGTCGGGCCGAACACGATCTACTACGCGCTCGGCGGCCTCAAGGGCGTCGGCCTGCAGGCGGTGCAGCAGATCGTCGAGGCGAGGGGAGACAAGCCGTTCGCTTCGCTCGCCGACTTCGCCGCGCGGGTCAATCCGCGCGCCATCAACCGGCGCGTGGTCGAGTGTCTCGCCGCCGCGGGCGCGTTCGATTGCCTCAACTCCAACCGCGCGGTGGTGTCCGCTGCTGCGGATGCCATCGTCGCCGCCTGCCAGCGCAATCATGAAGCGGCGACCAGCGGTCAGAACGACATGTTCGGCGGGCTGTCGGACGCTCCGTCGATCATTCTGCCGCAGATCGACGCCTGGCTGCCGGCAGAGCGGCTGCGCCGCGAATACGATGCGATCGGCTTCTTCCTGTCCGGCCATCCGCTCGACGACTACGTCACCGCGCTGAAGCGGCTGCGGGTGCAGTCCTGGGCCGAGTTTTGCAAGGCGGTGAAGTCCGGCGCCACTGCCGGCAAGGTCGCCGCCACGGTGGTGTCGCGGATGGAGCGGCGCACCAAGACCGGCAACAAGATGGGCATCATGGGCCTGTCCGACCCGACCGGGCATTTCGAGGCGGTGCTGTTCTCCGAAGGGCTGGCGCAGTATCGCGACGTGCTGGAGCCGGGGGCGGCGGTGCTGCTGCAGCTCGGCGCCGAACTGCAGGGTGAGGATGTCCGCGCCCGCGTCCTGCACGCCGAATTGCTCGACGCCGCGGCGGCGAAGACCCAGAAGGGGCTCCGCATCTTCCTGCGCGACACCAAGCCGCTGGAGTCGCTGACCAAGCGTTTGCAGCCATCGGAATCTCGGACCGCCGGCGGCAACGTCGCGCTGGTTCTGCGGCTCGATCCGCAGACTGAGGTCGAGTTCGAGATCCCGGGTCGCTTTCAGGTCTCGCCGCAGATCGCCGGCGCGATCAAAGCGGTCAGCGGCGTCGAGCACGTCGAGACGCTCTGAGCCCCTGCGGAGCACAGTCACAAATCAACGCATCAGCCGCGCCGCCTCTTCAAGCCGCACCGCCTCTGCAACTGGCGCTGCCTTATTGAGGGCGCGATTTATTCAATTGCCGTTCAGATTGCGGCGCGCTGAAATGCGTGCGGCGGCGATCCGTCGGTCCCGGCGGCGCCCTTGCATCGGGTCCCCGGCCATGCGTTTCACCTCCGCTCTGTCTCTCGCCTCCGTCGTTCTCGCCATCCTTCTCGTCGCCCCGATCGATCATGCCCGTGCGCAGGCGCAGGAAAAGCGCATCGCTCTCGTGATCGGCAACGGCGCTTATGCGAAAGCGCCGCTTTCCACTGCCGCCAATGATGGCGGCCTGATCGCGCAGACGCTGCAAGCCGCCGGATTCGACGTCACCGGCGCGCGCGATCTCGACGGCGACACGCTGCGCGGCACCTTCCGCGATTTTCTGAAGAAGGCCGAGGACTCCGGTCCCGACACCGTCGCGGCGATCTATCTGGCGGGTTACGGCGTGCAATATGCCGGCGAGAACTACTTCATCCCGGTCGATACGCGGCTGTCGCGCGACACCGAGATTCCGACCGAAGGCCTGCGGATCAGCGACTACCTGCGCCAGCTCGCGGCGCTGCCGCTGAAGACCAGCGTCGTGGTGCTCGATCTGGCGCGCGAGCAGCCCTTCGTGCCCGGCGGATCGGTCGCCTCGGGGCTCGCCATGGTCGAGCCGAATCCGAAGATGCTGATCGCCTTCAACGCCGCGCCCGGCACGGTGGCGCCGGACGAGCGCGGCGCCTACGGCGTCTATGCCCAGGCGTTGGCCGAGATGATCCGCACCGGCGGGCTGACGCTGCCGCAATTGTTCGACCGGGTTCGGCTGCGCGTCAACGAAACCACCAAGGGCGCGCAGGTGCCGTGGGACACCCGGACGGTCGACTCGAACTTCATGTTCTTCGATCGCGCGCCCGATGCACCGCCGCTGCCGGCTCCTGATCAGGCGCTGCGCAGCAAGCCGATCCGCGACATGGGCGCCGCCGAGGCCTATGCGGCCGCGCTCGATCGCGACACGCTGCAAGCCTATGAGGATTTCCTCGCGGCCTATCCGAACGATCCCTTGGCCAAGCGGGTGAGAGCGATCGTCGCCGCGCGGCGCGAGGCGATCACCTGGCGGCGGACCTACCGCGTCGATACGCCGGACGCATACTGGTCGTATCTGCGCCGCTATCCGCGCGGCCCGCATGCCGCCGACGCGCGGCGCCGGCTTGAGATCCTTGCCGCGGCGTTGGAGCCGCCGCCGAGCTTTGCGATGATCGATTACGACGTACCGCCGCCGCCGCCGGACGAGATCGTCTATGTCGATCGGCCTGTGCTGATGTTCAGCGATCCGGAGTTCGACTTCGCGCCGCCCCCGCCGCCGCCGGTGTTCTTCCTGCCGCCCCCGCCGCCGGATTTCGTCGAGCTGCCGCCACCTCCGCCGCCGATCGGGCTGTTCTATCTGCCGCGGCCGCTGTTCGTGCCGATCCCGGCCTATGTTCGCCCGCCGATCGATGTGCGGCCGCCGCCGAACAACATCATTTTCGCCAACATCCACAACACCACGGTGATCAATCAGGTGATCAACCAGCCGCCGCCTGTGACAGCCAACCCGGCAGCACCGCTGGTGAGCCCGCCGCCAGGGCCTGCGGTCGCGGCTCCAGGGGCACCTGCACCGGCAGTTGCCACGGCGGCCGTCGCGACCGGCGCGGTGATCGGCGCCGCGCTGCCGGCCGCAGCGCTGCACCGGGCAGCGCTGATTCAGCAGGGTAAGGCGGCGGTGCCGCCGAGCGCCTCGATCGCCACCAAGCCGCCGGGCGGCTTCGCGCCGCGCCCCGGCGTGCTGCTCCAGGGGCCGCGACCGGCCCAGCCTGCGGCCAAGCTCGCACCGGCGCAGACCACGACCGCTCCGGTCCCCGCGCCTGGGGCCACTCCCGGCGCGCCGCCGGTGAGGGCCGGCGGGCCAGCCGTCGCGCCGCGTCCGGGGCAGGGCCGACCTGGACCGGGCGGCCCCGCCGGCGCCGCTCCCGCCGTGCAGGCGCTGCCGGTGCCCGGGACCAAAGGACTGCCACCGGCTCCCGGACCGGCGAACGCCCGGCCGGGCATCCACGGCCCAGGCCCTGCTGTGGGCAACGCCAAGCTCGTGCCTCCAGTGGTTCCGCCGCGGGCAGATCAACAAGCCGGCAGGCCGCCGTCAGGTCCGCGCCCCGCACTGCGCCCCGATGCGGTGCGGCCTCTGGGGGCCGCGACGATGCGGCCCGCACCGCCGGTGTCGCGTCCGGTCGCGCGACCGGCAAGGCCGCCGGGACCACCGACGGCCGCGTCGGTCGAGCGGCGCCCGCCGCCCCAGGCGCCCCGGATTCAGCGCCCCACGCCGCCGACGGTGGCTCGTCCGGTGCCTCCGCCGATGCATGTGGCTCCCCGGGTGGTTGCACCGCCGCCGCCGTCACACGCGGCGCCGCGGATGGCTCCGCCGCGGATGGCGCCGCCACCGCCCCATGTCGCACCGCCGCGTCCGCCAGCCCCGCCGCGGGCTGCTCCGCCGCCGCGGCCTCAGGGGCCCGCCAAGCGCTGCCCGCCCGGGGTGAAGGAATGCTGAGCCGGGTGCCGGCCGCCTGACCCGCCGGTCCGCTGGCCGTTATGGCGGCCGGCGGTGAGTGGGGCGGGGCGCCGTCCGATCGGCCGATCCCCGCCGGTGCGCCTTGCGTTATTGGGGAATCCCGCTATAACGCGCGCCATCTCACACGGAAACATGGCTCGCAAGGCCGTCCGGTGGCACCGGGCCGCGAGGGGATTCGTCCCCATCTCAGCACGGTTGCCCACACGTTTCCGGAGGAACCAACCGGAGAACTACCTATGTCGCTTCCTGAATTCTCTATGCGTCAGCTCCTCGAAGCTGGCGTGCATTTCGGTCACCAGTCGCATCGCTGGAATCCGAAGATGGCGGACTACATTTTCGGCGTCCGCAACAACATCCACATCGTCGACCTGACCCAGACCGTCCCGCTGCTGCATCGTGCGCTGCAGGCGATCAGCGACACCGTCGCCAAGGGCGGCCGCGTGCTGTTCGTCGGCACCAAGCGCCAGGCGCAGGACGCCGTCGCCGATGCCGCCAAGCGCTCGGCGCAGTACTTCGTCAATTCGCGCTGGCTCGGCGGCACGCTGACCAACTGGAAGACGATCTCCGGCTCGATCCGCCGTCTGCGTCACCTCGAAGACGTGCTGAGCTCGGCCGACGCCAATGCCTACACCAAGAAGGAGCGCCTCGAGCTGCAGCGTGAGCGCGACAAGCTCAACCGCTCGCTCGGCGGCATCAAGGACATGGGCGGCCTGCCGGATCTGATCTTCGTGATCGATACCAACAAGGAAGACATCGCGATCCAGGAAGCCCAGCGTCTCGGCATCCCGGTCGCCGCGATCGTCGATACCAATTGCGACCCGAAGGGCATCACCTATCTGGTGCCAGGCAACGACGACGCCGGCCGCGCCATCGCGCTGTACTGCGATCTGGTCGCCCGTGCGGTGATCGATGGCATCTCGCGCGCTCAGGGCGATGTGGGCATCGACATCGGTGCGGCGGCGCAGCCGCTGCGTGAAGACCTGCCGGCGGCCCAGGCTTCGGCGTTCCAGGGGCTGCCCGGTCCGCGCGGCACTCCGGACGACCTCAAGAAGCTGCAGGGCGTTTCTGGCGCGATCGAGAAGAAGTTCAACGACCTCGGCATCTTCCACTTCTGGCAGCTTGCCGAGCTCGACCAGGCTACCGCGCATCAGATCGGCGAAGAGCTCGGTCTGCCGAGCCGGGCCGATGCCTGGGTGGCGCAGGCCAAGTCGCTGACCGCCGAGGCGGAGTAATACGAGGCGATGCGGCCGGCACCCGGCCGCATCGTTCCGTCGTCAAAATCTGAGATGTGTTCCTGATTGCGAACCGCGGGCTCCGGCTGCGCGGTCGCACTCACAGGCAGAGGGCTTATTAGCGATGGCAACGATTACTGCAGCAATGGTCAAAGAGCTGCGCGAGACCACCGGCGTCGGCATGATGGATTGCAAGCAGGCGCTCTCCGAGACCGAAGGCAACATGGAAGCCGCGGTCGACTGGCTGCGGAAGAAGGGCCTGTCGAAGGCCGCCAAGAAGGCCGGTCGCGTCGCTGCGGAAGGTCTGATCGGCGCGCTCACCGACGGCACCAAGGGCGTTGTCATCGAGGTCAACTCCGAGACCGACTTCGTTGCGCGCAACGAGCAGTTCCAGGGCCTGGTCAAGATGATCGCTCAGGTCGCGCTCAAGGTCGGCGCCGACATCGACGCGATCAATGCCGCGCCGGTCGGTTCGTCCACGGTCGCCGGTGCGATCGCCGATGCGATCGCCACCATCGGCGAGAACATGACGCTGCGCCGCGCTGCCGCCCTCGAAGTGTCGCAGGGCTTGGTTGCCAGCTACATCCACAACGCGGTGATCGACGGCGCCGGCAAGATGGGCGTGATCGTTGCGCTGGAATCGTCCGGCAAGGCCGACGAGCTCGCCGTTCTCGGCCGCCAGCTCGCG
This sequence comes from Rhodopseudomonas parapalustris, assembly GCF_053772255.1. Classification (NCBI taxonomy): domain Bacteria; kingdom Pseudomonadati; phylum Pseudomonadota; class Alphaproteobacteria; order Hyphomicrobiales; family Nitrobacteraceae; genus Rhodopseudomonas; species Rhodopseudomonas parapalustris. Next base: position 25,861 of record NZ_JAMKBZ010000036.1, on the reverse strand, counting down.
ATGCACGTCGCCGCTGCCAACCCGCAGGCGCTCGATCCGTCCAGCCTCGATCAGGCGGTGGTGCAGCGCGAGCGCGAGGTGATGGCCGACAAGTATCGTCAGCAGGGCAAGCCGGAGAACATGATCGAGAAGATCGTCGAGAACGGCCTGAAGACTTACTACAAGGAAGTCTGCCTGCTCGAGCAGGCCTATATCCACGACGAGAAGGGCAAGTCGGTCGCGCAGGCGGTCAAGGAAGCCGAAGGCAAGGTCGGCGCGCCGATCAAGATCACCGGCTTCGTCCGCTACGCGCTCGGCGAGGGCATCGAGAAGCAGACCTCCGACTTCGCCGCCGAAGTCGCTGCCGCGTCGGGCCAGAAGTAAGCGTTTCGCGCTCTGCGACTTCCGGCCCTCGGGCCGGGAGTCGCCAAACCAACAGGGGGCAACGACCGCGTCATGGCTGAGCCGATCTATCGTCGTGTGCTGGTCAAGTTGTCGGGCGAGTACTTCGCCGGTCCCCAGGATTACGGAATCGATCAGGCCACCATCGATCGGGTGGCTGGCGAGCTGATCGCCGCTCGCGCGCTCGGTGTCGAAGTCGCCGTGGTGATCGGAGGCGGCAACATCTTCCGCGGTGTCGAAGTCTCCGCCCGCGGCGTGTCGCGTACCACCGGCGACACCATGGGCATGCTGGCCACCGTGATGAACTGCCTGGCGCTCGCCGAAGCGCTGCAGCGCCACGGCCAGAAAGCGCGCACGCTGGCTGCGTTGATGATGCCGGAAGTCTGCGAACTCTACACCCGCGCTGCGGCCGAGCAGACGCTGAGCGAAGGCGGCATCGTGCTGCTCGCCGGCGGCACCGGCAATCCGTATTTCACCACCGACACTGCCGCGGTGCTGCGCGCCGCCGAAATCGGCGCCGGTGCGGTGCTCAAAGCGACCAACGTCGACGGTGTCTACACCGCCGATCCGAAGCTCGATCCGAACGCGAAGCGGTTCGAGAAGCTGACCCATTCCGAAGCGCTCGCCGGCGGTTACAAGGTGATGGACGCGACGGCCTTCGCGCTCGCCCGCGAAACCTCGCTGCCGATCATCGTGTTCTCGATCGCCGAGCCCGGTTCGATCGGCGCGGTGCTGAGCGGGGCGGGGCGGGGCACTGTCGTAGCAGGCTGACGACGGACGCGCGGCGCGCGGCGATGATGATTTGCGATTGAGAAAGAGAGAGGCGGCAATGTCCGACAAGTTCGACATCAACGAATTGAAGCGGCGGATGCAGGGCGCCGCGCAGTCCCTGAAGCACGAACTCGGCGGTCTGCGCACCGGGCGCGCCTCGGCTTCGATGCTCGAGCCGGTTCAGGTCGACGCCTATGGCAGCCACATGCCGCTGAACCAGGTCGCCACCGTCTCGGTGCCGGAGCCGCGTCTGATCTCGGTGCAGGTCTGGGACAAGTCGATGGTCAAGGCGGTCGAGAAGGGCATCGTCGATTCCAATCTCGGCCTGTCGCCGGCGACCGAAGGTCAGGTGATCCGGCTGCGGATCCCCGAGCTCAACGAAGAGCGCCGCAAGGATCTGGTCAAGGTCGCGCACAAATACGCCGAGGCCGCCCGTGTCGCGGTGCGCCACGTCCGCCGCGACGGCCTCGACACCATCAAGAAGCTGGAGAAGGCGCACGAGATCTCCGAGGACGATCAGAAGCGGCTCGACCAGGAGGTGCAGAAGGCCACCGACGCGTCGATCGCGGAAATCGATCAGTTGCTCGCGAACAAGGAAAAGGAAATCCTCACGGTCTAATCTGCTCGCCGTGAGCTTGGGACGCGGCGATCTGACCGCGTCCCATCGATCAGTTGCGCGGTCGCGCGTGGGTGTGCGGAAAGGCACGGTTCGGGCGCGGGGCCCTTCGAGTTCGGGTCTTGTCGCCGCGTCGACTATAACTTACTGATCTCGAATAAGTTCTGGCAGCGAGCCGGTGACCTTCTCGCGGGATGATGCTTCGGGAATGAGCTATGTCGAAAGCCGCCGCGCCGTTGCCTGATCCGTCCGAACCGCCGAGCGCTCCGGCGCACGTCGCCATTATCATGGACGGGAACGGCCGCTGGGCCGCTGCGCGCGGGCTGCCGCGCGCCGAAGGTCACCGCCGCGGCGTCGAGGCGCTGCGCCGTGTCGTCCGTGCTTCCAACGAACTCGGTATCCGCTATCTGACGATCTTTTCGTTCAGCTCGGAAAACTGGGCCCGGCCGGCCACCGAGATCGGCGACCTGTTCGGCTTGCTGCGCCGCTTCATCCGCAATGATCTGGCCTCGCTCCACCGCGACGGCGTCCGGATCCGGGTGATCGGCGAGCGCAACCGGCTCGACCGCGATCTGTGCGCGATGCTCGACGAAGCGCAGGAGCTGACCCGCGGCAACACCAAGCTGAATCTGGTGGTGGCGTTCAATTATGGCTCGCGGCAGGAAATCGCCAACGCCGCGCAGCGACTGGCCCGCGAGGTCGCCGAGGGCAAGCGCGACCCGGCGTCGATCGATATCGAGACCTTGGGGCGCTATCTCGACGCCCCCGATATTCCGGATCCCGACCTGATCATCCGCACCAGCGGCGAGCAACGATTGTCGAATTTCCTGATGTGGCAGGCCGCGTACAGTGAACTGGTGTTCGTGCCCATTCACTGGCCGGACTTCGACAAGGCCGCGCTGGAAGGTGCGATTGCCGAATATGCCCGGCGCGAGCGCCGGTTCGGCGGATTGGCCGCCAAGACAGGATCGTGACACGCGTGAGCCAGGACAACGCGCCGCCGGCGCCGGCGGCCGAGCAGGGGTCCCGCAATCTGATCCAGCGAATCGCCGCCGCGCTGGTGCTGGCGCCCGGCGCGATCGCGATCGCTTGGCTCGGCGGCTGGCCGTGGGCGGTGCTCGCCACGCTGGTTGCGATCGGCTTGTTTGTCGAATGGCTGGGGATCGTCGGCGCGGCGCGCGACTTCCGTGTGTTGGTGCTCGGCTGCCTGTGCCTGATCGTGTGCGGGCTGGGGCTGGCGTTCGACAAACCGGTGCCGGCGCTTGTCGCGGCGGTGTGCGGCGTCGGCGGATTGGCGCTGCTCGGCGACCAGCCGCGGCGCTGGACCGCGACCGGGCTGGGCTACGCTGCGGCCGCGCTGATCGCCTCGATTCTGATCCGGCTCGATCCGGACCATGGGTTTGCGGCGCTGGTGCTGATTCTGTTGGTCGTGTGGGGCGCCGATATCGGGGGCTATTTTGCCGGCCGGACGATCGGCGGGCCCAAGCTGTGGCCGCGCGTCAGCCCGAAAAAGACCTGGGCGGGGGCGCTCGGCGGGCTCTCTCTGAGCCTCTTGGTTGGGCTCGGTTTCGGTCTCACAGGTTTTGGAAAAATCGTTCCGCTTCTGATCCTTGCGGCGATTCTTTCAACCGCTTCCCAGCTCGGTGACCTGCTCGAATCCGCGGTCAAGCGCCGGTTCGGTGTCAAGGACTCCAGCCACATCATTCCTGGCCATGGCGGGTTGATGGACCGGCTCGACGGCTATGTGGCTGCGGTTGTGGTGGCGGTATTGATTGGACTGACGCGGGCGCCACTGGATGGTATTGGCCGCGGATTGATGGTGTGGTGACGCAATGAACCCTGTTCCCTTGAAGAATGCCGACCCCGCCCATGGCGGCGTCCGCACCGTCAGCGTGCTCGGCGCGACCGGTTCTATCGGCGACAGCACGATGGACCTGATCCGCGCCGAACCGGAGCGCTACCGGGTCGAGGCGCTGACCGGCAATGCCAATGTCGCCGGCCTCGCCAAGCTCGCCCGCGAGTTCAATGCCAAATTCGTCGCGGTGGCCGATCCGGCGCGGCTCGGCGAATTGCGCGCAGCGCTGGCCGGGACCGACATCGCCTGTGGGGCGGGCGAGGGCGCGGTGATCGAGGCGGCCGCCCGGCCGGCCGACTGGGTGATGGCGGCGATCTCCGGTGCCGCAGGGCTGAAACCGGCGCTGGCCGCGGTCGATCGCGGCACCACCGTCGCGCTCGCCAATAAAGAGTGTCTGGTGTGCGCCGGCGATTTCTTCATGAGCCGGGCCGCCGCCGCCGGGGCGCGGATCCTGCCGGCGGATTCGGAGCACAACGCGCTGTTTCAGGCACTGGCCTCCGGAAATCGTCACGAATTGACGCGTGTCATCATCACCGCCTCGGGCGGGCCGTTCCGCACCTGGGCCGCTGCCGACATCGAGCAGGCGACCCTGGCGCAGGCGCTGAAGCACCCGAACTGGAGCATGGGCCAGAAGATCACCATCGATTCGGCCTCGATGATGAACAAGGGGCTCGAGGTGATCGAAGCCTCCTATCTGTTCGCGCTGGCGCCGGACGAGATCGACGTGCTGGTGCATCCGCAGTCGATCGTGCACGGCTTGGTCGAGTTCGCCGACCGTTCGGTCGTTGCGCAGCTCGGTGCCCCCGACATGCGGATTCCGATTGCCCATTGCCTGGGCTGGCCGGATCGCATTACCGGCCGTGCTGCCAAGCTCGACCTTGCCAAAATTGGCCAACTGACCTTCGAAGCCCCGGATTTCACCCGCTTTCCTGGTCTGCGACTGGCGTATGACGCACTTCGCACCGGTAACGGCGCAACGACCGTGTATAACGCGGCCAATGAGGTCGCAGTCGCCGCCTTTATCGCGCAGAAGATCAGGTTCGGTGCGATCGCCCGGCTGGTCGAGGATACGCTCGATCACTGGGTTCGCGCCGGCAATCTGGCGCCACTCGGTTCCGCCGATGACGCCATCGCTCTTGACCATCAGGCGAGAAACCTCGCTGCCACCCTGTTGCCTCAAATTGCCGCAAAGGCATCATAAAGGAACAGGGAACAGGGCCGTCGGTTCTGCTCGAAAGGAATGGGATGGCCGATCTTTTTCTTCATAGCTTCAATACGTTGAGCCACGGTTTCGTCGGCTACGTCATTCCCTTTCTGTTCGTTCTGACGATCGTGGTGTTTTTCCATGAGCTCGGCCACTTCCTGGTCGCGCGCTGGAACGGCGTGAAGGTGCTGACCTTCTCGATCGGCTTCGGTCCGGAGATCGTCGGCTTCAACGACCGCCACGGCACCCGCTGGAAGCTCTCCGCGGTGCCGCTCGGCGGTTACGTCAAGTTTTTCGGCGACGACAGCGAGGCAAGCACGCCCTCCGGCGAGGCGCTGGCGCAGATGTCGGCGGCGGATCGCTCCGTGAGCTTCCATCACAAGCCGGTCGGCCCGCGCGCCGCGATCGTGGTCGCCGGCCCGGTGGCGAATTTCATTCTGGCGATCGTGCTGTTCACCTTCCTGTTCGCCGTGTTCGGGGCACCGAACACCTCGGCGCGGGTCGACGGCGTGCAGCCGGGCAGTGCGGCCGAATCGGCCGGGTTCAAGCCGGGCGACGTGGTGACCGCGATCGACGGCAGCGCGATCGCCAATTTCCTGGAAATGCAGCGGATCGTCAGCGCGGACGCCGGCAAGCAGCTCAAATTTACCGTCAAGCGTGGCGATTCGACCGTTGAGCTGCAGGCGACGCCGCAGCTCAAGGAGGTCAAGGACCGGTTCGGCAACGTCCAGCGACTTGGCATCCTCGGCATCAGCCGGTCGACCGCGGCCGGCGAGGTGACGACCCAGTCGGTCAATCCGGCGGTGGCGTTCTGGATGGGGATCAAAGAGACCTGGTTCGTGGTCGACCGGACGTTCTCTTACATCGGCGGTATTTTCACCGGGCGCGAGGCGGCCGATCAGCTCGGCGGTCCGCTGCGGATCGCGCAGGTGTCGGGGCAGGTGGCGACGATCGGGTTCACCCCGCTGCTGCATCTGGCGGCGGTGCTGTCGATCTCCATCGGTCTGTTGAACCTGTTCCCGGTGCCGCTGCTCGATGGTGGGCACCTGCTGTTTTACGGTATCGAAGCCGTGCGCGGCCGGCCGCTGTCGGAGCGGGCCCAGGAGGTCGGGTTCCGAATCGGTTTGGCGCTGGTGCTGATGTTGATGATGTTCGCGACTTACAACGACATCCTGCATCTGGCGTCGTCGTGATGTATTCGATCCGTCAAACGTGGCGGATAGGCAACGTGTTGGAATGAAATTGAAATCGCATCGCGAAAGGACGTTTGCCGGCGGGGCAAAATTGTCTACAAGCGAGGCAACCTGGGGATTCTGTCGGTGCAGGGGCCTTGTGCCGGCATCGGAATGACAAGGGCGCGTAGCGCATGAAAGTTGGAATGCGAGTGTTGCGGGGGGTGATCGGTGCCGCCCTGGTGTTTTTCGCCGTACCGGCCGCCACCACGGCGGTGGGAGTGGCGATGGCGTCTCCTGCCGCCGCCCAGTCCGCTTCCTCGATCGGGGTCGAGGGCAATCGGCGGGTCGAGGCTGAGACCATTCGCTCCTATTTCAAGCCTGGACCCGGTGGGCGGCTCGATCAGGGATCGATCGACGACGGCCTCAAGGCGCTGATCGAAACCGGCCTGTTCCAGGACGTTCGCATCAATCACGCCGGCGGCCGGCTGGTGGTCAGCGTGGTCGAGAACCCGGTGATCGGCCGGCTCGCCTTCGAGGGCAACAAGAAGATCAAGGACGAGCAACTCTCGGCCGAGATCCAGTCGAAGCCGCGCGGCACGCTGTCTCGCCCGATGGTGCAGGGCGACGCGCTGCGGATCGCCGAAATCTACCGTCGTTCGGGTCGCTACGACGTTCGCGTCGACCCGCAGATCATCGAACAGCCGAACAACCGCGTCGATCTGGTGTTCGTGATCACCGAAGGTCCGAAGACCGGCGTGAAGTCGATCGAGTTCGTCGGTAACACGACCTATTCGTCCTATCGCCTGAAGGACGTGATCAAGACCCGCGAATCCAACCTGCTGAGCTTCCTCGGCAACGGCGACGTGTACGATCCGGACCGGGTCGAGGCCGATCGCGACCTGATCCGCCGCTTCTATCTCAAGCACGGCTTCGCCGACGTGCAGGTCGTCGCCGCGCTCACGGAATACGATCCGGAGCGCAAGGGCTTTATGGTCACCTTCAAGATCGAGGAAGGCCAGCAGTACCGTGTCGGCTCGGTGACGTTCGAATCCACCATTCCGACTCTCGATGCCAACTCGATGCGCAGCTACTCGCGCGTCAGCGTCGGCTCGCTTTACAACGCAGAGGCGCTGGAGAAGTCGGTCGAGGAGATGCAGATCGAATTGTCGCGGCGCGGTTATGCGTTCGCGACCGTGCGTCCGCGCGGCGATCGCAATTTCGACCAGCACACCGTCTCGATCGTGTTCTCGATCGAGGAGGGGCCGCGCGTCTACATCGAGCGCATCAACATCGTCGGCAACACCCGGACCCGCGACTATGTGATCCGGCGTGAGTTCGACATTTCCGAAGGCGATGCCTACAACCGTGCACTCGTCGACCGCGCCGAGCGTCGCCTGAAGAACCTCGACTTCTTCAAGTCTGTGAAGATCAGCACCGAGCCGGGCTCGTCGAGCGACCGCGTCATTCTACTGGTCAACCTCGAAGAGAAATCGACCGGCGACTTCTCGGTGTCGGGTGGCTATTCGACCAGCGACGGCGCCCTCGGCGAAGTCTCGGTGTCGGAGCGTAACTTCCTCGGCCGCGGCATCTTCGCCAAGGCGTCGGTTCAGTACGGCCAGTACGCTCGCGGCTACTCGCTGTCGTTCGTCGAGCCGTATCTGCTCGACTACCGCGTCGCGCTCGGCCTCGACCTGTATCAGCGCGAGCAGCTCGCCAACCGCTACATCTCGTACTCGACCAAGACGCTCGGCTTCAGCCCGCGCCTCGGCTTCGCGCTGCGGGAAGATCTGTCGCTGCAGCTCCGCTACTCGCTGTATCGGCAGGAAATCACGCTGCCGTCGTACCTGAACAACTGTAACAACCTCTCAAATGACGCAAGCTATTGGACGCCCCAATATACAAACTTCCGGAATAACAATCCTGGCGGGGCTACGCTGGGTTGCTACGGCGACGGCGAGGCTTCTCTTCCGGTCCGCATCGGTCTGGCCGGTGGTGCCTACTGGACTTCGTCGATCGGCTATACGCTGACCTACAATACCCTCGACAACATCAAGAACCCGACCGACGGTCTGCTCGTCGATCTGCGCCAGGACTTCGCTGGCGTCGGCGGCGACGTGAAGTTCATCAAGACCGCGTTCGACGCCAAGTACTACACCCCGCTGGTGTCGGACCTGGTCGGCTTGATCCACCTGCAGGCCGGCAACCTGAGCACCTACGGCGACAACCAGCTCCGGATGCTCGACCACTTCCAGATGGGATCGAACTTGGTTCGCGGCTTCGCCCCCAACGGTATCGGTCCACGCGACATCGGAACCTATGCCATTTATGGCTACGGCGGCGACGCGCTCGGCGGAACCAACTACTGGGGTGCGTCGGTCGAATTGCAGATGCCGTTCTGGTTCCTGCCGAAAGAGGTCGGATTAAAGGGCGCCGTTTATGCCGACGCTGGTTCGTTGTTCGACTACAAGGGACCGACTTCGTGGACAGTCACTGGCGAAGTCAACTCTCCCGGTTGCGTTCCGGCGAGCCAGACCATGATTGGTAGCTGCGCTGGCCTGAACTACGACGACACCAACCTCGTCCGCACTTCGGTCGGTGTTGGCCTGATCTGGGCGTCGCCGTTCGGTCCGCTGCGCTTCGACTACGCCATCCCGATCACCAAGGGTAAGTACGACCGCGTTCAGGAGTTCAAGTTCGGCGGCGGGACCTCGTTCTAAGTCCCGCACCCCGGACCACGACCGAAGGAATGGCATCCACGTCGTTTTTCCCGCCGCGTCCTTCGTCGACCCTGGCCGAGATCGCCAGCCTGACGAAAGCAACGCTGGTTGATGCTTCGCGCGCGGAGCATCGCATCACTGGACTGGCCTCGCTCGACGAGGCCGGGCCCATGCACCTGAGCTTCTTCGAGAACCTCCGGTACTCCGACGAACTCGCGAACACACGGGCCGGCGCCTGTCTTGTCAGCGAGCGGTTCGAGGGCAGGGTCCCGCAGCACGTCGCCGTGCTGCGAGCCCGCAGGCCGTTCCATGCCTTCGTTGCCTATGCCCGGATCCTCTATGAAGACGCGTTACGGCCGCACACCGGCTTGGCGGCAGCGCCTGAAATCGCGCCGACAGCGGTGATCCACGACACCGCCAGGCTCGAAGACGAAGTCACGGTCGAGCCACTCGCCGTGATCGGCCCCGACGTCGAGATCGGCTCGGGTACGGTAATCGGGGCGGGTGCGGTGATTGCCGCTGGCGTCAAGATAGGGCGGGATTGCGACATCGGCGCCGGCAGTCATCTGCAACATGCGCTGATCGGCAACAACGTGCTGATGCACCCCGGCTGCCATATCGGTCAGGACGGCTTCGGCTTCATCTTTGCCGGCCGCCATACCAAGGTTCCGCAGACCGGCCGGGTGATCATCCAGAACGACGTCGAGCTCGGCGCCGGGACCACGATCGATCGCGGATCGCTGCGTGACACCGTAATTGGCGAAGGCACCAAGATCGACAATCAGGTTCAGATCGGCCACAACGTAACAATTGGTCGACATTGTGTGATCGCCGCCAAATGCGGTCTTGCCGGCAGCCTGACGCTGGGCGACAACGTCGCGCTCGGCGCCATGGTCGGCATCAACAATCATGTGGTGATCGGCGACGGCGCCCAGGTGGCGGCGATGTCCGGGGTCAAGGACAGTATCCCCGCCGGTGAGCGATGGGGCGGCATGTTTGCGCGCCCGACCAGAACATGGTTCCGGGAGATGCTGGCGGTACGGCGGCTCGCCGAGAGTGGCGGAGCCGAGACCGCGGCACGACCCGACGACGACAGGGATGAAGGACGGGGGTGATGGAATCGCCGATTCGCTTTGAGAACGTTGACATCAACACCATCCTCAAGACACTGCCGCACCGCTTTCCGTTTCTGCTGATCGATCGCGTCATCAACATTCGCGAGGATTACAGCGGCATCGGCGTCAAGAACGTCACCGTCAACGAGCCGGCGTTTCAGGGACACTTCCCTGAGCGTCCGGTGTATCCCGGCGTGCTGATGATCGAGGGCATGGCGCAGACCGCTGGCGTGATCGGCATTCTGTCGGTGACCGGCACCGAGAAGCCGCGCGCGGTGTATTTCCTGACCATCGACAAGTGCAAGTTCCGCAAGCCTGTAATTCCAGGGGATACCGTCGAGTATCATCTGACACGCACCGGACGCCGTAAGACGATGTGGTGGTTTCACGGCGAGGCCAAAGTCGACGGCCAGATCGTTGCCGAAGCCGATGTCGGCGCGATGCTGGCAGATTGACGGACCTGAATGAGCACAATTGACTCGACTGCGCGGATCGAAGACGGGGCCGTAATCGGCGACGGGGTCGAGATCGGGCCTTATTGCACGATCGGCCCAAACGTCAGCATCGCCGCGGGAACCCGGCTGATCGGCCACGTCAACGTCACCGGCCACACCACGATCGGCGAAGGCTGCATCATCCATCCGTTCGCCTCGCTCGGCGGCGCGCCGCAATCGACCGGCTACAAGGGCGAGCCGACCACGCTGATCATCGGCAACGCCTGCACCATTCGTGAAAACGTGACGATGAATACCGGCACGGTCGGCGGCGGCGGCGTCACCCGCGTCGGCGATCGCGGGTTCTTCATGGCGGCGAGCCATGTCGGCCACGACTGCATCGTCGGCAACGACGTGATCTTCGCCAACGCCGCCACCCTCGGCGGTCATTGCGAAATCGGCGATTTCACCTTCATCGGCGGTATGACCGTGCTGCAGCAGTTCACCCGGGTCGGTCCCCAGGTGATGATCGGCGGCATGAGCGGCCTGCGCACCCACGTCATTCCCTACGCGCTGGCCAACGGCATCTATGCGAAGCTGGCCGGGTTGAATATCGTCGGCATGCGCCGGCGTAAGTTCACCAAGGAGCGGCTCGCGATTGTGCGCTCGTTCTTCAACGACCTGTTCCACAGCAGCGGCCCGCTCGCCGAACGGCTCGAACGGGTGCGGCCGCGCACGGCGGACGACCCGGCGATCGCCGAGATCATCACGTTCATCGACGACATCAAGGGACGCGGCGGTCGCGGCCAGCGCATCGCGCTGTGCATGGCGCGTGAAGGCGGCACGGCCGTCAACGACGGCGACGACGCCTGACCGGCCGGCGCTCCGGCCATGACCGATCCCTCGCTGCAGACAGCTAGCCCCGTCGGCATCATCGCCGGCGGCGGCACGCTGCCGTTCGCGGTCGCCGACCTGCTCGCCGCCCGCGGCTTGACCCCGGTGCTGTTCGCCCTGAAGGGGAGCTGCGATCCCCAGCGCGTGACCGGTTACAGGCATCATTGGCTGCCGATGGGGGCGTTCGGCAGGCTGCTGCGTCTGCTGCGCGCCGAAGGCTGCCGCGACCTGGTGTTCATCGGCTCCCTGGTGCGGCCGGCGCTGTCGGATTTGCGGCTCGACTGGGGCGCCATCAAAGTACTCCCGGCGGTGCTGGCGGCCTACCGCGGCGGCGACGACCATCTGCTGAGCGGCGTCGGCCGGCTGTTCGAGCGCTATGGTTTCCGGCTGCTCGGCCTGAAGGATATCGCCAGCGATCTGCTGATCCCGGAGGGCTGTCTCACCCGCGCCGCGCCGGATGCCAACGTTCAGGCCGACATTGCCAAGGGCCGTGCCGTGCTGGCGGCGCTGAGCCCGTTCGACATCGGCCAGGGCTGCGTGGTGATCGACGGGCATGTAGTCGCTGTCGAGGACACCGGCGGCACCGACGAGTTGCTGCGGCGGGTGGCGCAGCTCCGTGACGCTCGGCGGATCCGCGCCAAGCCCGGCCACGGCGTGCTGGTGAAGGCGCCGAAGATCGGCCAGGATCTGCGCTTCGACCTGCCGGCGCTCGGACCGAAGACCATCGAGGGACTGGTCGCCGCGCAGCTCGGCGGCGTCGCCGTCGTGGCAGGCCATACCGTTGTCGCCGAGCCGCAAGACATGATCGCCGCCGCCGACCGGGCGGGGCTGTTTGTGATCGGGATGCCCGCATGAGCACGGCGGCAAAGGCCGAGGATCGGGTGCGGACGGTGTATCTGATCGCCACCGAGGAGTCCGGCGATCGGCTCGGCGCTGCCTTGATGCGCGAACTGCGGTCGCGGCTCGGCGGCTCGGTGCGGTTCGCCGGCATCGGCGGTCGCAGCATGGCCGGCGAGGGGCTGGTATCGCTGTTTCCGATCGAGGAGTTGTCGATCATCGGTTTCGCCGCGGTGCTGCAACGGCTGCCGATGATCCTGAAATTGATCCGGCGCGCGTCCGACGATGTGGTCGCCACTCAGCCCGACATCCTGGTGATCATCGACAGTCCAGACTTCACCCATCGCGTCGCACGGCGGGTCCGGCGGCGCGATCCTTCGATCCCGATCGTCGACTACGTGTCGCCGACCGTGTGGGCGTGGCGGCCGGGGCGGGCGCGGGCGATGCTCGGCTATGTCGATCATGTGCTGGCGCTGCTGCCGTTCGAGCCGGCCGAATATCGCCGGCTGAAGGGGCCGCCGTGCAGTTACGTTGGCCATCCGCTCACCGAGCAGTTCGGCTCGCTGCGGCCGAACGAGGCCGAGCAGGAGCGCCGCGAGGCTTCACCGCCGGTGCTGCTGGTACTACCCGGCAGCCGGCGCAGCGAAGTCCGTCACCACGCCGCGGCATTCGGCGAGACGCTGGCGCAGCTCCGGCGCGAGGGCGTGGCGTTCGAGGCGGTGCTGCCGACCACGCCGCATCTGGAAGCGCTGGTCCGCTCTGCGGTGGCTTCGTGGGAGGTGCAGCCGCGGATCGTCGTCGGCGAGCAGGAGAAGCGCGCTGCGTTTCGGACAGCGCATGCTGCGCTGGCGAAGTCGGGTACGGTGACGCTGGAGCTCGCGATCGCCGGAGTCCCGATGGTCACAGCCTATCGGGCCGGCAGCGTGGAGATCTGGATCGCGCGCCGGGTGGTGCGTCCGGGCACAGTGATCCTCGCCAATCTGGTAATCGGCGAGGAGGTGGTGCCCGAGTTCATCCAGGAGGAGTGCGTGGCCGCCAAGCTCGCCCCGGCGGTCCGCGATCTGATCGGCGACACCGCGGCGCGGCGGCGCCAGCTCGCGGGCTTTGCAAAGATCGACGACATCCTGTCGACCGGCGAGCAGACCCCGAGCGGACGTGCGGCCGACATCGTGCTGGACGTGATGCACCAGGCCTGATTGCCGTTGGCCACCGCGATTGAAGATGGCGGTTGTTGCAATCAATTCTCAATGGATTGCAACTAGCCTGCCGACGCGTCGAAGCTCCAGTTTGCGCGTCAATGGACCGGAGAGGACGCGGACCGTCTCAACCGGAGCTCCCTCCCATGAAGAAAACCAACATCGAGTCCGCCTCGGCGCTCGATGTGCTGTTCGCGTCGGTGACTGTCGTTCACCGCAAGAAGGTCTGGAACGAGTTCCGCGCACTGCCGGACCGCGCCCGCTACTGAGCTGCGCGCCGCAGCTCCCATCAGCCGCAGGCTACAAACGAAAACGGCGAACCGCTGGAGCGGTCCGCCGTTGGTTCTTTGAGCTGCGTCGACGATCAGCCGCGTTTGTCGATCTCGACGTAGTCGCGGGTGGTGGCGCCGGTGTAGAGCTGGCGCGGACGGCCGATCTTCTGCTGCGGATCCTCGATCATCTCGCTCCACTGGCTGATCCAGCCGACGGTGCGGGCGACCGCGAACAGCACGGTGAACATGTCGGTCGGGAAGCCCATCGCCTTCAGCGTGATGCCCGAATAGAAATCGACGTTCGGGTACAGCTTGCGGTCGATGAAATACTGATCGCTGAGCGCGATCTTCTCGAGCTCCATCGCCACCTTGAGGAGCGGGTCGCCGTGATGACCGGTCTCGGCCAGCACCTCGTGGCAGACCTGCTGCATGATCTTGGCGCGCGGATCGTAGTTCTTGTAGACGCGGTGGCCGAAGCCCATTAGCCGCACCGACGAACTCTTGTCCTTCACCTTGGCGATGAAGTCTGGGATGTTCTCGACCGAACCAATCTCCTTCAGCATCTGCAGCGCAGCTTCATTCGCGCCGCCGTGTGCCGGGCCCCACAGGCAGGCGATGCCGGCCGCGATGCAGGCGAACGGATTAGCGCCCGACGAGCCGGCGATGCGCACGGTCGAAGTCGAGGCGTTCTGCTCGTGATCGGCGTGCAGCGTGAAGATCTTGTCGAGCGCGTTCGCCAGCACCGGATTGACGATGTATTCCTCGCACGGCGTAGCGAAGCACATCCGGAGGAAGTTCGCAGCGTAGCTGAGCGTGTTCTTCGGATAGATGAAGGGCTGGCCGACCGAGTACTTGTAGGCCATCGCGGCCAGCGTCGGAACCTTGGCGATCATCCGGATCGAGGCGACCATCCGCTGGGTCGGATCGTTGATGTCGGTGGAGTCGTGGTAGAACGCGGCGAGCGCACCGACCGAAGCCACCATCACCGCCATCGGGTGTGCGTCACGACGGAAGCCCTGGAAGAACCGGGCCATCTGCTCGTGCACCATGTTGTGGCGGGTGACGCGGTAGTCGAAATCTTCCTTCGCCGCCTTGGTCGGCAGTTCGCCGTACAGCAACAGATAGCAGGTCTCGAGGAAGTCGCCTTTTTCGGCGAGCTGTTCGATCGGGTAGCCGCGGTACTCGAGAACGCCGGCGTCGCCGTCGATGTAAGTGATCTTGGATTGGCAGCTCCCCGTCGAGGTGAATCCCGGATCGTAGGTGAACATTCCGGTGTGGGCGTAGAGCTTGCCGATGTCGATGACGTCGGGGCCGACTGTTCCGGTCAGAATCGGAAGATCGTAGTTCTTGTTTCCAACCGTGAGCGTTGCCGTCTTGTTGTTGGTCGTTGCGTCCATCGTGTGGTCCCCGATGTTCGTTGGCGAAACCAGCCGTATGCGCAGTGCTCTTGCGAGCGAGACTGGTTGTCTTGAAGCGCTGGCGCAAATGCGTAGCTCATTGCACTGTGCACTGCAAGGCGGCCGGACACCAGCCGTTTCCGGGGCTTTTATCCGGCCTGATCTGCGAGCCGGGACAGGCATTCATCGCGTCCCAGCACCGCCAAAACATCGAAGATTCCCGGCGATGTGGTTCGTCCGGTGAGGGCCACCCGGAGTGGTTGCGCCACGGCGCCGAGCTTGAGCCCGGCCTGTTCGGCGAACGTCCGCATCGCAGCTTCGGTGGTCGCGGCGGTCCATGGCGTGACGTCCTCCAGCGCGGCGCGGAGCCGGCCGATCAACTGCCGGGTTTCGGGCGTCAGCACCGCCTGCGCCTTCGGATCGAGCGCCAGGGGCCGATCGGCGAAGATGAACCCGGCATTGTCGAGCAGCTCGATCAGGGTCTTGGCGCGCTCCTTCAGACCGGGCATCGCCTGGGTCAGCTTGGCGCGGATCGTGTCGTCGAATTTCGCGGCGATCGCCGGACCTTGCGGCACGTATTTCAGCAGGTCCTCGAGCAGGCTCACGAGACAGTGATCGTCGCTCTGGCGGATGTAGTGACCGTTGAGACTCTCCAGTTTGGCGAAATCGAATCGTGCCGCCGAGCGGCCGATCGCCGGCAGGTCGAACGCCTCGATCATTTCCTGTGTGGTAAAAATTTCCTGATCGCCGTGGCTCCAGCCGAGACGAACTAGGTAGTTGCGGAGTGCGGCGGGCAGGTACCCCATCGCACGATAGGCGTCGACGCCGAGCGCGCCGTGGCGCTTCGACAATTTCGAGCCATCGGGACCGTGGATCAGCGGGATGTGCGCCATCACCGGCAGCTCCCACTCCATCGCATCGTAGATCTGTTTCTGACGCGCAGCATTGATCAGGTGGTCGTCGCCGCGGATGACGTGGGTGACGCCCATGTCGTGGTCGTCGACCACCACCGCCAGCATGTAGGTCGGGGTGCCGTCGCCGCGCAGCAGCACCAAATCGTCGAGGTTCTCGTTCTGCCAGGCGACTCGGCCCTGGACCTGATCGTCGATCACGGTCTCGCCGGTGAGCGGTGCCTTCAGCCGGATGGTCGGCTTGACGCCCTCCGGCGCCTCGGCCGGATCGCGGTCGCGCCAGGTGCCGTCGTACAGCTTGGCGCGGCCCTCGGCTCGCGCCTTGTCGCGCATCGCCGCCAGCTCCTCGGCGGTGGCGTAACAGCGGTAGGCCTTGCCGGCAGCGAGCAATTGCTCGGCGACCTCGCGATGCCGCGCGGCGCGCGCGAACTGGTAGACAGTGCCGCCGTCCCAATCGATTCCGAGCCATTTCAGCCCGTCGAGGATGGCGTCGATCGCCTCCTGGGTCGACCGCTGGCGATCGGTGTCCTCGATTCGCAGCAGCATGGTGCCGCCGTGCTTGCGCGCGTACAGCCAATTGAACAGCGCGGTGCGGCCTCCGCCGATGTGCAGGAAACCAGTGGGCGAGGGCGCGAAGCGGGTGACGACGGGACGGGTCATTCGAACCAATTGCAGGGAAGGGAACAGGGCCGGAGCGGCGCGCAGGGTGTATAGCAGGATCGGCGCATAACTAAAGTGCTCCGCGCGTCCCCTGGGGGTTGGCGCGGGGCGGCGGATTTGGCAGATACCCCCTTCGGTTCCGACCAGTAGGACGATTGACGAATGACCACGGCAGATACAGCGGCGGGCGAAGCAGGGCGCGACTTCATTCGCGACATCGTCCAGGCCGATCTCGACAGCGGCAGGCACCGGACCATCGTGACCCGGTTCCCGCCGGAGCCCAACGGCTATCTGCACATCGGCCACGCCAAGTCGATCGCGCTGAACTTCGGCATCGCGCAGGAATTCGGCGGCCGCTGTCACCTGCGGTTCGACGACACCAATCCGACCAAGGAAGAGCAGGAATACATCGACTCGATTCAGGCCGACGTGCGCTGGCTCGGTTTCGACTGGGGCGAGCACATGTTCTACGCCTCGGACTATTTCGAGCGGCTCTATGCCTGGGCCGAGCTGATGATCCAGAACGGCGACGCCTATGTCGACGACCAGTCGCAGGACGAGATCCGCGCCAGCCGCGGGACGCTGACCGAGCCGGGCAAGAACAGCCCGTTCCGTGACCGCTCGGTCGAGGAAAATCTCGACCTGTTCCGGCGAATGAAGGCCGGCGAATTCCCGAACGGCTCGCGGGTGCTGCGCGCCAAGATCGACATGGCGTCGGGCAACATCAATCTGCGCGACCCGGTGCTGTATCGCATTCTGCACGCGCATCATCCGCGGACCGGCGACACATGGTCGATCTATCCGAGCTACGACTATGCGCACGGCCAGTCGGACGCGATCGAGGGCATCACCCATTCGATCTGCACGCTGGAGTTCGAGGACCATCGGCCGCTGTACGAATGGCTGCTGTCGAAGCTGCCGGTACCGTCGCAGCCGCGGCAGTATGAGTTCGCCCGCCTCAACATCACTTATACGCTGTTGTCCAAGCGCGTCCTGACCGAACTGGTGCGCGGCGGCCATGTCGCCGGCTGGGACGACCCGCGGATGCCGACGATGGCCGGGATGCGCCGTCGCGGCGTGCCGCCGGCGGCGCTGCGCGACTTCGTCAAGCGCATCGGCGTGGCGAAAGCCAACAGCGTGGTCGATCTCGGCATGCTTGAGTTCTGCATCCGCGAGGAATTGAACCGCACCGCACAGCGCCGGATGGCCGTGCTGAAGCCGCTGAAGGTGGTGATCGAGAACTATCCGGAAGGCCAGACCGAAGAACTGGAGGCGATCAACCATCCCGACGATCCCAGCGCCGGCACCCGCAAGATCGCATTCGGGCGCGAGATCTACATCGAGCAGGACGACTTCATGGAGAACCCGCCGAAGAAGTTCTTCCGGCTGTCTCCGGGCAACGAAGTGCGATTGCGCTACGCCTATTTCATCAAGTGCCGCGAGGTGATCAAGAACGACGCGGGCGAGATCGTCGAGCTACGCTGCACCTACGATCCGGCAACCCGCGGCGGCAACGCGCCCGACGGTCGCAAGGTCAAGGCGACGATGCACTGGCTGCCGGCGGCGCAGTCGGTCAAGGCCGAGATCCGGATCTACAACCAGTTGTTCGCCAACCCGGCACCGAGCGCGGCGACCTTCGCCGACGATCTCAATCCGCAGTCGCTCGAAGTGCTGACCGGCGCCCGGATCGAACCGGAGACGGCGGCGAGCAATTCGGCCGAGCCGCTGCAGTTCGAGCGTCAGGGCTACTTCGTCCGCGATCGCGACTCGACGCCGGACAAGCCGGTGTTCAATCGCACCATCGGGCTCCGGGATACCTTCGCCAAGGAAGTGGCGAAGGGCTGACGCCCGATCGAGCCTGATCTCCGACGGTGCGGCGCTGGCGATTGCCGGTGCCGCTGATCTGTTCCACTGTTCGCCCGGCGGCGAAGGTGGGGGCGCGGCCTTGCAGCGGCGCGATCGAACCAAGGCACGGACATGGCCGGTCGGCGCCTCGGCCGGCACCGGCGCGCTGTTGGCGTGGGGGCTGACGGCGTGGACTGCGCTGACCGATCGGCTGCGCGTGTGGGCGCGGGCCGAAGCCGGGCCGGGGCGGCTGTTGCCATGGACGCCGGTCGCGTTCGGTGCCGGCATCGCACTGTATTTTGCGGCCGATCACGAGCCGGTCGCCTGGGTCGCCGCTGCGACCGCGGTCGGATTCGCGATCGGGACCTTTCTGCTTCGCCGCACCCGCGCTTTCGCGCCGCTGCTGCTGATCGCGGCGGCGGTGGCGGGCTTTGCCACCGCGACGCTGAAGGCGTCACGGGTTGCGCATCCGGTACTGATCACGCCGGTGTACGCCGCCAAGCTGAGCGGCTTCGTCGAAGTTCGCGAAGAGCGCGAGCGCACCGACCGCTTCGTACTGCGTGTCACCCAGATGCAGGCGGCACGCGCCCCGCCACAGCTCGAGCGGGTGCGACTGTCGGTGAAGAAGGGTAAGGCGCCTGCGGTCGGCAGCTTCGTGACGCTGAAGGCGCGGCTGCAGCCGCCGCTACAGCCGCTGCAGCCGGGCGGCTACGACTTCGCCCGCGATCTGTATTTCCAGGGTATCGCCGCGTCCGGCTTCGTGCTCGGCACGATCACTGTCGAAGCGCCGGCGCAAAGCGGAGGCTGGCGGCTGCGCTATGCCGCCGCGATGCAGGGCTTGCGCGACGCCATCGACGCGCGGATCAGAGCCGCGCTCGACGG
The DNA here is from genome assembly GCF_053772255.1 of Rhodopseudomonas parapalustris. Classification (NCBI taxonomy): domain Bacteria; kingdom Pseudomonadati; phylum Pseudomonadota; class Alphaproteobacteria; order Hyphomicrobiales; family Nitrobacteraceae; genus Rhodopseudomonas; species Rhodopseudomonas parapalustris. The sequence goes on along the minus strand of NZ_JAMKBZ010000036.1, from coordinate 6,699 downwards.
CGATACCCGCGCCATCGCCACCGCACTGCTCACCGGCAAGCGCGATGCGATCTCGACACCGGTCAACGATGCGATGTTCGTCTCCGGACTGGGCCATGTGCTGTCGATCTCCGGTTATCACATGGCGGTGGTGGCGGGCGTGGTGTTCTTTGCGCTGCGCGCGCTACTGGCGCTGATCCCGGCGCTCACGGTGACGTTTCCGATCAAGAAGGTCGCGGCTGCCGCAGCGCTCGCGGCCGCTGCGTTCTATCTGTTGCTATCCGGCGCCGAAGTCGCGACCCAGCGCAGCTTTCTGATGACCGCGGTCGTGTTGATCGCGGTGATGGTCGATCGCCGCGCCATCACCTTCCGGACCCTGGCGCTGGCGGCGCTGATCGTGCTGGCGATTGCGCCCGAAGCGCTGGTGCATCCCAGTTTTCAGATGTCGTTTGCCGCCACGCTCGGTCTGGTCGCATTGGTGCAGATCGGGATGCCGGCGCTGTTCGCAGCAGACGACAGCTCGGTGGCGTCGCGGGTGGCGCTGTGGGGCGGGCGGGAGATCGCGCTGCTGACACTCGCTTCGCTGGTCGCAGGCCTCGCGACCATGCCCTACGCCGCCTATCACTTCCACCGCATCACGCCCTACGGCGTGCTCAGCAATCTGGCGGCGATGCCGGTGGTCTCAGCGATCGTGATGCCGGCGGGGCTGCTCGGTCTCGTCGCGATCCCGTTTGGACTCGACGCGCCGTTCTGGCGGATCATGGAATTCGGCATCGACTGGATGACCCTGGTGGCGCAATGGGTGGCGGCGCTGCCCGGCGCGGTCGGCCGCGTCACCGCATTCGGCCCCGGACCGCTGCTACTGGCCACGCTCGCGCTGGTCACGGTTGGTTTGCTGCGCACGCCGCTGCGTTGGAGCGGGGCGCTCGGCCTGATCGGCGCGATCGTCTGGGCGGCGCTGACGCTGCAGCCGGAGGTACTGGTCGCCGGCGACGGCAGGCAGGTCGCGGTGCGCGGCGCCGACGGTCGGCTCCGGCTGATGCAGAGCGGCGCCGATGCGTTCCGGCTCAAGCAATGGCTTGCCGCAGACGCCGATTCCCGCACGCCGGATGATGCCTCGCTTCGCGTCGGTGTGTCCTGCGATGCAGATGGCTGCGTCACGCCGCTCGCGGACGGGCGGCTGGTGGCGCTGTCGCTGCGGCCCGATGGATTGGCCGACGATTGCGCTCGCGCGGCGCTGGTCGTCACCGCGGCGCAGCCGCCGCCGGACTGTGCGGCGCAGGTGCTCGGCGACGATGATCTGCGAACGGGTGGAACGCTGGCGCTGCGACGAAGTGGCGACGCGCCGGCCGTGTTTGTAATCGAGGCAGCCCGGCCCAGGGGGCACAGCCGGCCATGGGCCGAAGCGGCAGCGGACGCGCAGGGCAGGCCGGCCTCGATCAGACGGCCCGCACCGGCAGCATCCGAGGATGCCACTCCGGCGCCGCAGGATCGGACGGGCGACGATTGAGAGTGATGCTCGTTGGAGACCGAACCGCCTGGCTCAGTATTTGCGGTACAGCCCGATCAGCTTGCCCTGAATGCGGACGCGATTGGGCGGCAGGATCCGCACTTCATACGCGGCGTTGGCTGGCTCCAGCGCGATCGAGGCGCCGCGGCGGCGGAACCGCTTCAGCGTGGCTTCCTCTTCGTCGATCAGCGCCACGACGATGTCACCGGTGCTGGCGACGTCGTTCCTCTGGATCAACGCCATGTCGCCGTCGAGGATACCGGCCTCGACCATCGAGTCACCGCGTACTTCGAGCGCGTAATGTTCGCCGCTGCCGAGCATGTCGGCCGGCACGCTGATGGTGTGACTGCGGCTCTGCAGCGCTTCGATCGGCGTACCGGCGGCGATCCGGCCCATCACCGGAACCGCGACGCTGCCGCGATTATGATCGTCTTCGGCCGGCTCCGGGCTCGGCGGCCGAACCTTGCCGAGATTGCCTTCAATCACGCTCGGGGTGAAGCCGCGGCGACCGCCGCTGGGCATGCCGCTGGTATCGGGGAGTTTGATGACTTCGATGGCCCGGGCGCGGTTCGGCAATCGCCGGATGAAGCCGCGCTCCTCCAGTGCCGTAATCAGGCGGTGAATGCCCGACTTCGAGCGCAGATCGAGCGCATCCTTCATCTCGTCGAACGACGGCGGAACCCCGGCTTCCTTCAGCCGCTCGTTGATGAATTTCAACAGCTCAAACTGCTTGCGCGTCAGCATCGGCGATTTCCCATTCGGCGACGACCGGCCGGTTCGAGGTGCGTCTCGGTTCGGACGACGAGTCTGCGTAACAGCCTCATTATCGCCGAATCTCGAAAACAAATCATGAACGGACACTATATGTTCGGGGTGTGTTCCGCAACCTGTTAATCGAACGCCAGGAATTTCACGGGTCGTTATAGCGGGAGCTTAAGGATGACGCAGGGGGAGCCGGCCTGCGCGGGCAGCGCGAATGCCGGACGGACGATCAGCGCCTCGGCCGCCGCGAGCCGTGCCAGCAGCGAGGAGTCCTGGCTGTCGACCGGAGTGGCGACCTGCCGGCCGGCGTCGTCGCGTGCCAGATGGGCCCGTAGATAGTCCTCGCGGGTGTCGTTGGCGGCGAGGTCGGCACCGAGCAGAGCCGACTCGCGGATGTGCGTCGGCTGGCTCATGCCACTGAGCGCGCGGATCAGCGGCACCATGAACAGCACCGCACAGACGTAGGACGACACCGGGTTGCCCGGCAGGCCGATCACCCGCATCGCGCCGAGATGGCCGTGCATCATCGGCTTGCCCGGGCGCATCGCGATTTTCCAGAACGCGATCCGGGTGCCTTCGGCCTCCAGCGCGTCCTTGACCAGATCGTGGTCGCCGGCCGAGGCGCCGCCGGTGGTGACCAGCAAATCGACTCCGAGATCGCGGGCCTGCCGGATCGCCGCCCGGGTCGCTTCGAGCGTATCGGCGGCGATCCCGAGGTTGATCACCTCTGCGCCCTCGGCCTGCGCCAAGGCGCGCAGCGCGTAGCCGTTGGAATAGACGATCTGGCCGGGGGCGGGCGCCGTTCCCGGCATCACCAGCTCGTCGCCGGTGGCCAGCAGCGCCAGCCGCGGCCGACGGTGCACCGGCAGCGCGGCGTGGTTCATGCCGGCGGCAAGAGCAAGGTCGCGGTCGTTGAGCCGGTGGCCCTGATGCAGCAGCACCTGGCCTTCGCGAAAGTCGACCCCTGCGGGGCGGATGTGGCGGCCGAGTCGGACGGCTTCGTTGACCGTGACGTGGTCGCCGTTGCGCAACGTGTCTTCCTGGATCACCACCGCATCGGCGCCCTCGGGGACGACGCCACCGGTGAAGATCCGCAGCGCTTCGCCCGCGCCGATGCCGACCGTGGCAGGGCGGCCGGCGGCGATCTCGCCGATCACCCGCAGCGTCGCCGGCGGCGCCGCGACATCGGCGGCGCGCACGGCGTAGCCGTCCATCGCCGACATCGGCTGCGGCGGCTGGGTGCGGAGCGCGGCGAGGTCGCGCGCCAGCACGCGGCGGTGGGCATCCTCGAGCGCGACCATCTCGATGTCGAGCCCGCGCGCGCCGGCCAGCACCGCGGCGAGCGCTTCGTCGACCGGCATCAAAGCCATCGGGCTCCTCCCTTGCAGGCGAATGAGAATCGAACCGTCCCGATCCGGCTTTAGGTGGCGCGCCGCGACCACGCAAGGCCGCAGCGCCATCGCGGCGCCCCGCGACCTGCCGCCGCGTCGTTCGAAATCATTATTGTCGAACCGTCGCGTCCGCCTGTACCACGTTCCCGGCATCGAGCGGACGGAGCGGGCAGATGGAAGACTTTCCGAAATGGTTCCTGCGGATCATGGTCGTGGTCGGCATCATCGCGTTCGGCTCGGTGTATTGGATGCGCCACGACTGGAGCAAAGGCTGGGCGCCGTCGTTCAACGCCGACGATTACGGCCCGCCGAGCGCGTCCGCGCCTGGAGCCGCTGCACCCGCGGCGCCCCCCGCAGCTTCGACACCGGCGACCACGCCGGCTGCGGCTCCGAGCGAAGCCGCGCGGCCCGCTGCTGCGCCGAGTGGGCAAGCCGGCCGCGCCTATGTGCCGTGCCAGCCGATCGGCCGCACCGCCAAGGGCGAGCTGGTGTATTCGATGGATTGCCGCAACCCGCCGCAGTAACGCGGCGCACCGACGTCAGGCGGACGGCGATGCGTCGTCCGCCTTGATCATCACCGGCAGATAGACGCTCGAGAACTCCGGCGGCAGGCGACGGGGCCGGCCGCTGCTGAGCTCGATGCAGACGAGTTGCCAGCGTCCGCGCATGATGGTGGCGCCGTCGCGCAGCCGGATGAGCTGGAAGCGCCGTTCCATCACCAGCTTGCCGTCGCTGCCATAGATCCAGGTTCCGAGCAGCAGCTCGTCGCCCAAGTGACTCGGCAGCAGGTAGTCGTATTCGCCGCGGCGGATCGCCATCGCTCGGTCGATCCGCTGCCAGTCGGCGAGCGACAGGCCGAGCGCTTCGGAATGCGCCCAGCCGACGCTGTCGCACCAGCGCACATAGACCGAGTTGTTGGTGTGATTGAGACCGTCGATATCGGTCGCCGCCGGCGTCATCGGCAGCGTGAACGGCGCGGGATGATCCCAGGCGAGATCGGCGGCAGCGGTGGTCATCATCACGTCTCGTCGGTCGTTGGTTTCGCGCGCTTACAGCCCAAGCTGATCGAGCGTGCGGGCGACGTCGTCACTGGAATGCACTTGCACTGCGTGCAGTCCGCGCTCGCGCGCTGCTTCGACGTTTTCCGCCAAATCGTCGAAGAACACAATGCGCTGCGGCGCGATGCCAATCGCCTTGACGACGTAATCGTAGGTCTCGCCGTTCGGCTTGCGCATTCCGATCCGCGACGACAGAAACATTTCGCGGAAGTGCACCAGCAGCGTGGCGTAGTGCTGAGAGAAATGAGCGATGTGCGCATCGTTGGTGTTGGACAGCGCGTATAGCGGCAGCTGCTTGGCGGCGCGGTCGAGCAACGGCGCGATGCCGGGCATCTCGCCGATGAAGATCGCATTCCAGCCTTCGCGCAGCTGCGCGTCGCTCAGCGTCAGTCCGAGCGCGGTCCTTACCGCGGCGAAGAACTCGGCGTCAGTGACGTGGCCGGTCTCGTAGCGATGGAAGGTGTCATCCTGCGCGAGCGTCGCCATCAGCGCGTGTGGATCGCTGCCGAGCTCGACGGCCCAGGCCTTCAACGTGCGACGGAGATCGTAGTCGATCACCACGCGCCCGAGATCGAACAGCAGCGCATCGGCGGCGCCGGGGGTGAGGGCGGCGGTCATGTTGAAGCCTTGTCGGTGAGAAGCGTTGATGTGCAGTTTGGTGAGACATGCGCATTTTGGTTAAAGAATGTTATAGACTGACGAAACCGTTTGGTAATCCGCAGCCGCTAAGATCATCGACGCTGCGAAGCGCATTTTTCTGCAACCATTCTCCATCATGTGCGGTATCGCGGCGCCGAATTTGATCAGCGGCATCCGCGCATGCGTTTCGAACGTTCCGTGTTGTTGTACCTCATGACCGCGTCGGGGCGATCCTGATGAAGGGCAGTGGTGGGCGCCTGTCCTCGGGCAACAACAAGAAGAAGGTCGAGGAAGCTCAAGCCACTCAAGGCTGGATCGTCACCTTCGCCGACCTGATGGGGCTTCTGGTCAGCTTCTTCGTCATGCTGGTGTCGTTCTCGACCCAGGATCTGCGCAAGCTGCAGATCGTCGCGGGTTCGATGCGCGATGCGTTCGGCGTGCAGCAGAATTCGCGCTTCGCCGGAGTCCTGGAGACCGACGGCGTTCCGGTGCAGGGCAAGGTCAAGAGCAAGAACAACGTCGCGCCCGACCAGGCCAGCAACACGCCGAATCTGGAGGAGTCCGGAGGCTCCGGCAGTGCCGCGTCGCACGCCAAGGCCGAGCGCGAGTTCGCGCTGGCCTCCGCCTCGCTGCGTCAGGCGCTGCGGGACGTTCCGGAGCTGGCAGAGGTCTCCAAGAACGTGGTGTTCGAGGAGACGCCGGCGGGGCTCAACCTCGAACTCACCGATCAGGACGGCCGGCCGATGTTTCCGGACGGTTCGGCGACACCTTACGAGCGAACCCGCAAGCTGGTCGCTCGGCTCGCGGCGCCGCTTCGCGCGACCAGTCTGCGGGTGATCATCGTCGGCCACACCGCCGCGACCGTGGTCCGGCCCGGCGACGACGATCCTCTCGGCTTGTCGGTCAGCCGCGCCAATGCCGTGCGCCAGATCCTGAAGCAGGAAGGCTTGCCCACCAGCCAAGTGCTGTCGCTGGTCGGCAAGGGGGATGGCGATCCATTGTTTCCGGACGCGCCGACGCTGGCGGCCAACCGCCGCGTCACCATCACGTTGATGCGGGAGAACCCGCCGCTGCCGCCGGATCTGCAGCGCTGACACAAGGTTGAGTTGGAAACTTCCACCGCCTGCTGAAGCTCAGAAGCAGAGCCCGATCCGGCGGCCACGCTTCCACACCATCCGGCATTTCTTCCTGGTCGCGCCATGCAACATCTCGAAGCGTTGCGGTAGATTGGCGTCGGCGTTGAGCTCGACGCAGGCACCACCGGCGGAGTAGTCGTCCGTGAACAATTTGGAAGCGGTTGATTTTGTTGGCTGATCGATTGTTGGCAAGTATTCGATTTTGCAGGAAAGCCGCGGGGTGA
>NZ_JAMKBZ010000035.1:0-50295 GCF_053772255.1 Rhodopseudomonas parapalustris | reverse complement strand
CAAAACGCAAGAAAACCACGGTCACCCCGCGGCTTTCCTGCAAAATCGAATACTTGCCAACAATCGATCAGCCAACAAAATCAACCGCTTCCAAATTGTTCACGGACGACTACGATTCAGGGCATCGGAATCAGCCGCGATGTCGACTGTCAGGGTAAGAATGTCGGCGTGTACGGCGCGGAGAACGAGATCGCACTGACCGGCCAATGCGGCACCATCACGGTGCATGGCAGCAAACACAAGGTCAGCTTCGAGCAAGGACAGACGTTGTCGGTGTCGGGCTCGGACAACGTCGTCGACGGCGGCCGTGCCAAAAACGTCGCGGTGAGCGTGGCGAAGAACACCGTGACGACGACGCTGGAAGCCGGCGAGGAGCCGGGCAAGCTGGAAGCCACCGGCGCCAATAACCGGATCACGCTGGTGCTGGCCGGTCCGGCGCGGCTGGACGTCGGTGGCGTCGAGCAGATCGTCGAGTGGTCGACGGCGGACGGCGCACCGAATCCCGAAGTCCGCTCGTCCGGCGCGCTGAATTCGATCAAGCGGAAGAAGTAAGCGGGGCGCCTGCCGGCTGCATCCCCGCCTTCGCGAGGATGGCGGATGCTGCGACGCGTGTCGCCCTCACCCCACCCCTCTCCCGCAAGCGGGAGAGGGAGCGCGCCGCGCTGGTGGAGACGCATAGAACTCAACGTTATCATCAATCATCTGATGAGCTAGTCTAACGAGTCCACGCGAGACCTCGCCCCGGCCGCTGCCGGACTCCCTCTCCCGCTTGCGGGAGAGGGAGGGGTGAGGGCGCCCCAGGCACGGCAGTAGCGTTCGCCGCAACTCATCCCGCTGGACTAAGCGCAAAGCGCCTTTCGCCCAGACTGCCTACTGATAGGAGACGACGGGCGAGAGCCCGGCTATCCGCTACGCCTGGTCGGCGTCCGCCTTGAGCGCGCTCGGCTTCGGCATCAGCACGATGTTGTAGCCGGAATCGACGTAGTGGGTTTCGCCGGTGACGCCGCCGGACAGATCCGACAGCAGATACAGCGCCGAACCGCCGAGTTCTTCGAGCGTCACGCCGCGGCCGAGCGGCGAGTGCTTTTCCATGAAGCCGAACATCGCTCTGGAATCGCCGATGCCGGCGCCCGCCAGAGTGCGCACCGGACCGGCCGAGACCGCGTTGACACGGATGCCCTTGGGACCGAGATCGCAGGCGAGGTAGCGCACGCTGGCTTCCAACGCAGCCTTGGCGAGGCCCATCACATTGTAGTTCGGCATCGCCCGCTCGGACGCGCCGAAGGTCAGCGTGATCATCGCGCCGCCATCCGGCATCAGCGCCGCGGCGCGCTTGGCGACCTCGGTGAAGGAGAAGCAGGAGATCACCATGGTGCGCGAGAAGTTGGCACGGCTGGTGTCGATGTACTCGCCGCGCAGCTCGTTCTTGTCCGAGAAGCCGATCGCGTGGATCACGAAGTCGAGCTTGCCCCACTTCTCCTTCAGCGTGTCGAACACCGCATCGACGCTGGCGATGTCCTCGACGTCGCATGGCAGCACCAGGTCGGAATTCAGCGATTGCGCCAAGGGCTTGACCCGGCGGGCCAGCGCCTCGCCCTGATAGGTGAAGGCGAGCTCGGCGCCGTGCTCCGCCAGCGTCTTCGCCATGCCCCAGGCGATCGAATGGTCGTTGGCGACGCCCATGATCAGCCCGCGCTTGCCCTGCATCAGTCCTTGCATTGTCGTCGCTTCCTCGCTGCTCGGACCTCATCCTGAGGAGCACGCATCGCGCGCGTCTCGAACGATGAAGTGGTCAACAACTCATGGTTCGAGACGGCGCCAAGAGGCGCCTCCTCACCATGAGGATCGTAGCATGTGGATGTGTCGTCTCGCCGGGGCCGGCGAGAGCCTCGACATCACGCGTCCAGCCGCTTGAACACCAGCGTGGCGTTGGTGCCGCCGAACCCGAAGGAGTTCGACAGCACGGCGCCGAGCTGGGCATTGTCGATGCGCTTGCGCACGATCGGCATGTCGGCGAAGGCCGGGTCGATCTCGGTGATGTGCGCGCTCTCGCAGATGAAGCCGTTCTGCATCATCAGCAGCGAGTAGATCGCCTCCTGCACGCCGGTGGCGCCGAGCGAGTGGCCGGTCAGCGCCTTGGTGGCCGAGATCGGCGGGCACTTGTCCTCGTTGCCGAACACGTTGCGGATCGCGGCGATTTCCGGCGGGTCGCCGGCCGGCGTCGAAGTCGCGTGCGGATTGATGTAGTCGATCTTGATGCCGTTCGTGGTCGCCAGCGCCATCTGCATGCAGCGCTCGGCGCCCTCGCCCGACGGCGCCACCATGTCGTAACCGTCGCTGGTCGCGCCGTAGCCGATGATTTCGCCATAGATCTTGGCGCCGCGCGCCTTGGCGTGTTCGAGCTCTTCCAGCACCAGCACCCCGGCGCCGCCGGCGATCACGAAGCCGTCGCGGGAGACGTCGTAGGGCCGCGACGCGGTGGCGGGCGTGTCGTTGTACTTCGACGACATCGCCCCCATCGCGTCGAACAGCACCGACAGCGACCAGTCGAGCTCCTCGCAGCCACCGGCGAACACCACGTCCTGCTTACCCCACTGGATCAGCTCGTAGGCGTTGCCGATGCAATGGTTGGAGGTCGCGCAGGCCGACGAGATCGAGTAGTTGACGCCCTTGATCTTGAACCAAGTGGCGAGCGTCGCCGAGGCGGTCGAACTCATCGCCTTCGGCACCGCGAACGGGCCGACCCGCTTCGGGCCCTTGGTCCGAGTGATGTCGGCGGCTTCGACGATGGTGCGGGCGGAGGGGCCGCCCGAGCCCATCACGATGCCGGTGCGCGGATTGGAGACCTCGGTCTCCTCCAAGCCCGAATCGGCGATCGCCTGTTCCATCGCGACGTGGTTCCACGCCGCGCCTTCGCCGAGGAAGCGCATCGCCCGACGATCGACGACGTCGGCCGGGTTCAGCGTCGGCGCACCCTGCACTTGCGAGCGGAATCCCAGCTCGGCATGCTTTTCGGCGCGGGAAATGCCCGACTTCGCGTCGTGCAGGCTCGCCAGGACTTCCTGGGTGTTGTTTCCAATCGACGAGACGATACCCATCCCGGTGACAACAACACGTCTCATATGATCGCCTCGTTCATTCCATGGTCGTCAACGGACGGCAACGCGCCCGATCGCGGTCGGTCAGACCGCTAACCGCCAACCGGCTGTGCCGTCTGCTTGAACAGACCGACTTTCAGGTCCTTTGCGCGGTAGATGATCTCGTCGTCGGCCGAAAGCCAGCCGTCCGCGATGCCGAGCCACAGCTTCGAGCGCATCACCCGCTTGATGTCGACATTGTAGACGACTTTGCTGATGTTCGGCAGCACCTGCCCGGTGAACTTTAGTTCCCCGAGGCCGAGGGCGCGGCCGGGGCCCTCGCCACCAACCCACCCCAGGAAGAAGCCGACCATCTGCCACATCGCGTCCAGTCCCAGGCAGCCCGGCATCACCGGGTCATTCTTGAAATGGCAGGCGAAGAACCAGAGGTCCGGATTGACGTCTAGCTCGGCGCGCACATGGCCCTTGCCGAACTCACCGCCATCCTCGGTGATGGTGGTGATGCGGTCGAACATCAGCATCGGCGGCAGCGGAAGCTGCGCATTGCCGGGACCGAACAGCTCGCCCCGGCCGCAGGCCAGCAGGTCTTCATATTCGTAGCTGGAGCGACGGTCCCGCATGCGACGATGCCTTCTTCAAATTCGATCGAGAGGATTTGGCTGCCCACGCGGCGAAATCCGGGAATGGGCGCTGGACGCGCCCGGTGAGCGCGCGGGTCTGTAACATAGGCACACTGCCCCGCCTAGCGGCACCTCCGTAACCTTACTTAAGCAAAATGACCGAATTCCGCTAGTTGCGAAGCGCTTGCACCAACAAGGAATGCTTCCTATAATCACGTTGTACAGTGCAGGTTGTAGTGCGGCAGGGGTATGCAATCGTGGATATCGGCGAACACGTAGCATTTTTGCGAGAGGAACCCGCTCAGGACGCGCATTCGCACGCTGAGCCGCGCCTCAATGGCTGCCCCTGGCATGACGTCAACGAAATGCTGCAGTCGGTCGGCCGGCGGCCGACCCGCCAGCGTATGGCGCTCGGCTGGCTGCTGTTCGGCAAGGGCGACCGCCACCTCACCGCGGAAATGCTGTACGAAGAGGCCAGCCAGGCCAAGGTGCCGGTGTCTCTGGCGACCGTCTACAACACCCTGAATCAGCTCACGGAAGTTGGGCTGCTGCGACAGGTCAGCGTCGACGGGACCAAGACCTATTTCGACACCAACGTGTCGGCGCACCAGCATTTTTATCTCGAGAACAACCACGAGCTGATCGACATCCCCAACGCCGAAGTCGAGCTGAAGGCGACGCCGGACGTTCCGGACGGATACGAGATTGCACGGGTCGACGTGGTGGTGCGGCTGCGCAAGAGGGGCTGAGGCGCCCGTCTGGACAAATTCTAGGTGATGATTCGTCGGCGGACTGCGGCGTCGGGTCGTAGGCCGCCGTTGTTTTTGGCGGAGCGCAACTCGGTCGTTCCTTCAGCCTGACCGGGTGATCAGTTCACCTGCTCGTCGGCGTAGACGCCCCACAATTGCGGCTTCTCGATCCAGCCGTCGAAGCCGCTGCCGGTGATCCGGCACCACTTCATGTCGCACCGCTTGACCTGCGCCACCACACCGGCCTGCAAGCGCGCGACCACAGCGCTGCTCGCATTGGCGCTCTCATACAAGGTCGCCAGATCGTCCTTGTCCTTCATGATCACGACAGCGGTGCGGCGTCCCGACAGCAGCGAGTGATAGACCCACCCTTCGGCGCCTTCGGAGTCGCGGACGCGACGCCAGTTCTCGAATTCGGCGGTGACTTCGACCGGAAGCCCGGCGCGGGTGTAGACCCAGGCAACGTCGTTGTCCTTGGTCGGGCCGACCCGGACGTTGACGTGATCCGACTTAAGGCTGACGTATCGCGGCACCGGCAGTCCGCTCGCGGACAATGGCGACTCCTTGCCGGCATGCGCGAAGGTCGCCGCGCCAATCATTGCGCCTGCGAACGCCGTAGCAGCGAACAGGTATTTCATCGTCATCGACACGCCTCTTCGTCGTAGGATTCGCGGCGCGGCCGTCTCCGGCAAAACCAGGGGTCCTTGTCTTGGCGCGGTCTTCTGCTAGAGAAGGCCGGAAGGCATCCGGTAACCCAAGGAACGGGAAGGGACCTCACGGTCGGGACCGGCCCCTGTGGTCGCGCTGCTGCGGGAGTGTCGAACAGCTGAGTTAACGGGGACTAAACGATCTCGTTAAGCTCGTCAGAGAGCGTTGGAATGTCTGTTAAGAAAAAGCCTCTGGTCGTCGTCACCCGCAAGCTGCCGGACTCGATCGAGACCCGGATGCGAGAGCTGTTCGACGCCCGGCTGAATCTCGACGATGTTCCGATGACCGCCGAGCAGCTCGCCGAAGCGGCACGCACCGCCGACGTGCTGGTACCGACGGTGACCGACGAAATCACCGCCGAGATGCTGAATCAGCCCGAGTGTTCGCTGCGGCTGATCGCGAATTTCGGCAACGGCATCGACAATATCGACGTCGCCGCGGCGCATGCCCGTGGCCTCACCGTCACCAATACGCCGAAGGTCCTGACCGAAGATACCGCCGACATGACGATGGCGCTGATCCTCGCGGTGCCGCGTAGGATGATCGAAGGCGCCGCGCTTTTGACCGACGGCGGCGAGTGGCCCGGCTGGTCGCCGACCTGGATGCTGGGCCGCAGGCTCGGCGGCAAGCGGCTCGGCATCATCGGCATGGGCCGGATCGGCCAAGCCGTGGCGCGGCGCGCCCGCGCGTTCGGGCTGCAGATTCACTATCACAACCGCAAGCCGGTGGCCCCCAAGATCGCCGATGAGCTCGGGGCGACCTATTGGGATTCGCTCGACCAGATGCTGGCGCGGATGGACATCATTTCGGTGAACTGTCCGCACACTCCGGCGACCTTCCACCTGTTGTCGGCGCGGCGGCTGAAGCTGGTCCGGAAGGACGCCTTCATCGTCAACACCGCGCGCGGCGAAGTGATCGACGAAGAAACCCTCACCAAGCTGATCGAAGCCGGCGACATCGCCGGCGCCGGTCTCGACGTCTACGAGCACGAACCGGCGGTCAATCCGAAGCTGGTGCGGCTCGCCAAGCAGGGCAAGGTGGTGCTTCTGCCGCATATGGGCTCGGCCACTATCGAAGGCCGCGTCGAAATGGGCGAGAAGGTGATCATCAACATCCGCACCTTCCTGGACAACCACAAGCCGCCGGATCGCGTCCTGCCCGGGATGCTCTGACCCGGGTTCAAGAGGTGCGGTTGCGGCCGATCGCCTCGCGACCAGGTTCCGCCACCGGCCTTCTCCCTGCCCGTTTCCCACACTACCTTCGTTGGACAACGACGAGGGAGTGGGTTCGAGGTGAGCATCGCCGCAATCGACGACCGGCCGACATTCCGTGCGCCGCTGATCCCGCCGACGCCACCGCGCGCGCCGGAAAATCTGTCGGCGCTCGGCCGGCTCGCCGCGATCCGCCATAATGCGATCGCGAGCTGGGGCGACCGCGCCTACCAGGACGACGTCGTCCGCGGGCGGTTCTTCACCCATTCCAGCTACATCCTCAACACGCCGGATGCGATCCGGCATGTGCTGGTCGACAACTTCGACAACTATCACCGCACCGCGACCGGCATTCGCGTGCTGCGGCCGATGCTCGGCGAGGGGTTGCTGCTCGCCGAAGGCCGCGCCTGGAAGCACCAGCGGCGAACGCTGGCGCCGGCGTTCACGCCGCGCGCGGTGGCGACGCTGGTGCCGCACATGGCGTCCGCCACCGACGAGGTCGTCGATGGGCTGCGCCGGAATTGCGGAACTCCCATCGACTTGCGCGAAGCCATGCAGCATCTGGCGCTGGAGATCGCCGGGCGGACGATGTTTTCGTTCGAGATGGGCACGCACGGCCAAGCGCTGCGCAGCTTCGTGATCGACTACGGCACCAGGCTGGCGAGCCCGCGGTTTCTCGATCTGCTGCTGCCGCTCGGCTGGCCGACGCCGCAGGATGTTTCGCGGGCGCTGTTCCGCCGGCGCTGGACCCGGTTCATCGGCGAACTGATCGCCGCACGGCGCGCGGCCGGCAAGGCCGACGGTGCTCCCCCGCGCGATCTGTTCGAACTGATGCTGGCGGCGCGCGACCCGGAAACCGGCGAGGCCTTCACCGACGCTCAGCTCGGCGATCAGGTCGCCACCATGATCCTGGCCGGACACGAGACCACCGCCACCGCGCTGTTCTGGGCGCTGTATCTGCTGGCCCTCGACCCCGATGCTCAGGAACGGCTGGCGAGCGAGGTGCGCCGGGTCGGAACCGATGTCGCGGAGGTCGAGCGGCTGCCGTTCACCCGCGCGGTGCTCGATGAGACATTGCGGCTGTATCCGCCGGCATTCTTGATCGTGCGGGAGGCAGCGGGCCCCGATCAGGTCGCCGGCTTTGCCATTCGCAAGCACGACGTGCTGCTGATCGCGCCTTGGCTGCTGCATCGACACGAAAAGCTCTGGAGCGACCCGAATGCGTTCGTGCCGACGCGTTTCCTGAAGGGCGCGCCGCCGCCGGACCGGTTCGCCTATTTGCCGTTCGGCGTCGGGCCCAGGGTCTGTATCGGCGTGCACTTCGCGCTGGTCGAAGCGACGCTGGCGTTGGCCAAGCTCGTCGGCACGTTCCGGATCGAACTGACCGATACCGAGCCGGTGATCCCGATCGGCGTCGTCACCACCCAGCCCGATCGCTCACCGCAGTTCCGGCTGATACCCCGCTGAACCGCGCTGCCGTGACGCCGCGCCCACATTGCCAAACCGTCATGGAACTCCCCGGAACCGTGGCAGGATTGCGGGCGTTCCCTTTCCACGCCATAGAGCGACGAGCCGTCGCCCCCCATCGAAAGACGAGAGACGATGCTGGACAAACTGCGCCAATTCATCACCGACGTCGTCGCGCCGAGCGCTCCGGAAGAGTTGACGCTCGATGAAGGCGGCTACCGCCTCGCCGCGACGGCGCTGCTGATTCATGTGATCTCGATCGACGGCGACCCGTCGGAGGTCGAAAAGCAAAAGCTGCATTCGCTGCTCGAGCAGCGCTTCGGTCTCGATGCCGCCACCGCGACCCGATTGATCGCCTCGGCGACGCTGATCGAGGGCGAGGCCGTCGATCTTTATCATTTCACCAGCGTGATCATGCGTTCGGTCAATGAGCAAGGCCGGCTGCGGATCGTCGAAATGATGTGGGAGCTGGTCTACGCCGACGGCAATGTCACCGAGTTCGAGGAGAACGTAGTGTGGCGTGCGGCCGATCTTCTGGCGGTCTCGACTCGTGACCGCGTCACGCTGCGCCAGAAGGTAGCAGCCTCAGCTCCGCTCGCGGTCGGCGTTGCTGCAAGCGGCGGTACGGAAATGGGGGCCGTGTCCGAGGTCGACCCCGCCAACTAACCGGATTATCTCTAAGACACCCGTGCGACAGGAACCATCTTGTCCGGCGAGACGATCGGGCTTTCGGCCGCGCGCTCCGCGCATGGGCCTTGCACGCTGCTTGCTTCCCGCATAAGGCCATAGTTGTTCCCCAGAGGCCGCTCGGCCCATCTTAAGCAAGAGTTTATTGCCGTGACTGAACGTGTGACGTTGATTACAGGCGCATCGGCCGGGATCGGTGTCGAACTGGCGCGAATTTTTGCAGACAATGCTCATCGCGTAGCCTTGGTGGCGCGCCGTGGCGACCGGCTCGAATCCCTTGCGGCGGAGATCCTCGCCAAGGGCGGGCCGGAGCCGATCGTGATTGCCTGCGATCTCGGCAAGCCGGACGCCGCCGAGCAGATCACCGCCGCTCTCGACGCCGCCGGTGTCGAGGTCGAGTACCTCGTCAACAATGCCGGCTACGGACTCTTCGGCCGGGCGGTCGAGCTCGATCGCGAAGGCCAGCTTGGTATCATCGACGTCAATATCAGAGCCCTCACCGACCTGACGTTGCGGTTCGCGGGCAGCGTCGCACGGCTTCGCGGCGGCATCCTCAACGTCGCGTCGATCGCCGGTTTCCTGCCGGGCCCCGGAATGGCCGTGTACTACGCCTCCAAAGCCTATGTGCTGTCGTTCAGCGAGGCGCTGCACCAGGAGCTCGGCCCCAAGGGCGTGCGCGTGACCGCACTGTGCCCGGGCCCGGTGCAAACCGAATTCCAGGACCGGGCAGGTTTCGAGCCGGGCTTCGACAGTGCCGTGCTGAACGTTTCGCCTGCGGAGGTCGCGCGTCAGGCCTATCAGGGACTGATGGACAACAAGCGGATCGTGCTGCCCGGCCTCGGCGTGAAGATCGTGCCGTTCCTGCTGCGCTTCTTCCCGCGCGGTTTCATCGCTGCAGCCGTCAGCGGATTTCAACTGCGCCGCCGCTGACGCGGACGCATCGGGACACAATCTGGCCCAGGGCTTGCTTTAAGCAATTGTCATCTTTCGCCGGACATCCTGACCGGCGGAGCGGCAATTCTGTTCGACACGGCTCTGGACTGATCCTCCCATGCTTGTTCGACTGACCGATTACGGCCGGGTGGCTTCGCCCGCGCTGCAGCCTGCGAAAACGAATGATCCGAGGCCGGTGCTGATCGTCCTGCACCAGGAGACTTCGACTCCCGGCCGGGTCGGCAATGCACTGCGCGCCCTCGGCCATCCGCTGGACATCCGCCGGCCGCGGTTCGGCGATCCGCTTCCGGCATCGCTCGACGACCATGCGGGCGCTGTGGTGTTCGGCGGACCGATGAGCGCCAACGATCCGGAGGACTACATCCGCCGCGAGATCGATTGGATCTCGGTGCCGCTGAAGGAACGACGTCCGTTTCTCGGTATCTGCCTCGGTGCGCAGATGCTGGCGAGGCAGCTCGGCGCCCGGGTCGCGCCGCATCCGCACGGCCGCGCCGAGGTCGGCTATTACGACATCCGCCCCACGGCCGCCGGCCGCGCGATGTGCGCGCATTGGCCGCGCCAAGTGTATCACTGGCACGTCGAAGGCTTCGAACTGCCGGCCGGCGCCGATCTGTTGGCGAAAGGCGGCGACTTTCCGGTGCAGGCGATCCGCAGCGACACCGCCTACGGCTTTCAATTTCATCCCGACGTCACCTGGGCGATGATGCATCGCTGGACCACGATGGGGCACGAGCGCCTCTCGCTTCCCGGCGCGCGATCGCGGCGCGAGCATTTTGCCGAACGCGCCGTGCACGATTTCGACGAACGGATCTGGCTCGAGCACTTCCTCGATCATTGGCTGTCGCGCACGCCGCTCGGCGAGCCGGTGACCGCCCTGCGCGAAGCCGCCGAATAGCCCCCTGCCGCAAATGCGCTTCCCTCGCGGGCGCGGCGGTTGCTAGTCTCCCCGTCAAGCTTCGGCGGCCATGACCGGAGCAGCAAGGGAGAGGGTATGACGAGCGAGGAATTCGCGCGGCTGCTGGAAAGCCTGACCCGCGCGGCGGAAGCCGGCGATGGCGCACAGTTCGCCGGCCATTTCACCGAAGACGCGATCTATCACGACTACATCTACGGCCCGCACACCGGCCGCACCGAGATCGCCGCGATGATGCAGGATCTGTTTCATCGCGACGCCGCCGATTATCGCTGGGAAATGTTCGATCCAGTCTGCAACGGCGACCTCGGCTACGCATGGTCGCTGTCGAGCTTCACATCCACTGTCCCCGAGTTCAAAGGCCAGCGCGTCGTGATCGACGGCATGAGCCGGTTCGTGCTGCGCGGCGGACTGATCGCGGAGTACCGCGAGTCGGTCAACGGCGGCGTGGCGATGGCGCAGCTCGGCGTCGCGCCTGAGCGGATGGCCAAGGTGTTCCGCAAGTGGAGCGGCTGGCTGCAGCAGCGCCCCGAAACCCAGGACTATCTGGCCAAAGGCTCGCGCCACGCCTGATATCTGTCGTCCGCGGCGGACGACGACGCGCACGCTTCGTCGTGCGCCCAACAACAATCAACAAAGGGAGAGACGCCGTTGAGCTATCAGAACATCCTCTATGACGTGGCCGATCGGATTGCCACGATCACGCTGAACAGGCCGGACCGCATGAACGCGTGGACGCCGGTGATGGAGCGCGAGGTGCGGGAAGCGATGCAGCAGGCCGCCGCGGACGGCGACGTTCGGGTCATCGTGCTGACCGGCGCCGGCCGCGGCTTCTGCGCCGGCGCCGACATGCAGGTGCTGCAGACCATCGATCCGTCCGACGTGCGCCGCGCCGCCGATCTGCCGCCGTTCGATATGAACCGCCGCCCCGACTGGCAGACCCGCTACGCGTTCTATCCGTCGATTGGTAAGCCGATCATCGGCATGCTCAACGGCGCCACCGCCGGCATCGGCCTAGTCCACGCGCTGTATTGCGATGTCCGCTTCGCCGCCGACTCTGCGGTGTTCACCACCGCCTTTGCGCGCCGCGGACTGATCGCCGAGCACGGCATCTCCTGGATGCTGCCGCGGATCGTCGGCCACGCCAACGCGCTCGACCTGTTGCTGTCGGCGCGCCGGGTCTCGGCCGAGGAGGCGCTGCGGATGGGGCTCGTCAACCGGCTGTATCCGGCCGATCAGCTCCGCGAGCAGACCTACGCCTACGCCCGCGACCTCGCCGACAACGTCGCGCCGAAGTCGATGCAGGTGATCAAGCGCCAGCTCTACGAGGTGCCGTTCCAGACGCTGGCGGAAGCCACGATCGACGCCAATCGCGAGATGGCGATCTCGCTCGCCAGCGACGATTTCAAGGAAGGCGTCGCCAGCTTCGTCGAAAAACGCCCGCCGCAGTTCAGGAGCGCGTAAGGGCGCCGCGAAGACGACGGCTGAGATCAGGGATTGCCCTCACCAAGCGTCATGCCCGGGTTCGTCCCGGGCATCCACGCCTTCCGGCGGCCACGCTCAGTAAAGACGTGGATGGCCGGGACAAGCCCTGCCATGACGGACGATAAGGGCGCTCGTGCGGACCCGTATTTGAAAGAACGTCGTGCTGGGATTGTAGCTGCGCGCGGCCGCCTAAATCAGCGGCCCGCCTTCGCCCTTCGGGCTACGCCGCGGCAGCCTTCGCCACGAATGGTCAGGCTTGCCGGGCCGAAGCTGGCAAAGCCAGCGAAGGCTGGTGGAGCCAGGCGGGATCGAACCGCCGACCTCGTCATTGCGAACGACGCGCTCTCCCAGCTGAGCTATGGCCCCTCCGCGGCCGGCGCGTGAAGCACCGTACAGCGAACGCCGCCATTTACATTGCCCTCGAACGCCAAGTCAAGGACGTGCCGGCGCCTTTGACACGTCCTTGTCATCGCCGTTTATTGCCGCCGAGTTCCCTTGTTTGGGCGGAGGTGAACCGATATCTACGGCTCGAGCCTTCCGCGACCGAAACCGCGAGTTTTCCCCCGTCATGCGCGCCATTCTCGATATCGTTCTCATCGTCCTCGATCTCTACATCTGGCTGCTGATCGCCTCGGCGATCCTGTCCTGGCTGATCGCCTTCAACGTGGTGAACACGCGCAACCAGTTCGTCGGCGCGGTGTCCGAGTTCCTGTACCGAATCACCGAGCCGCTGCTGGCGCCGATTCGCAATCTGCTGCCCTCGCTCGGCGGCCTCGATATCTCGCCGATCATCCTGATCCTTCTGATCATGTTCCTGCAGCGGGTGATCACCTATTACATCTACCCGGCGGTGTTCTAACGGCGCACGGCATGGCGGAGGCTTGGCGGTATTCGGCCCAAGGCGTTGCGGTCGCTGTGCGGGTCACCCCGCGCGGCGGACGTGACGACATCGACGGGCTGGAGACGCTCTCGGACGGCCGCCCGGTACTGAAAGTGCGGGTTCGGGCGATCGCCGACGGCGGCGAAGCCAACCGGGCGGTGACGGAGCTGCTGGCCAAGGCGGTCGGAGTTCCGAAGCGCAATGTGAGGCTGCTGTCCGGCGCGACCTCGCGGCAGAAACAGATCGCGATCGACGGCGATCCAAAACAGCTCGGCGAGGCGTTGCGGAAACTGACCGCGCCAAAGGCGGATTGATTCGCCATCCGAGTTGGGCAATAGCACCTCCGCACACGATGCATCACCTCTCCCATAGGGAGAGGTCGACCGGCGAAGCCGGTCGGGTGAGGGGTTACGGCCTAAAGATAGACCGTAACCCCTCACCCCAACCTTCTCCCCACGGGAGAGGGAGCGCGCTGCCGATAGCGGAGCGCATCGATCGAATAACAAAGGGTACGGCATGACCGCGCAAATCATTGACGGAAAAACCATCTCGGCCGAGCTGCGCGCCCGCGTCGCCGCCGAGGTCGCGCGGCTGAAGACCGACCACGGCATCACGCCGGGCCTGGCGGTGGTGCTGGTCGGCAACGACCCCGCCTCCGAGGTCTATGTCCGCTCCAAGCACAAGCAGACCCAGGAGGCCGGCATGGCCTCGTTCGAGCACCGGCTGCCCGCCGACGTGCCGCAGGCCGAGCTGATGGCGTTGATCGCAAAGCTCAATGCCGATCCGGCCGTACACGGCATTCTGGTGCAATTGCCGCTGCCGAAGGGGCTCGACAGCAACGCGGTGATCGACGCGATCGACCCTGCCAAGGATGTCGACGGCCTCAACCCGACCAATGCGGGCCGGCTGGCCTCCGGCCTGTTCGCGCTGACGCCGTGCACGCCGCTCGGCAGCATCATCATGGCCAAGACCGTGCACGCCTCGCTCGAGGGCATGAACGCGCTGGTGATCGGCCGCTCCAATCTGGTCGGCAAGCCGCTGGTGCAGTTGCTGCTGAACGAGAACGCGACGGTCACGATCGCGCATTCGCGCACCCGCGACCTGCCGGCGCTGTGCCGCCAGGCCGATCTGGTGTTCGCGGCGGTCGGCAAGGCCGAGATGGTGAAGGGCGACTGGATCAAGCCGGGCGCGACCGTAATCGACGTCGGCATCAACCGCACGCCGGGCAAGGACGGCGGCAAGGACAAGCTGCTCGGCGACGTCGCGTTCAACGAGGCCAAGGAAGTCGCGGGCGCCATTACTCCCGTCCCGGGCGGCGTCGGCCTGATGACGGTGGCGTGCCTGCTGGTCAACACCGTCCGGGCCGCCTGCGCGATCCACGGCCTGCCGAAGCCGGCGGTGTAGTCCGGCAAGACATCTCCCCGTCATTGCGAGGAGCGGAGCGACGAAGCAATCCAGGGGCCGCAAGCGTGGCCCCTGGATTGCTTCGCTTCGCTCGCAATGACGTGGAAAGGCTTCCGTCTAACCCGCCGTACTCTGCATCAGCCGCACGTAGAACCGGATCATGTCGGCGTAGTTCTTGATGCTGATTCGCTCGTTGGTGCCGTGGAAGCGCTTCAGGTCTTCGGGCGTGGCGCGGACCGGCGAGAACCGGAAGATGTTGTCGGCGACCTGCGCGTAGTGCCGCGAATCGGTCGCGGCGATCATCAGGCCGGGGGCCACGATAACGTCGGGAAACACTTCACGGATGGTGCGATTCAGCGCCTGATAGGACGCGCTGCCGGTGCCGGTCACCGGCGGCGGATCGAAATTGCCGGCGAAGCCCTGAATCGCGATCTTGTCGTTGGCGACCACGCTGCGGACGTGATCGGTGACGCTCGTCTGGGTGTCGCCCGGCAGCAGGCGGAAATTGACGCTGGCCTCGGCGACGCCGGGTAGCACGTTGTCCTTGTCGCCGGCATTGAACACCGTGAGCGCGGTCGTCGTCTGCACCATCGCCGCGGTCGTGCCGCTCTTGGCGAATTCGCGCAGCAACAACGGCCGGAACAGCCACAGATTGGACAGCGCGACCCGGCTGAAGCCACTCATCTCCGGCGCCAGGGTGTCGAACATCTCGGCCACCGAGCCGCGGATCCGCATCGGCAGCCGGTTGTCTTCGAGATGGGTCAGTGCCGCCGCCAGCATGCCGATCGCCGTATCGCGTGGCGGCATCGAGGAATGGCCGGGGGTGCCGCGGGCGGTCAGCACCAGCGTGGCGTAGCCCTTTTCCGACACGCCGATCAGCGCCGCCGGCTTGTCGAGGCCCTTCATCACCCCGTCGGTGATTAGGAGCCCTTCGTCGAGCACGAAATCGAGCCGGACGTTTCGCGAGGCCAGGAGTTCGGCGATCTTGGCGGCACCGCGCAGGCCGGAGACTTCTTCGTCATGGCCGAACGCGAAATAGATCGTCCGCTTCGGCCGGAAGCCCTGCTTGGCCATCAGCTCGGCAGCCTCCAGCATGGCGTAGAGGTTGCCCTTGTCGTCCCACGAGCCGCGGCCCCAGACAAAGCCGCCTTCGATCGCGCCGCTGAACGGCGGCTGCTGCCAGTCTGCTTCGGTCTTCGGCGCGATCGGCACCACGTCCTGATGCGCCAGAAGCGCGATCGGCTTGGCCTGCGGGTCGCTGCCTTCCCAGGTGTAGAGCAGGCTGTGCCCCCCGACGACCTCCTGCTTGGCCGCCGCATGGAACGCCGGGAAGCTGGATTCGATATGCGCGCGCAGGCCGCGCAGCGCCTCGGCGTCCTGCTCGGGATTGAGGAAATTGGAGATGGTCTGGAAGCGGATCGACTGCGACAGCCGCTGCGCGGTGCCCTGCTCGTCGATCGCGATCGGCGGGACTGCGGCGACATCGATCTGCCGCGAACCGTGCCGGAAGGTGTTGTAGGCCAGCACGCCGGCCAGAGCCGCGATCGCCAGCAGGGCGATCGCGACCAGGTTACGAATCCATCGAAGCAGCCGGCGCATCAGAACTCCTGTTCGCCGGTGCTTCTTTCCGGCCGCTCAGTCCTTGGCTTGCCCCTTGGCCTTGTTGGCCCGGTCGAGGCCTTCAAGGATCAGCTTATGGGCTTCGTCGGCACCGCCCCAACGCACCACCTTGACCCACTTGCCGGGCTCGAGGTCCTTGTAGTGCTCGAAGAAGTGCTGGAACTGAGCCAGCGTGATCTCCGGCAGGTCCGAGTAGGTCTTGATGCGGTCGTAGCGCTGGGTCAGCTTCGACGACGGGACCGCGATGATCTTCTCGTCGTGGCCCGCTTCGTCGCTCATGTACAGGACGCCGACCGGCCGCACGCTCATCACCGCGCCCGGCACGATGCCGCGGGTGTTGGCGACCAGCACGTCGCAGGGATCGCCGTCGTCCGACAGGGTGTGGGGGATGAAGCCGTAATTCCCCGGATAGTGCATCGAGGTATAAAGGAACCGATCCACCACCAAAGTACCGGCAGCCTTATCCATTTCATACTTGATCGGCTCACCGCCGACCGGCACCTCGATGATGACGTTGACGTCATACGGAGGGTTCACGCCGACGGGGATTGCGTCGATGCGCATCAAGAGCTCCAGACTGATTTGATTTCAGGAACCACCCGAATAACCCGCGCTCGCGGCGTTCGCCAGCGCAAAAAGTTCAGTTGCTCCAGGCGAACGCAACCTTGTCGAGCGATTTCGGCCCGAACCGCTCCGACGAACGCGCCACCATCCGGCCGCCGAGCGCGCGATAGAATTCGGTCGCCGGCTCGTTGTCGGACAGCGCCCAGATCACCATGCTCTTCAGGCCGCTCTGCACCAGATCGCGGCGGGCGGCGGCGAACAGCCGGCGGCCAAAGCCGAGCCCCTGGAACTCGGGGCGCAGATACAGTTCGTAGATCTCGCCTTCGAACTGCAGGCTGCGGGCGCGGTTACGACCGTAATTGGCGTAGCCGGCGATCTTGTCGCCGAAGCACAGCACGCTGATTCGGCTGCCCTTACGGATCGCCGAGTCCCACCAGGTGGGCCCGCGGCGGTTGATCAGCTTTTCCAGCTCCGCGCCGGGAATGATACCCTGATAAGCGGATCGCCAGGCTTCGTCATGGGTGGCCGCGACCGCGGATGCATCCGCTGCCTTCGCCGCTCGTACCTCGATCAGGGTCGTGCTCATGACGGTGATCAAAGCAAGTCGCGGCGCCGGCTTCAAGCTCCAACGTTAATTATCGGTTAACGTGTGGATTTTATGCACCAGGCGGTCGACAGGCTGTGCCGGAATCGGACAAGCGGCCGATCGCGCAACGGATTTCTGGGCGGATTTGTTGCGTTTTGCAGCGCCGGAATCAAAGTTAGTTCATCGACAGGCTGAGGCTGCTGCGACAATCGATCGCTTGCCGCGCTGCACGCTCGCCCGAATCACGGGCGCCATGGGCGGTCGAGAAGAACTGCGGCGAGGTTGCCTCTCCGGCAAAGAACAGCCGATCGTCGACCGGCGCGGCCAGCATCGCGCGGGCGCTGGCGTGGCCGGGCAGCGCGTGCGAATAGGCGCCGCGCGCGAATGGGTCGTGCGCCCAGCGCGATTCCGCCAGCGGCGACAGCTTGCGGCGAATGTCGTGACCGAGCAGGTCGGCGATCTCGTCGATCGCCTGCGCGGCGAACGCCCCCACGCCGGCGTCTTCCAGCTCGCGCGCGTAGCGGCCGCCGAAGAAACCCTCGATGCAATCATAACCGAAGGGACGCAGGTGATACGTCCCCATCGCACGGCGCATGGTGGCGGCGCGCAAGTTGCCGTCGACCGGGAAGCCGTTCGAGTCGGACAGCTTCAGCATCACCTTGTCGTCGGCGCCGAGCGGCAGGTTTCGCGCCGCCTCGACCTTGGCCGGCAGTGCCGGCGCAAAGCGGATCGCCTCGTCGGCGATCAGATTGGTCGGCACGGTGACGATCACCTGGTCGGCGCTGAGCGTGCCGAGCGACGTTTCGAGTTTGATCTGCCGGCCAGCGTGGTCGATTTGCTCGACCACACAGGTCAGCGCCACCGGACAGGACGCCCCATAGGCCGCGATCAACGTGCCGTAGCCTTCCCGGACGCGCCAATTGATGCCGGTGTCGCGATAGGATTCGAGGTCCTGCACCGAGATCCGGTCGAGTTCGGCGCCATTGACGTAGGTCGACACCGCATCGATCATCGGATTCCAGGGATTGCCCGGCTCGAGCAACGTTGCGGCCGCGACATCGGCTTTCTTTTTCGCCGCGCGCCAGACCCGCTCATAGAAGGCATCGAGCGCTTTGCCGAAGGCCACCCTGTCGCGCTTTGGAAACACGTCGCCGAAGCTCGCCTCGCTCCACGGCGGGTGGGTCTTGTCGATGCCGATCCCAAGCTGCCCGGCGATGCCGACGAACGAATTCTCGTCGGCCGAATGCAGCCAGCCGCAGCCGACGTCGAACGCGATCTCCTGCGTCACCATCCGGGTCCAGGCGCGGCCGCCGATGCGGTCCCGCGCCTCCAGCACGATCACCGACAGGCCGGAGCCTTCCAGGGTACGCGCCGCGCCGAGGCCGGCCGCGCCGGCGCCGACGATCGCGATATCGACCGAGGAGGGGAAACGGGTGCGGGGCATGCCCGAGCCTACCATGGCGGTGACGTCGGTTCGATGTCAGCCGATCCGGAAACGACGATGCCCGGCGCGAGGGCCGGGCATCGGGTATCGAAACGGCGTAAACTTCCAGCGTTCGGATCGATTACCGACCTCTCACCGTCATTGCTTCGCTGCGCTCGCAATGACGGAGATGGCGATCAGGCGACCGCCTGCTTGCTCTTCTCGGCGCGCTTGCGCTCGTTGGGGTCGAGCAGGCGCTTGCGCAGCCGGATCGACTTCGGCGTGATCTCGACCAGCTCGTCGTCTTCGATATAGGCCAGCGCCTTTTCCAGCGTCATCCGGATCGGCGGAGTCAGCCGCACCGCTTCGTCCTTCGAGGTGGTGCGGATGTTGGTGAGCTGCTTGCCCTTGAGCACGTTGATCTCGAGATCGTTGTCGCGGGTGTGCTCGCCGACGATCATGCCCTTGTAGACCTTCCAGCCCGGCTCGATCATCATCGGGCCGCGATCTTCCAGCTTGAACATCGCGTAGGCGACCGCCTCGCCCTGATCGTTGGAGATCAGCACGCCGTTGCGGCGGCCCTGGATCTCGCCGCGATACGGCAGGTAGTTGTGGAACAGCCGGTTCATGATGGCCGTGCCCTTGGTGTCGGTCATCAGTTCGCCCTGGTAGCCGATCAGGCCGCGGGTCGGCGCGTAGAACACCAGCCGCAGACGATTGCCGCCCGAGGGCCGCATCTCGATCATCTCGGCCTTGCGTTCGCTCATCTTCTGCACGACGACGCCGGAGAACTCCTCGTCGACGTCGATCACGACTTCCTCGACCGGCTCGAGCAGTTGGCCGTCCTCGTCGCGAGTCAGCACGACGCGCGGACGCGACACGCTGAGTTCGAAACCTTCACGGCGCATGTTCTCGATCAGGATCGCGAGCTGCAATTCGCCGCGGCCCGACACTTCCATCGCGTCCTTGTCGGCCGATTCGACGACGCGCAGCGCGACGTTGCCCTCGGCCTCGCGGAGCAGGCGGTCGCGGATCAGTCGGCTGGTGACCTTGTCGCCTTCGGTGCCGGCGAGCGGCGAGTTGTTGACGATGAACGACATCGACACGGTCGGCGGATCGATCGCCTGCGCCTGGATCGGGGTATCGACCGCCGGATCGCAGAAGGTGTCGGCGACGGTGCCCTTGGTGAGACCGGCGATGGCCACGATGTCACCGGCTTCGGCGATATCGAGCGGCACGCGCTCGAGGCCGCGGAAGGCGAGGATCTTGCTGATGCGGCCCTGCTCGACCAGCTTGCCGTCGCGCGACAGCACCTTGACGGCCTGGTTCGGCTTCAACGTGCCGGAGGCGATGCGGCCGGTGATGATGCGGCCGAGATAGGGGTTGGCTTCGAGGATGGTGCCGAGCAGGCGGAACGGACCTTCTTCCACCACCGGCGGATGAACGTGCTTGAGCACCAGCTCGAACAGCGGCCTCATGCCTTCGCTGTGGTCGCCGTCCGGCTTGTCCGACATCCAGCCGTTCTTGCCCGAGCCGTACAGGATCGGGAAATCGAGTTGCTCGTCGGTCGCGTCGAGCGCGGCGAACAGGTCGAACACCTCGTTGACCACTTCGGTGACGCGGGCGTCGGAGCGGTCGACCTTGTTGATCGCGACGATCGGCTTGAGGCCGAGCTTGAGCGCCTTGCCGACCACGAACTTGGTCTGCGGCATCGGGCCTTCGGCGGCGTCGACCAGCACGATCACGCCGTCGACCATCGACAGGATGCGCTCGACCTCACCGCCGAAGTCGGCGTGTCCGGGCGTGTCGACGATGTTGATATGGGTGTCGCCCCAAACCACCGAAGTACACTTCGCCAGAATGGTGATGCCACGCTCGCGTTCAAGATCGTTGGAGTCCATCGCCCGTTCGACCTGGCGCTGGTTGTCGCGATAGGTGCCGGACTGCTGCAGCAGCTTGTCGACAAGAGTGGTCTTGCCGTGGTCGACGTGGGCGATAATGGCGATGTTACGAAGCTTCATGGCTCTCTGTCGGTCCTGCGGGCGTTGCCTGATCAGCGCGATCACAGGCACACCGCGCGAATCGCCGAAGGACGCACCGCAGCCAGCCTGTGTCTGAAACGCGCCGGACAATCGCAATCTGCAATCGCAAAAAACAGGCCCGGCCAAACGAGACCGGGCGCCAGCACGCGTTGCGACGCAATATACGCAGAATTCGCGAAATAACAATGACGGTTGGCGCTGCACAGATGCCCGAATCTCGGGCGCGCGGGTGCGGGGTCTTGAGGCGCTTTCGGGAAAGACTCGCAAATAGGCTTGACGAAATGATGTAATGTTATAACGTTACATGGATCGTCGCCGACACGGATGGGCTCGACGCGCAGGTGCTAGCCATTGGACTGGTTGGATTTTCTCCTCCCGGTTCATTGACAGCGTTGCCGTCAGTCCAATACCGTGAATAGCGACGGTTCCCGAAAGGGATCAATAGGGAACGCGGTGCGGGCCATCCGGCTCTATTCCGCGGCTGCCCCCGCAACTGTAAGCGGCGAGCCATTCACCACACGCCACTGGGCCTTGGTCCTGGGAAGGCGGTGAAAGGCAACGACCCGCGAGCCAGGAGACCTGCCGTCAGTCGTGGTCACACGCGAACACATTGGGCGGGGTGTCCTGGTGCGTGTCGAACCGTAGCCCGCAAGAAGGCTGCGGCAGACCTGTTTCGCGGTGACGTGCCACGTTAGCCGCGAGCCAAAAAATGACTCCCGCCGTTCTGCCTTTCGGGCGCAATCGTCGCCTGCTGTCCTCTGTCGCCCTCGTTCCCCTGCTCTGGCCGGTGGACGGCCTAGCCCAAACCGCCTCGGCGAATCCGCGCGGTCTCGATCCGATCGTGGTCGAGGGCCAGACCGTGCGTCCGGCCAAGCCGCGAGCGACCGCCCAGGCCGGATCGTCGCGCCAGCGCCGCGCCGCCTCGCGTCCTGCCGCCACGCCCGCTCCGGCGCCGACCGAAGCCGCCGCAACCCGTGCGGCCACTGCCCCCACCTTCAATCTCGGCACGCCGTCGTCGACCGGCAGCCGACTCGGCCTGACGCCGCTCCAGACACCGGCCAGCGTCGAAGTGATTCGCTCCGAGACCATCGCCGAGCGCGGCCAGCACAACGTCATCGACGCGGTGACGCAGAACGCCACCGGCTTCACCGCCAGCCCGGCGCCGGGCAATGGCGGCCTGTCCTTCGCCACCCGCGGCTTCACCGGCAACGGCACGGTGATGTCGCTGTACGACGGCACCCGGATGTATGTCGGCTCGGGCACGATGACGTTCCCGTTCGATACCTGGACGGCGCAGCGCATCGAAGTGCTGCGCGGCCCGGCTTCGGTGATGTACGGCGAAGGCGCGATCGGCGGCGCCATCAACGTGATCTCCAAGAAGCCGCTCGACGTGCAACGCAACGAGGCCGAGATCTCGCTGGATACCAACCTGCTGCGGCGTCTCGCCGTCGACTCGGGCGGCCCGATCAATTCGAACGTGACCTATCGGCTGGCGGCGATCGGCAACATGTCCGACGGCTGGGTCGATCGCGATACGATGTCGAACGTCGCCGTCTCGGGCTCGGTGCGGGTGCAGGCGGCCGACAATCTCGCCTTCACGCTGAGCGAGGACTACGCCGACCGCAGCCCGTCGCGCTATTTCGGCACTCCGCTGGTGAACGGCCGGATCGACGAATCGCTGCGGTTCAAGAACTACAATGTCGGCGACTCCAGCATCCGCTATCGCGACAACTGGACTCAGTTCAAGACCGAGTGGGACGTCGCCGAAGGCGTTTCGGTCAAGAACGTCACCTATTATCTCAGCAGCCACCGGCACTGGAAGGACGTCGAGAGCTACGCCTTCAGCCCGACCACCGGGAACATCAACCGCAGCTCCTATATCGAGATCTTTCACGACCAGGAGCAGGTCGGCAATCGCTTCGACACCACCTTCAAAGGCCATCTGTTCGGCCTCGCCAACCAGTTCGTCGCCGGCTTCGACGTCAACCGCATCGCCTTCACGCACACCAACAACTCGCCCTACGCCGGCAGCTCGTCGGTCAATCCCTACAATTTCGATCCGGGCAACTTCCAGTGGGTCAGCTCGACCCGGCCGAGCTTCCACACCAAGACGACGCAATACGGCCTGTTCGCCGAAAATCGCCTCAGCCTGACCGATCAGCTCTCGGTGATCGGCGGCGTCCGCTCGGATCATCCGACGGTCGAGCGCACAGATTTCCTGACGCCGTCGAACAGCTTCGAGAAGACCTATTCGGCGCCGAGCTGGCGGGTCGGCGTGGTGTACAATCCGATTCCGGATCTGTCGCTGTACGGTCAGTATGCGACGGCGGTCGATCCGGTCACCAACCTGATCACCATGACGGGCGTGAACCGCGACTTCGCGCTGTCGACCGGCAAGCAGGTCGAGGTCGGCATCAAGCAACAGCTCGCCGGCGGCCGTGCCGAGTGGACACTTGCGGCGTATCAGATCGTCAAGAACAACCTGCTGGCGCGCGATCCGCAGAACCCCGCCAACACCAACCCGCTGCAGATCGGCCAGCAATCCTCGCGCGGCATCGAAGCCTCGGCCGGCCTCAAGGTCACCGACACGCTGCGGCTCGATGCCAACGTCGCCTGGCTGCGGGCCAAATACGACGACTTCACCCAGGTGGTCGGCGGCCGTGCGGTGGACTACGCGGGCAACGTCCCGGCCAATGTGCCGCAAGTGGTCAGCAACATCTGGGCGACCTGGGCGTTTGCGCCGAGCTGGTCGGCCAATGCCGGCATCCAGCTCGTCGGCGACACATGGGCCGACAACGCCAACACCTTGGTGCGGCCGGCCTATAGCGTGGTCAATGCCGGTCTGATGTGGAAGCCGGACAGCCGGCAGACCTTCGCGCTGCGGGTCTACAATCTGTTCGACACCGTCTATGCGACCTCCGGCGGCACGTCGCAGTGGATCCTCGGCATGCCGCGCACCGCAGAACTCTCCTACAACGTGAAGTTCTAAAGCGATGTCCAGCGTCGTCAGGCGCGCGAAGCGGTGGCTGTATCTCGGCCACCGCTGGCTCGGCATTGCCGGGTGCCTGCTGTTCGCGATGTGGTTCATCTCCGGCGTGGTGATGATGTACGTCGCGTTTCCGCATTACGACAAACAAGAACGCTGGGCGGCCTTGCCAGATCTCGCCTGGCAAGGTGTCGTGCTGTCGCCCAACCAAGCGATGCAGGCGGCCGGCATGAAGCACTACCCGCGCGAGCTGCGGCTGGTGATGCTGAACGACGAGCCGGTGTACCGGCTGCTCGACTGGAGCAGCCGGCGCCGCACCATCTCGGCGGTCGATGGCCGTGCAATCGACGAGATCGGCGCGGACCAGGCGCTCGCGGTGGCGCGACATCATCCGGAAGCAGCCGCGCCGCGGCTGATCGAAACGGTCGATCGCGACCAGTGGAGCGTAACCGCGCGCTACGATTCGTTCAGGCCGCTGTACCTGATCGGGCTCGGCGATGCCGCCGGCACCGAACTCTATGTCGCCTCCCGCGGCGGCGAGATCGTGCTCGACACCACGCGCCAGGAGCGGATCTGGAATTGGTTCGGCGCGATCCCGCACTGGATCTATTTCACGGTGCTGCGCCAGGACGGCCCGCTATGGCGGCAGGTCGTGCTGTGGGTGTCGGGCGTGCTGATGCTGGTGGCAGTCAGCGGCATCTGGATCGGCCTGCTCCGCGCCGGGCTGCGACGGCGCTATGCGTCGGGCCGGATCACGCCGTATCGCGGCTGGATGGCGTGGCACCACATTGTCGGCCTGATCGGCGGCGTGGTAGTACTGACCTGGATGTTCTCCGGCTGGCTGTCGATGAATCCGGGCGAGGCCTTCGCCCGCCGCGGTGAGAGCCGCGACATGGCGCAGCGCTATGCCGGCCACGACGCTCCGACGATCGCCGGCCGGCTGCCGCCGACCGCGATGCCCGGCGTCGCCGAGGCTCGCTTCGTCTGGATCGGCGGCACGCCGTTGATGCTGCTGGCGCATCGCGATGGGCGACAGACACTCGCCGATCCCGAAGACGGCACGGCCAAGCGGCTGCCACAAGAGACGATCGTGACGGCGGCTGCGCAGTCGCTTCCAGGCGCCAACATGGTGCTGCAGGAGCGGCTCGATCACTACGACGCCTATTGGTATCAGCACCATCGGCAGCGCCCGTTGCCGGTGCTGAGAGTCGGATTCGACGATGCGGCGCGAACCTGGCTTCACTTCGATCCGGCCACCGGCGACCTCGTCGGACGCAGCGACACCAGCGCCCGCAGCTATCGCTGGCTGTTCAATGCGCTGCACAGCTTCGACTTTCCGGTGCTGCTGGCGTACCGGCCGGCATGGGACCTGGTGGTCATCGGGCTGTCGCTCGCCGGCCTTGTGATTTCGATCAGCGGCGTGGTGATCGGCTGGCGGCGGCTGGTGCGCTGAACCTGAAGCTCACACCGCCTGCGGCCGGGCGCCCCGCACCGGCGGCAGCGGTGACACCTCCACCAGCAGCAGCTTGCGGTCAGCGACGGCGTTGTGGAACTGCTCCAGCGCGATGCTGAAGGCAGTCAGCGCCGCGCTGTCGATCGCACCGTTCTCATAGGCCGTCAGCGTATCCCGCAGAATCCCGTCGGCCTCGGTCTGCATGGTGTCCAGCTCCTCGGCCGAATTGCTGCGACGTGCCGTCGCCAGCATGTCGAGCAGCCGCTGCCGCTGCGACACCGTGTTGTTGCGTTCATCCTTGCGCAGGAAGCTGGCGAACCAGGCGCCGGCCGAGCCCATCAGCGAGAGCCCCATCAGCGAGAACCAGATCAAGTCGCTGTAACGATCGAGGAAGCTCTTTTCTTCGCCGTCCACATAGGCGGCTGCGCCCGGCTGCACCGGAATCACCGCGTCCTTGTCGGTGTCCGGCGTTTCGATCTTGGCGGCCAGCGGCACTTCGCCCATCACGATCTGACGTGCGGTGAACAATTGCTCGGTCAGGGTCGCGATCGTGGTGTCGGACGCCCCTTCGCGCGCAACGATGTAGTGCGAGAAGCTGACGGTCTTGATCTCGCTGTCCGGGCGGGCCGGCGCGCCACCGAACACACCGGCCGGAATCGTCGCCGCCTCGTAAGACGGGTGATTGGCCGCGAGCGCTTCGGAGGATTCGATCGACAGGAACACCGGCTCGCGGCCGGTATGGGCGGTCGCCGCCACGGCATCGCCGATGATCTTGCTGTTGAGCGGGCCAGCGGCGAGCAGCGCGTCGACCTTCCCGTTGCGAACCGCATCCGCGACATCGGCCACCGGCAGGGCAACGGTCTGCACCTTGGCCGGATCGACGCCGTATTGTTGCAGGATCACATTGAGCAGCCCGGCATTGGCTTCGGTGCGGCCGACCACGCCGACGCGCTTGCCGGCAAGATCGGTGATGCCGGCAATGCCGGGGCTCTTGGCAGCCTTGCGCTTACCCTTCGGCTCGGCGCTGGCCGGTGCCCACAGCACCGCGACATTCTTGTGCAGCACCGCGACGGACTGAGCGACCTTCGGTACCGTTAGGTCGCCGCGGATCACCGCAAGATCGACGGTGCCGGATTTCAGTGCGAGTGCGCTGGCGGCCGGGCCGTCGGTCACCATCAGGCGCAGCCGGACGGTGTTGCGCTCGCGCGCGAACACCTGGGCGAGCGCCTGGATCAGCTTGTAGTCGTCACCCGCTTGCGGCCCAACCGCGATCTTCAGCGTCACCGGGCGCATCGCAAAATAGTAACCGGCACTGCCGATGCCGACCAGCGCAAGAACGGTTGCCAGCACGATCAGCAGCATTCTTCGCCATGGGGAGCGCGGAGACATGGTCTCCATCGCATTGGAACCGCCGGCCCACCCTGACCATCGCTGCGTGCTGCTCATCCGCGATCCGAATCCATCCCGACCAGCAGTTCCCTGGGGCGGACATGGTTCCGCCATTTGAACTGCCTCGCTAGCGGAGCCGTTTGGCTGCATTATGGTCGCAGCGGCCGGCAAGCGACAGCGGGAGAGAGCGGCATGAAGCGATTATCGGCGACGGAACGTGAAGCGGCGTTGCGGGAACTTACCGGCTGGCGCGAGCTCGAGGGTCGCGAGGCAATCGGCCGCAGCTATCAGTTCAAGGATTTCAGCGAGGCGTTCGGCTTCATGACCCGCGTGGCACTCGCCGCCGAAAAGGCCGATCACCATCCGGAATGGCGCAACGTTTACCGCACCGTCGAGGTGGTGCTGACCACCCACGACGCAGGGGGACTCACGCAGCGCGACATCGAGCTTGCCAAAGCGATGGACGCGTTCGCGGGGCGTCGCGACGGCAAATGACGCCTGGGCTTGCGAGACCCGCCTGAGATCACCAAATCGGGAGTGACCAGCAAACCAATCCGCCACGCGCGGGAGTGCTTCGATGACGACTGATCACAGCGTGGGGTTCGAACCTGCCGACCGGCTCGCGCAAGACCCTGAGCAGGTGCGTCGGCGGTTCTGGCGCAAGATCAGGAGCGTCGCGGTTCGGCTCCCGTTCGTCGAGGATATTCTGGCCGCCTATTACTGCGCGTTCGATCGGCAGACGCCGCGGCATGTTCAGATCGCGCTGCTCGGCGCGATCGCGTACTTCATTCTGCCGTTCGACTTCATGCCCGATATCCTGCCGGTGCTCGGCTTCACCGACGACGCCGCGATCCTCGCCACCGCGCTGCGGATGGTCGCCAGCAACATCACGCCGGCGCACCGCGAAGCCGCACGCGCCGCTATGCAGCGCGAGTTGCAGGACGAGTAACGACGCTTCGCCCTGCGCCTCACGCCGGCTCCATCATTCGTGCCAGCACCTGTGTGGCCAGCGCCGCGCGTTGCGCCATTGCGTCGGAGCCGATCGGCGGCGCGGCGAGCAGAGCCTGCAGCGGCGTCATACCGACCAGGACTGAAAAGAACACGCTGATCAGCATCGCGGTCTGGTCGCCGCTGATGATGCCGCGGCTCTCGGCCTGCTCAAAGAAGCGCGTGATCGCCTGAGTCACCGGAGCCCGGCCGGTGGCCTCCAGCTCGCGCGCGATCGATCCTCCGCCCCGACCCGCCTCGGCAATCGCGAGCCGGTACATCGCGGTGCGCTCGGGGTGCAGCAGCTCGCCAAGGAAGACCCGTCCGAACTGCTCCAGCACCGCCAGGAATTGGGTTTTGTTTTGGGGCTCCGGCAGCGCGGGCGAGGGCTGCATTTTGGCGGCGCCGTAGCGCACCAGCGCGGTCAGGATCTCCTGCTTGCTGGCGAAGAACTCGTACAGGGTTCGTTTCGAGGTCCGGGCGCGGCGCACGATCTCGGCCGTGGTCGCGGCATCGAACCCCTTCTCGACGAACACCTCGAACGCCGCCTGGAGAATCGCTGCCCTGCGCGGGTCGGCGATATTTTGTTGTTTTTCTTCCATCGCTTAGGGCCGTTCCGGGAGAAGCGCAGATTCTGGTACCAATTGGTACCAGATGTGCTATGGTTTGGTACCGAATGGTACCGCAGTCTGGTGCGACGTCAACGCCGCAACGGCTCGCCGGACCGGAGGCTCGGAGGCAGCCATGGTGACCTTCCTGACGGTGAAGCTGGTCCTGGTTCCGTTTGCGGTGTTTTGGGCGCTGCTGGCGCTCCATCAGCCCTCGTGGGCAATCTGGCTCGGTCTCGGACTGTCGCTCGCGGGCAATGCCTGGCGGGCGTACCGGCGCGAACTGTTCGTGCTCGAAGCCGGCGGGCTGGTGCTGTTCACGGCTCTCGCAGCGCTGCAGCTGGTCGCGCCGGCCACCGCCGCCGGAAACGCGCTGTGGCTGTCGTTCGCCGGGCTCGCGACGATCAGTGCGTTCAGCCTGGCAGCGCGACGGCCGTGGACCTCGGACTATTCGCGCGCCGCCCATCCGGACAATGCCGAGACGCCGCAGTTCTTCGTCGTCAACGCCGCCATCACCGGCCTGTGGGCGGTGCTGTTCGCCGCGATCGCCGCCTGCCGCTATGCCGGCGCGCCAGCCGAGGTCATCACGGCGATCGTCACCATCGGAGCACTGATCTCGATCTTCGGACCGAAGGCCGCGATCCACCTGATCCTGAACCGGATCGCGGCGTCACGCGAGAGCTACCGCTGGCCGGCGCCGGCCTTCACGCGGTCCGAGACGCAGGACTGCGACGTGGTGATCATTGGCACCGGCATTGGCGGCCTCACCGCCGCGGCGCTGCTCGCCGACGCCGGACTGCGCGTGAAAGTCTTCGAGCAGCACGTCGTCGCCGGCGGCTATTGCCACACTTACTTGCGCAAGGCGCATCATCAGGGCCGGCCGGTTCTGTACCGTTTCGACGCCGGACCGCACGACTTCTCCGGCGTGCAGCCGGGCGGCCCGTTCGCCACCCTGTTGCGGCGCCTCGGCGTCGCCGATCGCATCGTTTGGGAGCGGGTGACTCACAGCTTCCACACTGCAAGCGGCGCGATCGACGTGCCGCCGGACTGGCGCGACTACGTCCGGCTGCTGGGTGAGCGGTTTCCCGGCAGTGCCGCCGGCATCACGGCCCTGTTCGACGAGATCAAGGCGATCTTCGACGACATGTTCGCGACCGCCGCCGGCCGCGGCGGCGTGCCCGGGATGCCGTCGAGCATCGACGAACTGCTGGCGTTTCCGCGCAACCACCCGCACGCCTATCGCTGGATGAACCGGCCGTTCGCCGAGCTGGTGGCGGCTTATGTCCAGGATCCCGCGGCGGTGGCGTTCATCAACGGCCTCGCCGGCTATATCGGCGATGGCAGCGAACCGCCGACCTGCGCCCGGATGGTGCCGATTTTCGGCTATTACTTCCATGGCGGCTACTATCCGCGCGGCGGCTCGAGCGTCGTTTCCGACGCGCTGGTCGCGGCGATCGAAGCGCGGGGCGGCGAGGTGAAGCTCAAGACACCAGTGGCGCGTATCCTGATCGAGAACGAAGCGGCCGCCGGCGTGGTGCTCGGCAGCGGCACGACGGTGCGGGCCCGCGCGGTGATCTCCAACGCAGACCTGAAGCACACGCTGCTCGATCTCATCCCGAGCGAGGCATTGCCACGGGACGCCCGTCGCTGGATCACCGAGGCGGCGCCGGCGAATTCATGCTTCAGCGTACATCTCGGCCTCGACTGCGTGCCGGACATTCGCCCGTCCGTGCATCTCCACGCACCGATGCAGGTCGGACTGGCGATGATGTCGAAGCTCGATCCAGCGGCGGCGCCGGCCGGGCACTCGATCCTATCGCTGATTCATCTGGTGCCGCATGCGGAGGCGAAGAGCTGGTTTCCGCCCGAGCCCGAACGCGATTGGAAGTCCTGGCGTCGTTCGGAGGCTTATCTGCGCCGCAAGCAGGAGCTCGGCGATCGCATGATCGCGGCGGCCGAAACCGTGATCCCAAATCTGCCGCAGCACATCGTGTATCGCACCGACGCGAGCCCAGTGACTTACGCACGCTACGATTGGGCCAGCTTCGGCTCGATCTACGGGATGTCGCGCGCCGGCCAGCTCAAGGGCTCGAAGTCGCCGCTGCGCAATCTGGTGATCGCCGGCGGCGGCAATATCGGTGCCGGGATCGAGGCCGTGGTGATTTCAGGCGCCGAAGCCGCCGAGGCGCTGCTGCCCGGACTGTTGGCGAGCACGCAACCGGTCGCAAGCGAGTCCGCCGCGGCAATGAGGCCGGAGTTGATGCCGGTGTAACGCCGATCACTCGTAGCTGCTGATACAAGGGTGGGTCAGGCGCTCTTGCGCCGTAACCCACCATCTTCGTGCAGCGACGTGAATCGGTGGGTTACGCGCGACGCGCTAACCCACCCTACGATTCAGCATTCTTACGGATGCAGGATCACCTTGCCCATCGCCTGACGGCCGGCGAGAACCTTCAGGGCGTCGGCGGTCTGCGCCAGCGGGAAGGTGCGGTCGACGTGCGAGGAGATCTTGCCCTCGGCCGCCCACTTGACCAGCTTCTCGAGATTGGCGCGGTTCTTCTCTGGATTGATCCGCGTCCACGCACCCCAGAACACGCCGCGGATGTCGCAGCCCTTCAGCAGCGCGAGGTTCAGCGGCATCTTCGGAATGTCGCCGGCCGCAAAGCCGATCACCAGGAAGCGACCTTCCCAGGCGATCGAACGCAGCGCGGCTTCGGCGTACGTCCCGCCGACCGGATCGAACACGATGTCGACGCCCTTGCCGCCGGTGAGTTTCTTCAGCCCCTCTTTCAGATCTTCCTTCGCGTAGTTCAGCGTCAGCTCGGCGCCGTGCTGCTTGGCGAATTCGAGCTTCTCGTCCGAGGAGGCGCAGGCAATCACCTTGAGGCCCATCAGCTTGCCGAGTTCGCACGCGGCAAGGCCGGTGCCGCCGGCGGCGCCGAGCACGGCCAGCGTTTCGCCGGGCTTCGGGCTGGCGCGATCTTCGAGCGCATGCAGCGCGGTGCCGTAGATGATGAAGATGCCGGCGGCGCGGTCGTAATCGAGATTATCGGGGATCTTGACGATCGACGCGGCCGGCAGCGCGATCTTTTCGCGCGCGCCATTGTGGCCGCAGGACGCGGCGACGCGGTCGCCGGGCTTCAGATCGGTGACGCCTTCGCCGACGCTCTCGATCACGCCCGCGACTTCCGCACACGGCGAGAACGGGAACGGCGGCTTGATCTGGTACTTGCCCTGGATCATCAGGATGTCGAAGAAGTTCAGCGCCGCCGCCTTGATGGCGATCACCGCTTCGCCCGGGCCGGGGACCGGATCGGGCACATCGGCATAAACGAGCTCGTCGGGACCGCAATATTGCTGGCAGAGAATGGCCTTCATGTATCCACCCAGGTACGAGGTTTGTGATTGCCTGCCGTTCTGCCGGATTTGCACGCGCGGGACAATCGGATTCGGCCCGCGAGCTCTGCCGCGTCGTCATTGCCGGGCTTGACCCTGCAATCCATCCGTTCTCGAAAGGTGATGGATGCCCGGATCAAGTCCGGGCATGACGCAGCGTGTGGGACGACGTCCGTACCAATTCCGCTTCGCGGTTAATCAAGGAGGCGCGCGATGTTCGAAGCCGGTCTGCTCGCGAACAAACGAATTCTGATTACCGGCGGCGGTTCCGGACTCGGCGCCGCGATGGCGGCGCGATTTGCCGCGCTCGGCGCATCTCTGGTGCTGTGCGGGCGGCGCGCGGAGGTGCTGCAGCAGACGGCGGAGCGATTGCGCTCGCACGGCGGCAAAGTCGATACGATCGTCTGCGACGTGCGCGATGCGCAGGCCGTCGAGGCGATGCTCGATGAGATCTGGAACAGAGCGCCGCTCGATGTACTGGTCAACAACGCGGCCGCTACTTTCATCGCGCAGACCGATCGGCTCTCCGCTCGCGCAGCCGACGCGATCCTGGCGCCGACACTGCACGGCGCGATGTATTGCACGCTCGGTGCGGGGCGTCGCTGGATCGATGACGGACGCGCCGGTGTGGTGCTCAGTATCCTGTCCACCTCGACGATCACCGGGCGCGCCTTCACGGTGCCGTCGGCAATGGCGAAGTCCGCGGTGCTGGCGATGACCAAGAGCCTTGCGGTGGAGTGGGGCCCGAAGCGCGTTCGGCTGGTGGCGATCGCGCCCGGTGCATTTCCGACTGCGGGCGCGACCGCACAGTTGCAGCCGGACGGCCGAGCCGCGGATCCGGCCGCGCGTGTGCCGCTCGGCCGCGTCGGTCGTCACGACGAGCTCGCCAATCTCGCCAGCTTCCTGATTTCGGATCAGGCCGGTTACATCAACGGCGAGATGGTGGTGCAGGACGGCGGCGCGCATCTGCGCTCGTCCGGCGCCGAGGATCTGTTGCAGTGGAGTGATCAGCAGTGGAGCGCTCATCGCGCGACGCGCGCCAAATCCTGATTGTACGCCATATACATACGGTCTTTTGGAGGATGATGATCAGCGCTTTGGCGCCTTCACAGAATCGGCCATCCCGGCTATTCCGGGCAGCGTGAACAGGCGAGCCTCGCGAGCCATGTTGCAGTCACAATAATGAGGGACCAGACTTGCCCATGATCTTGAGGCGAATGCTGATTGCCGCTCTGGCGGGTCCGTTGATGGTTGCTGCGACCGACGCGGCGCACGCGCGCGATGCGAGGAGCAAATCTGCCGCGACGCCGGCATCGGCTTCGAGCGGTGCCGAACCGACTCTGATTGGCCAGTTCGGCAGTTGGGGCGCCTACACCGCCTCGCCGGGCGGCAAGAAGGTGTGCTTTGCTCTCGCCAAGCCGTCGTCGTCCAAGACCAATCCGCCGAACCGGCCGCGCGATCCCGCTTACGCTTTCATCTCGACTCGGCCGGCCGAAAAGGTCGTCAATGAAGTGTCGGTGATGGTCGGCTATCCGCTCAAGCCGGGCTCGGAATCGACGATCGACGTCGGCAGTGCCTCGTTCGCGATGTACAGTCAGGGCGACGGCATCTGGATCAAGAATGCCGCCGAGGAGGATCGCCTGGTCGAGGCGATGCGCAAAGGCGCCGAGATCACCGTGAAAGGCGTGTCCTCCCGGGGAACCGCCAGCACCGACGTGTTCTCGCTGAAGGGCCTGTCTCAGGCGCTCGACAAGGTGGCGCAGGCCTGCGGCGGCTGAGCCGCTACCCCCGCGGCCGTCACTATTGAGGACGGCCGTCCCGTTCGGTAAAGCATTCCGCCAGACACGACCCGCCGACCGGCGACAACCGGGTGGCGGGTTCCTATATGCACGGCGACCGGCGACTTTCGCCCGCCCTGCATGCCCGGCGCTGAACAGCCGGCCGCCAACCTGACGTGATGCGATGACGCCTTCTGCAGCCTCGGCCCTGGTCGAGAAGACACCGCTGGAAACCTATGTGCCGCCGGCCAAGCCGTCGCTGATCGGCCTGTCGCGGGCGCAATTGTGCGACCGGCTCGGCGAAATCGGGGTGGCTCCGCCCCAGCGCAAGATGCGGGCGCAGCAATTGTGGCACTGGATCTATGTCCGGGGGGCTCGCGACTTCTCCGAAATGACCAACGTCTCCAAGGAGATGCGGGCAACGCTGGCGGAGCATTTCACGATCGACCGGCCTGAAGTGGTGGCCGAACAGATCTCCGCCGACGGCACCCGCAAATGGCTGCTGCGGCTGCCGAGCGGGGACGACGGGCAGAAGGCCCACGAGGTCGAGTGCGTCTACATCCCGGAAACCGACCGCGGCACGCTGTGCGTTTCCAGCCAGGTCGGCTGCACCCTCAACTGTTCGTTCTGTCATACCGGCACGCAGCGCCTGGTCCGGAACCTGACCGCCGGCGAGATCGTCGGACAGGTGATGGTGGCGCGCGACCGGCTGGGTGATTGGATCGACCGCGAGACACCGAACGGCAACCGCCTGATCACCAACATCGTGATGATGGGGATGGGCGAGCCTCTGTACAATTTCGACGCGGTGCGCGACGCGCTGCTGATCGTCTCCGACAACGAGGGCATCGGCATTTCGCGGCGGCGGATCACGCTGTCGACCTCCGGCGTGGTGCCGAACATCAAGCGCACCGGCGACGAGATCGGCGTGATGCTGGCGATCTCGCTGCACGCGGTGCGCGACGAACTCCGCGACGAACTTGTGCCGCTGAACCGCAAATATCCGCTGAAGGAATTGCTTCAGGCCTGCCGCGACTATCCGGGCGCGTCGAATGCCCGCCGCATCACCTTCGAATATGTGATGCTCAAGGACGTCAACGACTCGCTCGACGATGCGCGCCGCTTGGTTCAGCTCCTCAAAGGCATTCCGGCCAAGATCAACCTGATCCCGTTCAACCCCTGGCCGGGCTCGAAATACGAGTGCTCGGACTGGGACCAGATCGAGAAGTTCTCCGAGTACATCTTCAACGCCGGCTACTCGTCGCCGGTGCGCACCCCGCGCGGCCGCGACATTCTGGCCGCCTGCGGCCAGCTCAAATCCGAGACCGAGAAACTGTCGGTGCGGGAACGCAACGCGC
The DNA here is from genome assembly GCF_053772255.1 of Rhodopseudomonas parapalustris. NCBI lineage: Bacteria > Pseudomonadati > Pseudomonadota > Alphaproteobacteria > Hyphomicrobiales > Nitrobacteraceae > Rhodopseudomonas > Rhodopseudomonas parapalustris. The sequence continues at coordinate 15,929 of NZ_JAMKBZ010000035.1, read as the reverse complement.
TCCGCGCGATGGCGATGACGGACTGATCCATGCTGCCCGCCGACGAGATCAAAGGCGTGCTCGCCTTCCTGCGCGAAGCCGAACGCCTCAAAAGCGTGATCCGCAGCGGGTACACGTCCACCGGCCGCCCCGAGAGCACCGCCGAACACACCTGGCGTCTGTGCCTGATGGCGATGCTGCTGGCCGACGGGCTCGGCGACATCGATGTCGCGCGCCTGTTGAAGATCTGCATCGTCCACGATCTTGGCGAAGCCCTGCACGGCGACGTGCCGGCCGTGGCTCAAGTCGAGGGCGACGACAGAGCTGCACGGGAGCGCGCCGATATCGAAACTCTGACGCAGCCGCTCGACGACAAACGCCGCGCCGAGATTTTGGGGTTGTGGCACGACTACGAGACCGGAGCCTCGCCTGAAGGCCGGCTCGCCAAGGGGCTCGATAAGCTCGAGACCATCCTGCAGCACACGCAGGGTCTCAACCCGGCCGAGTTCGACTACGCATTCAACCTCGACTACGGCACCAAGCAGACCGCGGTGCACCCGCTGCTCGGAACGATCCGCGCCGTGCTCGATACCGACACCAGGGCGCGGATGGCGGCGCAGCAATCTTCCGGAGCGACCCGCTGATGGCGTTGATCGGCCGCCTGTTCGTGATCGCGATCGGCTTTCTGTTCGCCTCGATCGCCGCCGGTATGGTGGTGGTCGGGATGCTGCTGTTTCCGGAGCTCAGCCAGATCGCCGACGGGCCGATCGACCCCGACGCCCTCAACATCATCATGGGCTTCGGCTTCATCTTCGTGTCCGGCTTCGCGCTGCTGCCGGCGCTGTTGGTGGTGCTGATCACCGAGGCGTTCTCGATCCGCAGCGCGCTGGCCTATGCGATCGGCGGCGCGCTGGTCGGGGTGGCGTGCTATCTCGGCCTGGTGCCGTTCGATCCGGCGACGCTGCATTTCGACGGCATCATCCGCCGCCACCTCGAAATCATGACCGGGGCCGGCATCGTCGGCGGCATGGTGTATTGGCTGATCGCCGGCCGCAACGCCGGCGTCTGGCGCGATCCGCCGCGCCGGCGCGCGCCCTTGCCGCCTTCCCAACCCGAACCGCCTCCGGTAAATCGCGCGCCATGAACCGTAACGGACTTCTCATCGCGCTGGCGCTGTTCGCCGTCATCGGGCTGACGCTCGGGCTGTTTCCGGGGCTCGATCTTTGGCTCGCCGGCCTGTTCTACGACCCCGCCGCCAAGACTTTCCCGCTGCGCTCGGTGGCGGATCTTGAGTTCGCCCGCGACCTCGCGATGTGGATCGCCTGGGCGATCGCGGCACCTTCGATCTTCGCGCTGGTCTACAAGATGATCCGCCCCGACCGGCCGCTGGTGATGCCGGGCCGCACGGTGGCGTTTCTGCTGATCAGCATCACGCTGTCGGCGGGCGTGCTCACCAACATGACCTTCAAGAGCCATTGGGGCCGGCCGCGGCCGGCCGCGGTGACCGAATTCAACGGGCCCTGGCAGTTCAAGGCATGGTGGGACAATTCCGGCGCCTGCCCGAAGAACTGCTCGTTCTTCTCCGGCGAGGGCGCCACCGCCTATTGGACCTTTGCGCCGGCTGCGCTGACCCCGCCTTCGGTACGGCCTTACGCCTATGCTGCCGCCTTCGTTTTCGGCACCGTCACCAGCGGCCTGCGGATGGCATTCGGCGGACATTTCTTTACCGACGTCGCCATCGCCGGCCTCGTCACCTTCCTGGTGATCTGGCTGCTTTACGCACTGATCTACCGCTGGGCCTGGAGCCGGACCTCGGACGAGGCGATCGACGCCGCGCTGACCCGGGCGTTCTGGCCGCTGTACCGGCTGCGGCTGAAGAAATGGCGCGGCCAGGACATCGGCCCGGCGCCGGCAGCCTGAGCCGCATCCGCCTTTTCGCCGCGATTAAACGCGTGCCGCTGGCCGCGAAGTTTGATATTCGCCCAGCAACCGCAACTGCTTCAACCAATTGGGACTTCCAATGACTACGATCTTGAAAAGCCTGCCCAAGGGCGAAAACGTCGGCATCGCTTTCTCAGGGGGTCTCGATACCAGCGCGGCGCTGCTGTGGATGAAGCAGAAGGGCGCCAAGGTGTTCGCCTATACGGCCAATCTCGGCCAGCCCGACGAGGCCGACTACGACGCGATCCCGCGCAAGGCGATGGAGTTCGGCGCCGAGAAGGCCCGGCTGGTCGATTGCCGCACCCAGCTGGTGCACGAGGGCATCGCGGCGATCCAGGCCGGCGCCTTCCACGTCTCGACCGGCGGCATCGCCTATTTCAACACCACCCCGCTCGGCCGCGCCGTCACCGGCACCATGCTGGTGTCGGCGATGAAGGAAGACGGCGTCAACATCTGGGGCGACGGCTCGACCTACAAGGGCAACGACATCGAGCGGTTCTATCGCTACGGCCTGCTGACCAATCCGGCCTTGCGGATCTACAAGCCCTGGCTGGACCAGCAGTTCATCGACGAGCTCGGCGGCCGCGCCGAGATGTCGGCGTTCATGACCGCCCACGGCTTCGCCTACAAGATGAGCGCCGAGAAGGCGTATTCGACCGACAGCAATCTGCTCGGCGCCACCCACGAGGCCAAGGATCTCGAACACCTCGACTCGGGCATCAAGATCGTCGTTCCGATCATGGGCGTGCCGTTCTGGCGCGACGACTGCGCGGTGAAGGCCGAAACCGTCACGGTGCGGTTCGAGGAAGGCCAGCCGGTCGCGCTCAACGGCCAGACCTTCACTGATCCGGTCGCGATGTTCTACGAAGCCAATGCCATCGGCGGCCGCCATGGCCTCGGCATGAGCGACCAGATCGAGAACCGCATCATCGAGGCCAAGAGCCGCGGCATCTATGAAGCACCCGGCATGGCGCTGCTGCACATCGCCTATGAGCGGCTCGTCACCGGAATTCACAACGAAGACACCATCGAGCAATACCGCATCAACGGCATGAAGCTCGGCCGGCTCTTGTATCAGGGCCGCTGGTTCGACTCGCAGGCCCTGATGCTGCGCGAGACCGCGCAGCGCTGGGTCGCCCGCGCCGTCACCGGCGAGGTGACGCTCGAACTGCGCCGCGGCAACGACTATTCGATCCTCAACACCGTCAGCCCGAACCTGACCTACGCGCCGGAGCGGCTGAGCATGGAGAAGGTCGAGGACGCGCCGTTCACTCCGGCCGACCGCATCGGCCAGCTCACCATGCGCAACCTCGACATCACCGACACCCGCGCCAAGCTCGGCCTCTACGCCAAGACCGGCCTGCTGTCGTCCGGCGAAGGCACCCCGATCCCGCAGCTGGAAAACGACAAGGGCTGATAGCAGCTCACCGTCATTCCGGGGCGCGAGCGCAGCTCGCGAACCCGGAATGACGCTTCCGCGTCATCCAGCGATGCGGCCACCGCCTCGCGCCTTTGTCATCCAACCGTCATTTGCCGCTCCTACGGTCCCGCGCATCAATCAGGACCGTGATGATGATCAGGCATGTTGTCGCGGCGGCGTTGGCGTCGCTGTTTGTTGTTTCTGCCGCTTCAGCCCAGACGATCTATCCGATCGATCGCGCCGAGATTCTGGCCGGCGCGAAGTTCGATCTCAAAGTCGAGTTTGCCGGCGAGGTCGCGGCCGACAAGGCGACGCTCACGGTCAATGGCGCCGACGCCGCGTCGGTGTTCGGCAAGGCCCCGGAACTGATCGCGCGTGAGGCGGGGCAACCGCACTCGGCGCTGCTGTTGCGCGACGTGACGCTGAACAAGCCCGGCCGCTACACCATCGAAGCCGGCGAAGGCACGGCGCGGCGCAGCGTGAGTTGGACCGTCTACGACACCGGGCCGCGCAAGGCCAAGAACGTCATCCTGTTCATCGGCGACGGCCTGTCGCCGGCGCACCGGGTCGCGGCGCGGCTGCTGTCGAAAGGCATCCAGCAGGGCCGCGCGCTCGGCAAGCTGGCGATCGACGACATGCCGCAGATGGCGCTGGTGTCGACCGCGGGCAGCGATTCGATCATCACCGATTCGGCCAATGCGGCAAGCGCCTATGCGACCGGACACAAGGCCGCCGTCAACGCGATGGGCGTCTATGCCGACCGCACCCCGGACCCGCTCGACGATCCCAAGGTCGAGACGCTGGCCTCGCTCGCCAATCGCACGCGCGGCCTGGCGATCGGCATCGTCACCAATACAGAAGTCGAGGATGCCACCCCCGCCGCGGTGATCGCCCATACCCGCCGCCGCGCCGCCTACGACGCCATCGTCGCACAGTTCTATGCGGCGCAGCCGGACGTCCTGATGGGTGGCGGAGCCGCTTACTTCCTGCCGAAGAGCGCCGGTGGCAAACGCAAGGACGATGTCGATTACCTGGCGAAATTCCGCGACGCCGGCTACTCGGTCGCCAGCAACGCGACCGAGCTGGAGGCCGTGAGGAAAAGCGGTCCGGAAAAACTGCTCGGCCTGTTCGCGCCGGGCAATATGGACGGCGTGCTCGACCGCCGTTTTCTCAAAGGCGGCGGCGTCGCCAAGAATCCTGACCAGCCCGATCTGACCCGGCAGGTCGCGGTCGCTCTCGACGTGCTGTCGAAGAATGAGGCCGGCTTCTTCCTGATGGTCGAATCCGGGCTGATCGACAAGTACGCCCATGCGCTCGACATGGAGCGCGCCGTCTATGACACCATCATGCTCGACAACGCGGTGCGCCAGACCCGCGACTGGGCCAAGGCGCGGGGCGACGACACGCTGATCCTGGTGGTGGCCGATCACAACCATCCCAACGCGCTGGTCGGCACCGTGCGCGACGATCTCGCCGAGGGCGACGACGTGCCGCTGCGCGAGCGGATCGGCGTCTACGACCGCGCCGGATTCCCGAACTATCCAGCGCCCGATGCGGACGGCTATCCGGACCGCGTCGATGTCAGCCGGCGCCTGGCGATCTTCTCGGCCAGCCTGCCGGATCACTACGAGACGCTGCGGCCGAAGCTCGACGGCCCGAACCAGCCCACCGAGGCCGGCGACAAACCCGGCACCTTCAAGGCCAACGACAAGTACAAGGGCGTGCCGGGTGCGGTGCTGCGGATCGGCAATCTGCCGGCGATGATGAACGCCAGCGTGCATTCCGGCGAGGATGTGATCCTGACCGCCGCCGGTCCCGGCAGCGACCGCGTCCACGGCTCGATGGAAAACACCGACGTATTCCGGGTGATGGCTGACGCGCTCGGGCTCGGCGCCGACACACAGTAACAGGCCGCACGGAACTTACGCGACCCGCGCCGACCCCATCGCGAATTGTGCACCGGCCGATGCGCCGCTCTGCTGCAGATCCAGCAGCCCGGCAATTTCAACGTTCGGCCGGGCCTGGCTGAACAGGAACCCCTGCGCTTCCTGGCAGCCTTCGGCCCTCAGCCAGCTCAGCTCCGCCTCGTTCTCGACGCCCTCGGCCGTGATGGTGACGCCGAGGCCGTTGCCGAGGCTAATGATCGAGCGCACGATCGCCTGGGATTCACGATTGTCGCACAGCCCGCGAACGAACGACTGATCGATCTTGATCTTGTCGAACGGGAAGCTGCGCAAGTAGCTCAGCGACGAATAGCCGGTGCCGAAATCGTCCATCGAGATCCGCACCCCGAGCGCGCGCAGCGCATGCAGCGTCGCCAGCACCTGGCTGCTCTTTTCGAGCAGCAGGGTCTCGGTGATCTCCAGCTCGAGCCGCCGCGGCGGCAGGCCGGATTGCTTCAGCGCGTCCATCACGACCGAGAGCAGATTGCCGACACGGAATTGCAGCGGCGACAGATTGACGGCGACGCGGACGTCGTCGGGCCAGTGCGCAGCGTCCATACAGGCAGATCGCAAGATCTGCGCGCCGATCGCGTTGATCAGGCCGGTGTCTTCGGCGACCGGAATGAACTCGGCGGGCGAAATCATGCCGCGCTCCGGATGCGGCCAGCGCACCAGCGCTTCGCTGCCGGTGATCCGGCCGTCGGCGAGCCGGACCAGCGGCTGATAATACGGGCGCAGCACCTCGTGCTGTAGCGCTGCGCGCAGATCGGTCTCGATCTTGCGGCGAGCCTGGGCGCGCGCGTCCATCCCGACTTCGAAGAAGCTGAAAGTGCCGCGGGTGTCCTTCTTGGCGCGCGACAGCGCCATGTCGGCGTTCATCAGCAGTTTCTCGGAATCGTCGCCGTCGCCCGGCGCCACGGCAATGCCGATACTCGCGCCGACTACCACCGAGTGGCCCTGCAGCAGATACGGTTCGGCGATCGCATGCAGCAGCCGTTTGGCGAGCAGAACGATGTCTTCAGACCGCTTGATACCCGTCTGGACCACCGCGAATTCGTCGGAATTTAGCCGCGCCAGCGGATCTTCCTCGCGCAGCGTCGAGCGCAACCGGCGGGCAACGCCACGCAGCAGCTTGTCGCCGACGGCATGGCCCAGCGTATCGTTGATGGCCTTGAAATTATCGATGCCCACGAACAGCACCGCGATCTTCTCGCCGGTGCGGCGGGTCTGGATCAACAGCTCGTCCAGCCGCTTGCGGAGCGAATTGCGGTTCGGCAGCCCGGTGAGCCCGTCGTGATGCGCCATGAAGGCGAGCCGCATCTCGGCGCGCTTGCGTTCGGTAATGTCCATCAGCGCCAGCAGCACCGCCGGCTCGCCGTTGTAGGTGAGCTGCCGCGAGTAGATCGCCAGGTCGATCAGCGAGCCGTCGGCCTTGACGTGTTTCCAGGTCTTGGCCGCGCGTTCCTCGCGGGTGCGATCGCCGGCCCATGGCAGCTCGGTGTCGAAAGCCTGCAGCCGGCGAATGTTCAGCGAAGCGAATTCGGTGGGCGAGTAGCCGTAATGCTCGACCGCGGCGTCGTTGACCGCGAGGATGCGTTCGTCGTTCAGCTCACAGACGATCATCGGCACCGGATTGCTGTCGAACATCAGCCGGAACGACGCTTCGCGCTGCTTCAGCTCGGTGATGTCGACGCGCAGACCGATGATGCCGCCGTCGGAAGTGGTGCGCTCTTCGATCTGGATGCAACGACCGTCGGCCAGCACCTGCTCGTGGCTCGGACCCGGATTGAACATCCGATGCAGCCGTTCGGCGATCCATTCTTCTTCGTGGCCGATCGCCTCTGGATAGTCGCCGCGCGCGATGCCGATTCGCATCGTGTCCTGAATTCGCGCGCCGGGCTCGAACTGATCGGCGCTGGCCTTGTAGATCTCGGCGTAGCGCTTGTTCCAGAGAATGTAGCGTCCGTCCGCATCCAGAAAGACGATGCCCTGCGGAAGAATGTCGATCGCCTCGCGCAGCCGGGCGTGCGACCGCCGCGCCTCTTCGAGCGCGGCCTCGACCGCATGCTCCCGATCGACCGTCTCGTCAGGCTTCGGTGATCGCCGCGATTTCGACGTCAGCTTTGGTGCGGACGCATGGCACCGACGCTTGTTGCCTCCGGTGGCCGGACGGTTTGGAGCCGTCTTCTTCTTTTTCAGCCGGACTTGCGGCATTCACCACGCCTCACCACGCAAATGACGCCCTTGTTGTGCAATAAGTGTCTGAAAAAATTGTATAACCGCAAGGATGTCGCAGCCGCGCGAAATGCGGGCGATTCCAACCTGCCCGCGAGACAGGCAGTTCCGGCGCAACCCTACGGTGCGGGTAGACCGTCGAGGGACCCAATCACAGGATTTTCAGCCGGTTTGGCCGGTCGTTGCCTAAGCGATGTGCGGGCGGGGCACGAGCGCCCCAAATTGCGCCAGAATTGGAGAGGGTTAGCAGAGCCTTAAATGCATGCCGAACCAGACCCCACGAGCGCGCGCGGCCGGTTCGTCGCAGCCGGCTCGATCCTCGGCACGGGCGAGCGCCCCGTGCGGTATAGTGCCTCTATGCGCCGTGCGATTCTTGATGCTCCGAAGTGGCTCGCCACGCTGCTGGCGACGATGAGCCTGTTGGTGGTGACCGCCGAGGCTCAGGACAAGGGCACGCTCGATCCAAAGCCGCTGCCGCCGCTGGCAAATCCCAACGATCCGCATCTTGCGGCGCGCGAATTGTTCGCCGGCAAGCTGCGGCCGGCCGCGATGCCGCCGCAACCGGTCGGGTTCTACGCCAAGGGCTGCATGGCGGGCGGCGAGGCACTCCCGATCAACGGCCCGACCTGGCAGGTGATGCGGCTGTCGCGCAACCGGAACTGGGCGCTGCCCGACACGGTCCGACTGATCGAGCGCGTCGCCGAGCGGGCCCATATGCAGGCCGGCTGGCCCGGTATCCTGGTCGGCGACATGTCGCAGCCCCGCGGCGGGCCGATGCTGACCGGACACGCCAGCCATCAGGTCGGGCTCGACGCCGACATCTGGCTGACCCCGATGCCGAACCGGAGGCTGTCGCGCAACGAGCGCGAGGAGATGTCGGCGGTGATGATGGTGCGCCGCGACCGGCTCGATATCGAACCCTCAGCCTGGACCTCGACGCATTGGAAGGTGATCCGCGCCGCGGCCAGCGAGCCGGCGGTGGAGCGGATCTTCGTCAACGCGGCGATCAAGAAGGCGTTGTGCCGAGAGGCGAAAGGCGATCGTACCTGGCTGCACAAGGTGCGGCCGATGTACGGCCACGATTACCACTTCCACATCCGGCTGAGCTGTCCGCCCGGCTTGGAGGGTTGCGTGTCTCAGCCGGAGCCGCCGGCCGGCGAAGGCTGCAGCGTCTCCGACTTCGCCTATTGGTTCAGCGACGCAGTGCTGCATCCGAAGCCGCCGACCAAGCCGCCGAAGCCGCGCCACCAGCTCACGCTGTCGGAGCTGCCGGCGGAATGCCGGGCGGTGCTCGCCGCGCCCGACAAGAAACCGGACTGAGGTCGTTCGAGAACGCTGCAGCTAAACGCCGGCGAGCAACGACCAGACCTCGGACAGCTTGGTCTTCACTTTGGCGAGCCGGGTCGGCGGGGGCGCCTCGTCGTCATCTTCGGGCAATCGCAGGCCGACCACATTGACCCGGCCGCCGCCGAGGCTGCGCGCCACCAGCACGATCGAATCCAGCGGCAGTGTCGCACCGACGATCGGCGCCTGGTCGAGATAGATGTCGAAGTAATCGGCCAGCGTCAGCGCCTCCTGGCCGGGCGTCACGCTGATCCCGTAGGTAGCGGCGAGATCGCCGAGCGATGTCTCGCCTGGCACGATGAAATCGCCGAGCAGATGCGGGTCCGGCGCGGCCGAAGGCGGCATGTCGACGAAGAAGCGGTCGAGCGCCGCGGCCTTCTCCGGCGGCGCCAGGAGATAGATGTAGTCGCCGGGAGTGATCGGCTCGGCTTCTTCCGGGGTGAGAATCCGTTCGTCGCGGATCACCAGCGTCGGTTTGGACCAGGACGGGATCAAACCACGCTTCAGATAAAGGCTCTTCGGCCGCACCGCATAGCCGACGAGCTGTTGTTCGAGCTGGCCGGGCAGATCCAGCTCGATGCGCCGCGGACCGCGATCGGTACGCGGCAGCGCGACGTGCAGCTTGCGGGCGGCCGGCGCCAAGGTCCAGCCCTGCAGCATCAGGGAAATCAGCACCACCACGAACGCGACGTCGAAATACAAGTAAGCTTTCGACAGCCCGACCAGCATCGGGATCGACGCCAGAAAGATCGCGACCGCGCCGCGCAGACCGACCCAGGCGATGAACAGCCGCTCCCGCCAATTGAACCGAAACGGCGCGAGGCAGATGAACACCGCGATCGGGCGTGCCACCAGCATCAGCGCCAGCGCGATCACCACCGCCGGCCCGATGCTGCCCATCAGCCGCTGCGGCGAGACCAGAAGGCCGAGCAGGACGAACATCACGATCTGCGCCAGCCAAGTGGCGGCATCGAGAAATGCCACGACCGAATTATGGGCGCGAGTCGGCTGATTGCCGATGATCATGCCGGCCAGATACACCGCGAGAAATCCCGACGCGTGCGATATCTGCGCGGCGCCGAATACCACCAGTGCGGCGGTCGTGACGAACGGCGCGTGCAGACCTTGCGGCAGCGCCACCCGGTTCAGCGCCATCACCACGACACGGCCACCGACCACGCCGATGATCGCACCGAGCGCGGCCTCGCGAACGAACTCGATCAGCACATGCAGGATCGAGCTTTCACCACGGGTGATCAGCTCGACCAGCATCAGGGTGAGGAACACCGCGAACGGATCGTTGGTGCCGGATTCGACCTCCAGCGTGGCGCCGACGCGTGGACGCAGTCGCAGTCCCTGGGCGTGCACCAGCAGAAACACCGCTGCCGCGTCGGTCGAGGCGACGACGGCACCGGCCAGCAGCGCCTCGACCCAGCTCAGATCGAGCATGTATTTCGCCACCGGCGCGGTGAGCAGCGCCGTCAGCAACACGCCGAAAGTGGCCAGCCCCATCGACGGCGCCAGCACCGCCTTGATGCTGGAGAATCGCGTTTTCAGGCCGCCGTCGAACAGGATCAGCGCCAGCGCCACCGAGCCGACGAGGTACGTGCTGCCGAGATCGTTAAAATTGAGCCCACCGGGGCCGGAATCTCCGGCCAAAATGCCGATGACCAGGAACACCAGCAGCAGCGGCGCACCGAACCGCAGAGCCAACAGGCTCGACAGGATTCCCGCCATCACCAGGACCGAGCCGAGCAGAATGGCGATGCTGACCGAGTCGAGGGACTCCATTGCCTCTCTGCGATTTGGTGAGGGTGTGCGTGTTCATCCTTAACGTTGCCGGATTGCGTCGCCAAGAGAGCATTGCGGCCGGGGCCGCCTCACCGCGGCCATGTCCGGGAGGCGACGCAGACGGCCGGCGCCCGCGCTTGCTGCGACGGGCCGCGATCACTAGATTGGCGTCAAATCACCCGCTTCCTCAAAAGACTGGTCCGCATGAGCTACGTCGACGCCACCGAAACCGCCCAGCGCAAGACCGGGCAGATCAAGCTGCACGGCCCCGCCGGCTTTGCCGGGATGCGCAAGGCCGGCCAATTGGTGGCGCGCTGCCTCGATGAGCTGGTCGACATTGTCAAACCGGGGGTTCCGACCTCGAAGATCGACGACTTCGTGCGCGAGTTCGCCTTCAGCCACGGCGCCTATCCGGCGACTTTGATGTATCGCGGCTACCGCTACTCGACCTGCACCTCGCTCAATCACGTTGTCTGCCACGGCATGCCGGGCGACCGGCCGCTGAAGGAAGGCGACATCGTCAATGTCGACGTGACCATGATCCTCGACGGCTGGTATGGCGATTCCAGCCGGATGTATCCGGTCGGGCCGATCGCCCGCAAAGCCGAGCGGCTGATCGACGTCACCTACGAGTCGCTGCTGCGCGGCATCGCGGCGGTGAAGCCGGGCGCCACCACCGGCGACATCGGCTACGCCATCCAGAGCTTCGTCGAGCCGCAGCAGATGAGCGTGGTGCGCGATTTCTGCGGGCACGGCCTCGGCCGGCTGTTCCACGACGAGCCGAACATCATCCATGTCGGCAGCCCGGGGCAAGGCGCGGTACTCAAGCCCGGCATGTTCTTCACCATCGAGCCGATGATCAATCTCGGCAAACCCTATGTGAAGATCCTGTCCGACGGCTGGACCGCGGTGACCCGCGACCGTTCACTGTCGGCGCAGTTCGAACACTCGATCGGCGTCACCGAAGACGGCTGCGAAATCTTCACCGCCTCTCCCAAGGGCCTCGACAAGCCGCCGTTCCAGAGCTGAGCGGATCAGCCGTCATTCCGGGGCGCGCCGCCAAGCGCGAACCCGGAATGGCTCGTTGAGTACCGCGTTCCGCGAGCCGGTGGGCACGCTTCGCTTTGTCCAACCTATGCTTGCTGACTAACTCGCTGCAGCAGCCCGTCCGTAATCCATCGCCTTCAAATCACTGATCAGGTCCGGACCCGACGGCGTCCAGTTCAGCCGCTCGCGAGTCCAGGCGCTCGACGCCTGCATGTCGATAGCCATGAAAGGGCTCATCCAGCCGAAGTGATCGCCGACCGCGTCCGGGGCGAGCGAGCGGACCGGGACGCCGAGTCCGGTGCCGATGGTTTCGGCGATCAGGCGCAGGCTGATGCCCTCCTCGGCGACCGCATGATAACGCGCGCCGGGCTCGTGATGGTCGAGCGCGAGCCGATACAGCCGCGCGACGTCGTCGACATGGGCGGCTGACCAACGGTTCGTTCCGTCGCCCACATAGGCCGACAGGCCCTTGGCGCGGCTGATCGCGATCAGCGGCGAGATCAGGCCCTGCCTCTCCGGATCGTGCACCTGGGGCAACCGCACCACCGCGACCGACACACCTTTGTCGGCGGCGTCGCGGCCGGCCTGTTCGCTGGCGACGCGCGGCAGCGGGTGGTCCCAGTCGACCGCCTGTTCGACGGCCGGCTGTCCCGGCCCGGTGGCGCCCATCGCCGTGGCCGAGGTGATGATCAGCGGGCGGTTCGAACCGGCCAGCACCTGCGCCATCGCTCCGATGACGCGGCGGTCTTTCTCGCAATTTTCGACGTAGCGCGAGAACTCGTGGTCGAACGCCGTGTGGATCACGGCGTCGGCCTGTTCGGCGCCGCGAGCGACGCTGGCGGGGTCGTCGAGCGTCCCGCGATGGACGCCGGCCCCGGCTTCGGCGAGCCAGCGCTCGCCGGACTCGGACCGCGTCAGTCCGATCACCTGGTGGCCAGCGCCGAGCAACTGTCTGAGAACGCGGGAGCCGATGAAGCCGGTCGCGCCAGTGAGGAAAACACGCATCAAGATACCTCCGATTTGGTCGGCGGCGAATTTGGCGGTATGTCTCACCCGGTTAAAGTCGTGACGTTATCCTGGTATAGCTCTCAATAGGATTGCCCGTGGCCGATCAACCGAACGCGCTCGGTGCGTACCTGCGCAGCCGCCGCACCAGGCTCGACCCCACCGCTTTCGGTTTCGCGACCGGGCGGCGGCGAACGCCAGGTTTGCGGCGCGAGGAGGTGGCGCAGCGCGCCAATATCAGCGCCACCTGGTATACCTGGCTCGAACAGGGCCGCGGCGGCGCGCCGTCGGCCGCTGTGCTTGACCGCATCGCCAAGGGGCTGATGCTGACCGAGCCGGAGCGCGAGCATCTGTTCATGCTCGCCCTCGGCCGTCCGCCCGAGGTGCGCTACAGGCCAGCCGAAGGCATCACGCCGCGGCTGCAGCGCGTGCTTGATGCGCTGGAATGGAGCCCGGCCATCATCAAGACCGCGACCTGGGATGTGGTCGGCTGGAACAGGGCTGCAGCGGCGCTGCTCACCGATTACTCCAAGCTAGAGCCCGGCCAACGCAACATCTTGCGCCTGATGTTCGGCGGCGGCCGCAAGCGCGTCCGGCGCGAGGATTGGAGCGCCATCGCGCGGTTCGTGGTCGGCGCCTTCCGCGCCGATGTCGCGCGGGCCGGCGCCAGCGGCAGTGACGAAGTCTTCGGCCTCGTCGAAGAACTGTGCCGGATGAGTCCGGAGTTCGCTGAGCTGTGGCAAGACAACGACATCGTCGCCCACGGTGAGGGTATCAAGTGCATACATCATCCCGAAGCCGGCCCGCTCGACTTCGAATTCTCGTCCTTCGCAGTCGAAGGCCGCCCCGAACTCGGCATGATCGTCTACAATCCGGCGACGCCGGCTGTGGCCGAGAAGGTACGGGAGCTAATCCTGGCGAAGTGAGGGAGAGCTAGCAACCGGCTGTTAGCAGCCGACCGCGTCGCACTCACGCTCGGGAGTCACTCAGTGCTCGCGTCAGCCCTCACCCCAGCCCTCTCCCGCAAGCGGGAGAGGGAGCCGGCTGCCGGCGGGGTTAAGGAATACATCCTCTGGCATCGGTCCTGGCAAACAAGGTATGGAAAAAGCCGTCATCCTCTTCCCATGCACGGCGCGCCCCTCTCCCGCAAGCGGGAGAGGGGCGCGGTGAGGGCGACGCGGGCGCTGAGGCTGTGGTGAACTAACTGGCCTTTCTTGCTTTACTACCCGCCACGCTCCGCGCCGACTTCTTTCCCTTTGCCGGTTCTTCCTTCGCCTTGCCGGCACCCTGCCCGGAGATCGGAAGCAGCATTTCCTTTTGACCGGCGGCCGTCTTGCGCCTCTTGGCCTTCGCAGGTTTTGCGGCGGCGGGCTTGTCCGCAGCCGAGCTCTTGGGCGCAGCAGCCGGCGCAGACTTGCCGCTTTCGCCGAGGCTCTTGCGCAGCGCATCCATCAGGTCGACGACGTTGTCACCGCGCGCACGAGCCTGCGGCATGACCGGCTGGCCGGCCATCTTGCTGTCGATCAGTTCGGTGAGCGCGCTTTCGTAGTGATCTTCGAACAGATCCGGCTGGAAGTGGCCGGACTTCTGCTCGACGATATGCTTGGCGAGATCCAGCATGTCCTTGGTGATCTTGACGTCCTGGATGTCGTCAAAATAATCGCCGGCCTCGCGCACCTCGTAGGGATAGCGCAGCAGCATTCCAACCAGACCTTTGTCGCGCGCCTCCAACGCGATGACATGCTCGCGATTGGTCAGCACCACCCGCGCCAGCGCCACCTTGTCCATGCTGCGGATGGTTTCGCGGATCACCGCATAGGCATCGTGGCCGACCTTGCCGTCCGGCACCACATAATAAGGGCGGACCAGATACAGATCGTCGATCTCCGCGCGCGGCACGAACTGATCGATTTCGATGGTGCGGGTCGATTCGAGCGCAAGATTGTCGAGTTCGTCTTTGGTGATCTCGATATAGCTGTCGGTATCGACCTTGTAGCCCTTCATAATCCCGTCGGCCGGCACCTCGTCGCCGGTCTCGGCATCGACCTTCAGATATTTGATCCGGTGGCCGGTGGCCCGGTTGATCTGGTTGAAGCTGATTTTCTCGGAGTCCGACGTGGCCGGGTAGAGCGCTACCGGGCAGGTCACCAGAGACAACCTCAGAAAACCCTTCCAGTTGGCGCGCGGGGCCATGACGCATACTCCACTGCTACTCGAACCGGACTCAAAGCCGGAAGGACTCGGATTCGTTCCCCGGACCGACTATCTTGAGTGTCGAGGAGCGTCAGCGGAGCCACCGCCATGGTCGATCGTCCCCGGGACTTGCCGCGCGATCTTGCGACGCGGATGGCGCGGCGCAGCACGCCGGCCGACGGCTTTCTGCGCGAGACCTTCGTGCTGCCCAGGCCGGCCGCGCGCGCCAAGGCAAAGGCGTTTCTCGAGGCGTGGCCGAAGGCGGCCTATATGAGCGGCGTCGAGAGCTGGCGCGAATTGCCAGGCGACACCATCGAATTCACGATGCGCCGGCTGCCGAGCGCCGACTGATCCAGAACTGTTAAGCGCCCGAAATAAGGGCCGGATTCGGGTTGCAAATGCCGCCCGGCACGGCATGGTTGTGGTAGCATCAAATGCACGGCCATGGACATGCCGACAGACAACGCCGAGCGATCACAGCAGACGGAATTTGCCGAGGCGCCGCATTATCACGGCCATCGCGAACGGCTGCGCGAGCGGTTCCGCGATGCCGGAGCCGAGGCGCTGACCGACTACGAGCTGCTCGAACTGGTGTTGTTTCGGGCGCTGCCGCGGCGCGACGTCAAACCGCTGGCGAAAGCCTTGGTCAACCGGTTCGGCTCGTTCGCCGAGGCTGTGCATGCGCCCGCCGAGCGGTTGCGCGAAGTCAGCGGTCTCGGCGAGGCTGCAATTATCGAAATCAAGCTGATCGCCGCCGCAGCGGCGCGGGTGACCAAGGGACAGGTCAAGCAGCGCACCGTGCTGTCGTCGTGGTCGGCGGTGATCGACTATTGCCGCACCACCATGGCGTTCGCCGACAAGGAGCAGTTTCGGATTCTGTTTCTCGACAAGCGCAACCAGCTCATCGCCGACGAATTGCAGCAGGTCGGCACCGTGGACCACACGCCGGTGTACCCGCGGGAAATCGTCAAACGCGGACTGGAGCTGTCGGCGACCGCGGTGATCATGGTGCACAACCACCCCACTCATTG